>JAEUKN010000017.1 GCA_016794305.1 Alphaproteobacteria bacterium | reverse complement strand
GCCGCCGTCTGCTGCGCCGCTTGCCGAGCCAAAAGTTATCGCCGAATGTAATGTTTCCGCCGCGACAGGGGTGGATGGAATCACTAATCCTGATAATGTTTGCAGTCCGCTACCGGCTAAACTTGAGACCGAGCAGGCCGTAAGAATTAATTATCCGCCCGACACGGGAATTCCACCGGCGTTGGTAACGTCCAACCAACCCATGGGCGGCCCAGAATTAAGAAGCACAGTAGGTGAATTTTTACAAAATGGAAATAAATTTGTAGAGGCTTTTAATCGAATTTCAAGAGGCCTTGCCTCTGCAGCGCGGCATATGTTACCACAACAGCCCGCTATGGCAATTCGCTAACCCCATCGCTTAAATGCACGATGGCGATTTTAACACGGGTGAATTCGCGGTCCAGTATGGAAAACAAGTGAGCGGGGAGGTCGTGTGATTTGAGGGCGGCAATAGATTCTGGGGTGGGCTTTGCCAATAAATCCGCCGTTTGTTGAATCTCCGCCGCGATATCGCCCAAAATCATCGCACCCGCCGACCGCGCCGCGCCCTTAAGCGAGTGTGCCAAATGCGTGAGTTCAGTCCAATTTTTGGCTTTTGCCGCCACATTCATTTGATCCAATATCGGTTGCATCATGTGCGGAAAACGCGCGAGGATATCAAGCGCCCCTTCGTCCAACGGTCCCATCTGTTCGGCCAATATCGCCATATTTATTGCCGAATTTTCTGCCATATTCCCAATTTTCTGGTCGCCGTCAAACGCGACATCATCCTGATTGGTGAAATCAATTTTATCAAAAATTTCCTGTTGCGCTGTGGGGCGCAGGTCATTGGCTTTGGCGGCGGTTTTGCCGGTTGCCTTAAGGCCATGCCCCGCCCCCATGTCATGTGCGCCGCGCATCCCGGCTATGGCCACTCCGCGTCGCAAAAATAATTGCCGCATTGTTCCCAATGTCACCGGTTTGATCACACATTCATCAAACCCCAACGGCATATAGGCGCGGTAATTTGAAAGTTGTAAATCCGCCGTCAGCAGGATCACCGTTTGGTGTGGTGGGGGTTGATCGTTCCCCTCCTTCTCTTGTGTCTTCTCTTGGGCTTTCTCTTGGGCACGAATTTCACGAATCAAGCCATACCCATCCATTTTGGGCATATGCAAATCGGTGAGAATGAGGTGGTAGTCACACTGATTCAAGGCTATCAAGGCTTCCTCACCATTGCCCGCAAAATCCGCCGTAACGCCCAACACCTCCATCTGGCGTTTCAAAATTTCGATCACCGAGAGATTATCCTCCACAATCAAAATCTTTTGCGGGTGCGGGGTGGGGTCACTCATGGCCGGGCGGGTGACGGTTTGTGCCACCGCCATGGCAAGGCCGCGGCGGCTCGCCGGTTTTTCAAGATAGGCCGCCCCCAGGGTTTTCAGGCTTTGGCGCAGGGTCGCATCAATACTGGCGGTGTAAATCATCAGCCCCGTGTTGGTGTTGTTCTCGGCCAGTTCACGAATAAAATCAATCCCCCGGCCGTCATCCAAATCTTGCTCACTCATCACGGCGTCAAACGGGCGGTAATTGATCATCGCGCGCGCCTCTAACAAACTTGGTGTGGTTTCAACCTTTGCGCCCAAAGATTGTAAGGTCGAGGCAATTTCACGCGCGGCGCGTTGGTGGTTTTCTATTGAAAGAATGGACAACCCCGTGAGATCCGGAAGCGGCGCGTTGGCTGCGTCCTGCGCACGCGCCATGTGTTCGCTGTCCTCCACAACTTCATGAAGCGGAATGCGAAACCAGAAATTTGAACCATGGTCCAGCATGCTCTCGACCCCAATTTCGCCCTTCATCAATTGCACAAGTTTTGAGGAAATCGACAGCCCAAGTCCTGTGCCGCCATAGGTGCGCGAGGTGGACTGGTCTGCCTGGGTAAAGGGTTGAAACAGTTTCTTTTGCGATTCAACTGAAAGACCGATACCCGTATCTATCACTTCAAATTTCAAATAGGGCCCTTCATCATTCGCACCGCGCGTGACGCGAATGGTGATATGGCCCTGCGGGGTGAATTTAATGGCGTTGCCGGTGAGGTTAATCAAAATCTGGCGCAATCGTTTCGGATCACCCAGCAGCAACTTGGGCACGTTTTCCGCAATCTCATCGCCCAAAATAATGTTTTTATCCTGCAATCGCGGCTGCAATGCCTCCACCACACCGCGCACGAGGGTGCGCACCGGCACCTCAAATTCATCCAACACCATTTTATCGGCATCAATTTTGGCGACATCCAAAATATCATCGAGCATTTCGAGCACGCCGGACGCCGAAATCATCGCGCGGTCGATCATACTTTTCAGTTTGGGTTCTGGATTTTCCAACAACATCAATTCCAAAAATCCAAAAACCGATTGCATCGGCGTGCGCATTTCATGGCTGATCGTCGCCAGAAAATCGGATTTCAGTTGCGAAAATGACGGGGCGGGAGCCACAGACTCACCTGCAGACTCATCTGCAGGAGCCTCAACAGAAGGTAAAGCGGTTTCTTGGGGAAATTTACAGCGGGGCATAAGATATATATGTAACTAAATAGAATCCATTTACGTGATCCATCATGACAAAATCCGATTAACAAAGAATGGATGATGTGAAACAAAAGTCACAATAATGCATATTGAAATAATTTGTTTATTGGTAAATCGCCTTCAAGAAACTTTTCAGACGGGAGAGATTTTATATTTTGTGGCATCCAGGAGTTTTGTAAAGCCACAATTCCATCTTTATGCAAAATTTCAGGGTGGTAGTCATGCTCATTATACCAAAACCGCATATACATTTCGTCTCCATAAAATTCATTGTTCACGTTGGGACAGAATCCTGTCTGACATGCATCAATAGTATTTACGTTATTATTCACTACACTCGCCATATTTTTCATAATGTTAGAACCTAGGTAATGCCAAGGAACGTGAACTTTTTTACCCTTTACCTCTCTAAAAAGTCGGCGTAACTTTCTGTACGGAGAGTTTAATTCATATGAAATTAATTTAATCGTTTGATTGCGCCAGTTTTCGAGAAATGTGTCATTTAAATTGGGGTTCGCTAGAAACGCTAATAATGGTTCCTTCGAAGCTAATCTAGGAATGGCATATAACGAAGGTACAGTTTTGGAAAAATATTTATCGGCGTTAAAATTAGGCATTATAACGCTATCTATATCCATAAAAATACCTCTGCGATTCATCATGACACAAACCATTGCTGCATCCGATCTTTGAGCTGGCGTGAATTTACTTAATTTATGGGCGTCAAGCAAACCGTGAGAGTATGAGTGAATATTATCAATATTAACCTTTATGATATTTTCAGCCTGCGCATTTTTTTCCCATGTTTTAATACATAATTGCAGGTAAGGACTTAAAGAGTCCTTGCCATGAACATCATCCCAGTAATAATAAATATCATATTTTGTCTGCATGGTTTAAATTCAACGTTGTGAGTTAGGAGGATTTTGTAACTTAAGTTTTTAAGTAGATTTGCGGAAGTTGCATGGGCGTAAATAATAAGCGAAAATGCAGAAATCTCTATCAGAAATCAACAATGTTTTTAAATTTTCTATGGAAAATATCAAATTTATTGTTATTTCCCTTGCTTTTCAATTGTGAAATCATCCATAATGTGACACCACCAATATTGTTGAATGTTCGGTGACCGTTGATGCAGGCATGAGTTCGGGTTGTGAATCCTGACAATATGCCGCCGTGAATATTGTGGCATATGTCCTGCAGATCGGGACAGATTAAGCACAAGGGTAGCCGAACATATTAGGAAAACAGGCATAACGCAATATGGCGAGTTTAAAACGAACATCACTTACCCAAGCACTTAATCAGGGAACTAAGATCGCTGCGGGACGCAAGAAAGTTGCCTTTGGTAAGGTGGCCGTGGCCAAGCCGTCCAAAAAAGCCGTCACCAAAGAGGTGCAACCCGTTGATATTGCCGTTTTATTAAAGAATATCCCCGCATCCATTGTTAAAAAGGCGTGGTTCATCACTTCTCATTTATTGCTCGACCCCCATGCACGGGTGGTGGATGCCGGGTGCGGCGATGGGGCCATGACCTATGCCATGGCTGCGCTGAAACCTGAAATCGAATTTATCGGATTGGATATTAAGGCCGAAAAAATCGAAGCCGCGCGGGAAAAATATCGGCTGGATAATTTGTCCTATCAACTGGGGAATATCTATACCGATCTGGGTGAAGCCGCTTATGACGGCATCATTAATTCTTTCTCATTGCACGAAATTTACTCGGACTCCTATTTCAATGATCGGTTGATTGAACTGGCGTTGCAAAGGCAATATAAGGCACTCAAGGATCGCGGCGTGATGATTATTCGCGATCACCTCAATCCCGATTTGCAAAATTTTGTGCAGATGGAGTTTAGTGAAGGCGGCCCCGCGGGTGAAGATTTTGACAATTGTTCCGAAGCCGATTTGTTGGTGTGGTTTTCCGAACATGCGCGCGAAACCGGGCTTCAGGATCAAAGTAGCGGGGGCGATAGCGGATTTTTTCTGGAGGAGCTCCCCCCCAATTTCCCGCGGATGCGGCTATTTCGGCTGCCCGAAAAATGGGCGTATGAATTTATCTGGCGCAAGGATGATCGCGAATTGTTGAAAACAGAGCTTCATAAGGAATATGCCTTTTATGATGAACTGGACTTTGGGCGGCATTTTTCGGCAGTGGGGGCGCGGTTGACCTATTCCGCGCCGCATTGGGATGAAGCGTTTTTAAAGGCGCGCTATAACGGTAAAATCCGCCTTTATGATGAAAACGGCCAGCGGCTCGGCCCCCCGCCCACTAACCATATTATGGTGGTGCATAAATTGGCCGAACGCGCGCCGCAAATGGTTCAGGAACGGCGGGCCTCGCGGCAAAAAGACGGCCCCATCCATATCCATACGGTGCGCAATGACAAAAACGGCACCATTTCCGATGTGATTAGCCGCGATCTGGAGATTTCAGAAATTATTCCCTTCCGTGTCTCAGAACAGGGGCGATTGAAGGTTTATTTACAAGAATCGGTCCCACGCGGGCTGGCCAATGCCGTCCCCCGTCACGGTAAAATCCTCGATGGTCGCAAATGGTCAGGCCATATGGTTGAGGCCATGGCGCTTTCCTCTGATATCGTATTACAGGTCAAGGATAAACCCCATGCGGACCTACAAAAATTCGCCCAAAATTACCTGGGGTTTAAGCCGTCAATGGATGCACGATTGTTAGAGGGCGGCGGGTTCTATCCCGATCCCAACCGCATTGATGAACGGATTTTGACCCATTATTTCCGTGTGGAACTCCCCCATCCTGCCTTTGCCGTGATTCACCCGATGGCGGATATTGAGGGGTACAGCTCGCGCCCCGTCGTGCGTGAATATGATGCGCAGGACATACTGAATGCGATTGCGGTGGGGTATATTCCGACCTCACGCCTTGAAACCCAGATCTTGGCATTGTTCCAACTCTTGGGGATTAAGGCCGAAGCTTGGGGCGATATGCCGTTGCAGCTTTCGGAATTACCGGTCGATGAAACGCTGAAAATCACCGACATCATGAAGCAATATAGCCTGAGCGATGATCGCTATAAACCCACCCGTGGTCAGGCCGGTCAGGTGCGCATGATCCAATCGGTGTTTGTTGAGGAAGGACGCGAAGCGAGCGGCAATATCTCCGGCCTTTCGGCGCGGGATATGCAATTCGCGGTCGAAGAGGATCATACCATCAACACCGCTGTGGTTCTGCCGTTGGTGAAGAATTTGAATGGCGAGGTGATGGCCGGCGTGGTCACGCAATATTTGCCGGTGCCGCAGCGTTATTCGGGGACGGGCCATAGTGTGACCCTCCCCAGTTTCAACCTCCCCAAAGACGTCACAGATATTGAAGCCGCGAGACATTATATCGCCAAACAATATGACGTGAAGCCCGAATATGTGGCGCGCATGGGGGAGAGTTATTTCACCCATATCGGCATCACACCGCACCGTATTTACCCGTTTGTGGTCACGAATTTTAATCCCGGTTCGGGCGGGCATGTGCATGGCACCACGTCGGTCACCATGCTGCGTGATCTGTGGAAATTGCTCTATTGGGATAATAATGACAGCTTTATTAAAGTTGTGAGCATGGCCTATCAGAACCTCATGGACAGTGACATGAGCGTGCGCCGCAGCTTTGATTTCAGCATGGAAAAACACGCCCAAAGCGCGACAATTTTCAACTCTGATATCATGTCATCTTCCCCATCTGTGCCTACTTCAGGCCCCGGCTCATCTTCTGACTCACACGGATATAACGGCGCGGGAAGTGATAGCCCGTTCGGGAGTGGCACCGAAGGGAATTATTATCAAACAAACAAGGAAGAGAGCGAATCAGGGGGCGGCACCAACGACACTCAAACCGGTATCAGATTTGACGGCGGCGGCCAAACGCCGGAGGTGCCGCGCCCGCCAAAAATCGCCCGCCTGGCCGCGAATTCCCCCACCCGTGTTCCCCGATAAGTCTGGGTGTTGATCGTGTCGTCCTTTTCCCCATCTGGCCCTTTACCGTCTCCCGCTGCATCTGCAACCCGCGTGTTTGATAAAAATTTGCTGCAGCTCCACCGCGAACGCGCGCAGAAAAATTTCACCCCCGAACAGGGCAGCGATTTTATGCTGCGCTGGGCCGAACGAGAATTGACCTATCGTTTGGAGGATATTAAGCGGCGTTTTCCGCAGGCCACGCTGCTCTCCCCGTCGATCTCAGAAGAATTTTCCGACTATCTCACAACACGCTGTGATCAACTGGATTTCAAGGCCGATCAGGCCTTGGGTTTTGATGAGATTTTGGAGATTGAACCGAAATCCCAAGACCTGATCATCAGCCTGTTTGAACTGCAAAAAATCAATGATGTGACTGGGTGGCTCATTCAATCGCGGCTGGCATTGAAAGAGGACGGAGCCTTCATCGGCTGCTGCGTAGGGGGCAACAGTCTGTTTCAATTGCGGCAAAGTTTGCTCGCGGCGGAAATCAAGGTGATGGGCGGGGCATCGCCGCGTGTGGCGCCATTGATGACCAAACAACAATTGGGCGGATTGTTACAGCGCGCAGGGTTTGCCCTGCCGGTGGTCGATTCCGAAGATGTCACGGCCGATTACCGCGATATTTTCCACCTGATGAAGGATTTGCGCGCCATGGGCGAAAGCAATGCACTCACCCATCAACAAAAACAATTTACCCCATCGCGCCTGTTCCATGAAGCAGGAGTTATTTATCAGGAACGCTTTCAAAACAGTGGCAAAAAACTTCCCGCAACATTTGAAGTTATTTTCTTTATCGGTTGGGGGCCATCCGCCACACAACCACAACCACTCAAGCCCGGCGCGGCGCATATCTCGCTCAAAGATTTGTTGGAATAAGGGCTTGAAACCTGTCCAGCACCCCGCATCGCCGCGGAGCTATACTCGGAATACTGAACCCCTGGACGTTGTCACTTCGCTCCTGACGTAGTCTCCCTACGCGGCGTCGCTTGTTCCTAGCCAGCAATTCAGTCTTCCAAGTATAAAATAATCATTTTATTGTGTCACGAGAGTTTGTTTCGGGTATGGCATAAAAAGATGGTGCCCCTGGTCGGAGTCGAACCAACACACCTTTCGGTACCGCATTTTGAGTGCGGCGCGTCTACCAATTTCACCACAGGGGCAGCAGATGGAGTTTATAAGCAAAGTTTACAAATTATTCAAGGTCTTTTTTCGAAATTTTTATAGATTGCATAAAATTATAATCATCATTCTATTTCTTTTATTCCCCCTATATTTTTTGCTCATTTTCTGTCATATTAGCGCATAGATTGTGGTCGCACAGGACCATATGCATGATTTACGGGGATGAAAAAGATGCTCAAACGCGCAGTTTCTTTGATGTTAATCGGGTTTTTCGGGATGATGTGCGGGGTCGTGGGTGCACCACATTCCGCGCTGGCTGCTATGCCTGATTTTTCACATATGATGGATTGGCCGATCAAGCTTCAGGATGCCGCCACGCCGTCTATGGAACATATAACCGATTTTCACAATTTATTGCTCTATATCACCGTTGGAATCGTGGCTTTTGTGACGATTTTGCTGATCTATGTCATGATTCGGTTTAATGCGCGCGCCAACCCCACCCCGTCAACCACCACGCATAACGTGGTGTTGGAGGTGCTGTGGACCGTGGTGCCTGTGATTATTCTGATCATCATCGCCATTCCGTCCTTTAAATTATTATTTTTTGAAGCCAGAAACCCTGAACCCGAACTCACCGTTAAGGTCACGGGGCATCAATGGAATTGGGAATATGCGTACCCCGATTACGGCGATGTTTCCTTTACCGCGAATATTTTATCCGACAATGAAATCGACCCCGCAAAGGGACAGAAACGCTTGCTGTCCACCGATACGCCCGTTGTGTTGCCGATTGACACCAATATCGTGTTTGATATCACCGCCACCGATGTGATCCATTCCTTTGCCGTTCCGGCCTTTGGCATTAAGGTGGACGCGGTTCCGGGTCGTACCAATTCCACATGGGCGCGAATCACTAAGGCCGGCACCTATTACGGCCAATGTTCCGAGATTTGCGGCCGCGGCCACGGCTTTATGCCCATTGAAATTAAGGCTGTCCCTAGGGCCGAATTTGAAAGCTGGATTAAGGAGCAAGGGGGGACAATTCCCGTAGCGCAAGCACCTGCCCAATCCCAGCCCTCACCTACTTCTGATCCCGCTTCTGAAGCTGCGCCGCAATCTTCTAATCCTGCGGCCACTGCGGCAACCACTCCATCTACAACTCCATCTGCCGCGGCTGTACCTACTGCCGCGCCCACTCACTAATTTATAAGAACCCGTTAATTCATAAGGATGATGAAAATGTCCGAAGCCTCCGCCACACACGCTCATACAGATAACCATCATGCAGATAGCCATCATGACCATAAGCCGGGGTTTTTCACCCGGTGGTTTTGTTCCACGAATCATAAGGATATCGGCACGCTCTATATTATCTTTTCCATTATTGCCGGGCTGATCGGCGGCGCGTTTTCGGTGATGATGCGCATGGAATTACAAGAACCGGGGCTGCAATTCATCACCCCGGGCAATGAGCAAATGTGGAATGTGTGGATCACGGCCCACGGTTTGATCATGGTGTTTTTCGTGGTTATGCCGGGGTTGATCGGCGGCTTTGGCAATTGGTTTGTGCCGCTGATGATCGGGGCCCCCGATATGGCGTTTCCGCGGCTCAATAATATTTCCTTTTGGTTGTTGGTGCCGGCGTTTTTATTGCTGGTGGCCTCTGTGTTTGTGGGGGATGGGGCCGGCACGGGGTGGACGATTTACCCGCCGCTTTCCAGTATTGTCGGCCATCCGGGCATGTCGGTCGATATGGCGATTTTTGCGCTCCATTTGGCGGGGGCGAGTTCGATTTTGGGTGGGGCCAATTTTATCGCCACGATTTTCAACATGCGTGCACCGGGCATGACGCTCCATAAAATGCCGCTCTTTGCCTGGGCGATGTTGGTTACGGCGTTTTTGCTTGTGCTTTCGGTTCCCGTTCTGGGTGGTGCCATTACCATGCTGCTGACCGACCGCAATTTCGGTACGAATTTCTTTAAACCGGAGGGCGGCGGCGACCCGATTTTATTCCAACACCTCTTCTGGTTTTTCGGCCATCCGGAGGTGTATATCATGATTCTCCCCGGCTTTGGAATCATCAGCCATATTGTCTCAACCTTTTCAAAAAAGCCGATTTTCGGATATCTGGGTATGGCCTATGCGATGGTGGCCATTGGGTTCGTCGGGTTTTTGGTATGGGCGCACCATATGTATACGACGGGTATTTCGGTGAATACACGGGCCTATTTCACCGCCGCCACTCTCATTATTGCCGTGCCGACAGGGATTAAAATTTTCTCCTGGATTGCCACAATGTGGGGCGGGTCGATTGAATTTAAAACCCCGATGCTCTGGGCGATCGGCTTTATTTTCCTCTTTACCATTGGTGGGGTGACGGGCGTAGTATTGGCCAATGGCGGGATGGATGTTGCACTTCATGATACCTATTATGTGGTGGCGCATTTCCATTATGTGCTCTCGCTCGGGGCGGTGTTTGCGCTTTTTGCGGGATTTTATTATTGGATTGGAAAAATGTCGGGCCGTCAATATCCTGAATGGGCCGGTAAGCTGCATTTTTTCACCACTTTTATCGGCGTGAATATGATCTTTTTCCCACAACATTTCTTGGGGCTCGCCGGGATGCCGCGCCGTTATCCTGATTATCAGGACGGCTTGGCGGGGTGGAATTTTATTTCCTCCCTTGGGGCTTACATCTCATTCTCTAGCACGATTTTCTTTGTGTGCATCGTTATTTACACCTTGCTGTGGGGGAAACGTGTGGGGGGCAATTATTGGAACGTCCAGCCAAATACGATGACTCTGGAATGGACCTTGCCGTCACCGCCGCCATTCCACCAATTTGAAATCCAGCCGACCATCAAATAATTTGAGGATACTTGGGCAAATTTCGAAACGAACTGAGTTAAAACATGGCATGGTTTTTATGGGCGTTGTGCGCCAGTCTATGTGCGGCGGCGCTGGCTGAAAGCAACCGAATTTTTAAGCTTGATCCGCAATATCTCAATGCCTGGCGCGCGAGCTTTGCGGCACTTTTGGTCGGATTGGCGTTTCCCTATATGGAATGGCCAACGGCACCGTCTTTTTACATTGTGGCACTGTGTGACGGCGTGGTCACGGGCATTGGCATGGTGCTGTTCTTCTACCTGGCCGCCAAACGGACGGGGCGGGTCTCGAGCATGATTTTGCCGCTCGCCGCGGTTGGATCTTATCTCACTTGGTGGTTACTTCATCCCACTGAACGCCCCGATATATTTGAAACACCGGCTCAGGCCTTTTTGGCCGTGGTTTCGGCCACAACCGTGATGGTATGCCTTCAACGCATTCGCAATAATGACACGAGCTGGGAAAGCTTTCTGCTGGTGCTGCCCGTGGGGCTGGCGTTCGGGTTGATGGATGCGTTGATTAAGGATGTGATTGGCCGCGATTATCACCTTTACGGCATAGTGCTCAGCTTTTCATTCGTGGCACTTACGGCCTGTGCGCTCTCCGCTTGGATCGCGACAATTCCCAAACCCGCGGGTGGGCGCAGCATGGCACTACGCGACCCCAAATTATTATGGGGATCATTTTGGTGCGCATTCTGGACGGCGGGCATGGTGTTGAGCGGCGTATTCGCCCTCACCCTCGCCCCGCACCCGACCTTACCGGGGTTATTAATGGCCATGACGCCGGTATGGTTGCTGTTCCTGAACCTGCTGCGCCATACGGACGATGACGTCTCGGTCGTGGCCAGCATGATCTTGATTTTGGGTGCCTTGGGACTTTTGCTCTCCACTTTATAGGCCGTGATAGCATTTTGTGACGATGAACCGGGTTCCACTTAATCGCAACATGCTTCAGGTGACCCGTTTTTTAAAATTTGCGGCTTGACAAAAAAATATGATCGGTCTAAATTTAGTCCTCGAAGCGGGATTTGAGGGGTAGCTTGCACCGCTTTATAATAAATTGCTAAAGCACTATGGCTCATTTCCATACACCCCATAAACATCTTTTGTTACGAGGTTATGATGAGCCAAGACGCGCCCGATCTGCGCCCTACGCAGTCTATTTTCCGTGATTTACAAAATTCTGTTAAAACAGCCATTACGTTTCCAAGGGCGGCTAATCTCGCTGGCCCGCCGGTGAACCCGTTTTTATATGGTAATGGCAGTGGGGCTGGGGAAGCTCCCAAAATCGCCCTCATTAACATTATGGACAACGCCGAAGGCACAGAGAAGCATTTCCTAAGGATTCTGAAAAAGTCTGCGCCGGATGCCGCCATCACGCTCTGTCGGCTGGATTGCACCGAGTTGGGTGAAAAATATTTTGCAGAATATGAATATCTCCTCAGCGCACGCTACCAATCCTGGCGCGAAGCGTTGGAGGATGATTTTGATCTGGTGATCGTCACCGGGATTAATCGCGGTCGTTTGTCATATCCTGAACTCATCGCTGAATATCCTGATTTTTGGAATGAAATGGTTGAGCTTTTCGCCCATCTGCATCAGGCGACTAAAACCGGCCAAGTGGGACATGCGCATTTTGTGTGTTGGTCGGCCTTTGCGGCGATGAAATCGCTCTATGGAATTGAGAAATATGTGGGAAAATCCAAGCATTACGGATTATTTGCGCATGAGGTCGCGGATAAAGACCATCCATTACTGAAAAATATTTTACAGGGCGGGCTTCTGGTGCCGCACTCGCGTTATTCCCATATTGATGAGCAACCATTGCGTACCGCCATCGCGCGTCACGGTGGCTTGGTTTTGATGGATTGCGTGAATGGGGACGGGGGCCCGGCGATTTGGACTCTGGAAGAGGGGCGATTGAGCTGTTCCATCAATCATTTGGAATATGGCATTGATACGCTTCACCGCGAATATCTGCGGGATAGCGCGCGCGATGTGCATTTCCCTTGGCCGCATTGTTATCCGTATCACCCCCGTTTGGCGGGGCCAGTGGATGAAAGTGCGGGTGTGAATGTGGGTGAAAGTGCAGGTGAGAATGAATTTTTACAGGCAATTTTTGACCGTTTGAGTGAGGTTTGCGCCAGTTTCTATGGAAATTTGGTGGCCCATGGTTGCGCCCTGCATATCCAACAAGCCGAAAGCCGCTCACCGGCGCGGCCATATGCGCACCCACTCCCGCTAACGGCCTCGCAATAATCATAGTGATCATTCTCTCTCGAATTGCTTCACGCGAAACAATATATTGGGGCATGATATATTTTGATTCTGATGGTATTTTTATTGGGCATATGCGAAAATTCATCTATGAATTTCATCAGCATAGGGTATTATTTGCCCCATCATGACGATTTTCTTTGATCCGGATTTTATCACTGCCGATGACCAGCATTATTTTAATGAGGGGCGGTTTTATCAATTATCGCGTAAGCTTGGCGCGCACCCGCACCCGCAGGGTATTCATTTCGCCGTGTGGGCCCCCAATGCGCGCTTTGTGTCGGTGATGGGCGATTTTAACGGCTGGGACCCGCATTCTTGCCCGCTCCGGGCTGTCGGAAATTCCGGAATTTGGGCCGGTGTCCACCCTGATGCCCGGCTCTATCAAACCTATAAGTTTCACATCTGCTCACATCATTTGGGATATCAGGTTGATAAGGCCGACCCGGTGGCGTTTTACGCTGAACAGCCGCCCAAGACTGCCTCTGTCATCTGGAAATCCGCCCATCATTGGGAGGATAGCGAGTGGATGCGCACCCGCAAAGATCGCCAAGCTTTATCACGCCCGATGTCGATTTACGAAGTTCATTTGGGTTCATGGAAACGCAAAGTCGAAGAGGGGGGGCGGCCGCTCAGCTATCGTGAATTGGCGGTGGAGTTAGGACATTATGTGCGTGATCAGGGATTCAGCCATATTGAATTAATGCCCGTCATGGAATATCCGTTTGGCGGGTCATGGGGATATCAAAGCACAGGGTATTACGCCCCGACTTCGCGTTACGGCACCCCGGATGATTTTAAATATTTTGTTGATTACCTCCATCAATTGGGGATTGGGATTATTCTGGATTGGGTGCCATCGCATTTCCCCAATGATCAACACGGATTGGATTATTTTGACGGCACGCATTTATATGAACATTCCGACCCGCGTCAGGGGTTCCACCCCGATTGGAATAGTTGCATCTTTAATTATGGCCGCAACGAGGTGCGCAGTTTTTTAATCTCGAGCGCGCTGCATTGGTTGGGCGAATACCACATTGACGGGCTGCGGGTTGATGCTGTGGCCTCGATGCTCTATCTTGATTATTCCCGCAAGAGCGGCGAATGGATTCCCAATATTCATGGCGGGCGGGATAATTTAGAGGCAGTTTCGTTCCTGCGCGAACTCAACGAAGCGTGCTATGCGCAGTTTCCAGACATTCATATGATTGCCGAAGAATCCACTTCATGGCCCATGGTCTCCCGCCCCGCATCCATGGGTGGCCTTGGGTTTGGTATGAAATGGGATATGGGGTGGATGCATGATACGCTCGAATATTTCGCGCATGATCCGATCCACCGCAAATTTCATCATCATGAAATTACCTTTCGCGCGATTTATGCGTTTACTGAAAATTTCGTGCTCTCAATTTCGCATGATGAATGCACGCACGGCAAGAAATCTTTGTTGCATAAAATGCCGGGTGATGATTGGCAACGCACTGCCAATCTGCGCTGTTTGCTGGCTTATATGTTCGCGAGTCCGGGGAAAAAACTCCTCTTTATGGGGTGTGAGTTTGCCCAACATGATGAATGGAGCCACGACAAAAGTTTGGATTGGCATTTGCTCAATTTCGCCCCACATCAACAGGTGCAATTACTGGTCCGCGATCTGAATTTCCTTTACCGCAACCATGCGGCATTACAGGTGGATTTTGACCCGGTCGGTTTTGCATGGGTGGACATGAATGATAGGGAGCAAAGCATTATCAGCTTTTTGCGTTTTGCGCCGGACCGCAGATCCGCCATATTATGCCTGTTTAACTTCACCCCGTGCCCGCGCCATGATTACCGAATTGGCGTTCCGTTTGCTGGGGAATGGCGCGAAATTTTAAACAGTGACGCCGCCCATTACGGCGGGGCCAATATCGGCAATGGCGGCGGAGTCCACAGCAGCCATATTCCCAATCACGGCCATGCCCACAGCCTGAACCTCACCATCCCGCCCTTGGGGGGGGTGTTTTTGGAATGGAAAGCTTGACAATTTTTTTATTTAATTAGAGTGTAATTGTTTAGCTATAAAGTTTTGCCGTATGTCATTTTGGCCCCTGTCATAAGATCCTTAAATGATCAAAACCAATTACATATTTTCTTACTTATCTGGCCGATATTAATAGCCTTGGCGGTGATATTCTATATGTGTCAATTTTCAAAAAAATGTTAAGCTTAGTTTGATAAACTGGAATAAGTGATAGCAAATGTGCTTGTAAAATGAATTTATATATGGTAGCATAATTGATGAAAGTGGTATTGGATACAAATATTATCGTCTCTGCGTTGATGAGTTCGGAAAATGCCTGCCGTGAAGTGATTCGCTTGGCTTTCACCGGGCACATCCGACCGGTGATCGGCAATGCGTTATTTGCCGAATATGAATCGGTGTTGGGGCGCGATTATTTGTTTCATGGATGCCCGTTTGATGGCGTGAAACGGAATATGTTTTTGGATGACGTCCTCAGTGTGTGTTCATGGGTGGAGATTCATTACCTCTGGCGGCCCAACCTGCGTGATGAAGCCGACAACCATGTGTTGGAATTGGCGTTGTCGGGCGGGGCGGACATAATCGTAACCCAAAACCTGAAGGATTTCAGGATAGGTGATTTAAAGGCGATGAACAATATTCAAATTCTTCATCCGCGTGAATTGCTGGCCCTGTTGAGGAAGGAACAAATATCATGGCAACATTAACCATTCGTATTCCTGAAAACAAGGCTGATCGCCTCAAGATTCTGGCTGAACAGCGGGGATTGAGCGTGAATAAATTGATGGAGGAATTGGCCACCATGGCGATTGCTGAATTTGATGTTGAAACACGGTTTCGTTTGCGCGCGGCGCGTGGATCGGCAACGCGGGGATTGGCATTTTTGGATGAACTCTCGGCTCATTACGCGGGGCGGGGGGTGGCTTTTCAAGGAGGACAGAGTTCAGGGCTTCACGATTCGGCCGATCAAAATTTTATTGGCCCGGGGGATACTAACCCACAGGAACGATAACATGGCAATCGCTGGTGCTTCGTGGCACTGTGATCTGCGCGCGCTAAGAACCTGTTCATGATCTCGCTACGGCACAGGATTTTTGCGGTTTTTCGAGAACCGCATCGGATCGTACATAGATGTACGTGGACAAGGAAGCGCAGAAATACCGTGAAAAGCCAACGCCGGAGTAGAGATCATGAACAGGTTCTTATGCTGCCTGACGGAGCGGCGGGAGTAAGGATATAGAGGCACCAGTTTTTCGGTGTGGTTGCCGATGCGGGATAGGGGATGAAATGTCATTTGCCGCCGCCGATAAATCTACGGAATTTCCCCCTGCACCTATCGTCAAAGCGGAGGAAGGGGGTTGTGAGGTGAGAGATTGATCATGCGGATCGACACTCAAGAGACTATGGTCCTTTGCATCACCTTGCGTAATTTCCTCGGCCGAATCTGTGAAAGACATCGTGGGGTCAGTTATAAAAGCGGGTCTGGAGAGCAAATTTCCACCGAACGCATAGCGCCCTTTATAGGCTTCAATCACCTCTGCCTTCGGAATGGTAAAGCGATACCCACTTAAGGATTGGGGCATGAGGATTTCCTGCATGGAGGCCATCCATTGAGAATATATATCCCACCAAGATATATCGCGGCGGTGATGAGTGTGCCTGCCGCCCTCACATTCTCCATCGTCCATGGCGGGGTCATCGGGCCGATTTATCAGGTCATACAGCATTTTATAGAAATCAAGCCACCAGAAAGGCCCGAAATTGACAATTGTCACCCAGTTAAAGGCATTTTCTCTAAAATATTGGTATGATAATTTCATGGTTCGTAGGAATACCATATTATTATCAAAAAATCAAATTTTTGCGGCTATTTTTTATTTGCGCCCAAGATTTTTTCCAATATTCGTGGAACCAAAATAATATCCACAATCCCAACAAAGATCAATGATCCGCCGAAAATTTTCATCAGCTCCGGGTCAGATTTTGTTATGGCTTCACCAATACTTGCCACGTCGAAATAGACCACTGCGCCCAAGAGAGCAAAAACCAACCCTGTGACACGCATGATAAAAGTGAGTTTTTGTAAAGATTGAGGGGTTTGTGATGCCATAACTATCTCCGTTTGTTATTATCAATTAGTTCCTGTCCTGAGAACCTAATTCTGACATCCTATCGCTTTTCTGTTGCTTTTTATAGGGGGTTTCTGGTACAACTCCGCAGTCTTTAGGGTACTTCTAAAAACTCCGGATTGCGGATGAGATACTAGGAGCGAGAAACGCAGGACCGCAAGTGTACATTGACGTACATGCGGATCCGAGTATCGCAGCGACGCAGGATATCGCCGCAGGACGGAGTTTTGAGATGTGCCCTATAGGGCTTGTAACCAAGCTCTTACGGCACCCCTGGAGGCCGAGAGACATTTTATTTTTATATATATGAGGAAAATTGCCATGTCTAAACACTACACATTGACGGCAACAAAGCGTGATAGGGCCGGTAAGGGGGTCGCTCGTGCTTTGCGCCGTGAGAAACAAATTCCCGCAGTTGTTTATGGGGATAATAAACCACCCGTGTTAATTTCCATTTCGGAAAAAGATATCACCATTCAATATATGAAGGGCGGTATGCGCACCCATATGTGCGATTTGAGCATTGATCAGGATAAGGTGAGCGTTCTGGCTCGTGATATCCAAATTCACCCCGTCACCGACAGGATTGAACATGTGGATTTCATGCGCGTGGGTCCGAAAACCAAATTGATTGTTCAGGTGCCAATTCATTTTATTAATCAAGAGAACTGCCCAGGTATTAAGGCCAAAGGCGTGTTGAATATTGTGCATCACCATTTGGAATTACGATGCGCCGCGGGCGATATTCCCGAAGCGATTGAAATTGATACATCGAGCGCAGAGATCAATGATTCCTTTAAACTCAGTGACGTCAAACTCCCCAAAGGGGCGGAAGTCATGGGCCATAAGGATGATGACATTACCCTGGCCAATATTGTTGAGCCGGTGGTGAAAGACGATGCAACCGGTGCGGGTGATGAAGCCGCGGCGGCAACAAGCCCGGCCAACGTCCCGGCCACCAGCCAGAAAAATCCTGCTGCGGCTCCGGCTGCTGCGGCCCCGGCAAAACCGGCAAAAAAATAATCAGCCAAGAATAATTTGGCTCAATTTAAATTTCCGATGCCCCGCTTGGTTGATGATCAAGCGGGGGATTTTTTTCCAAGATTTTTCCGAATTTTTCCTGAATAAAAACATAAAACATCGGGATAAAAAAGAAGGCCAAAAAAGTCGCGGCGATCATGCCGCCAATCACACAAATACCGATAGCATTTTGTGATGCCGAACCCGCGCCGCTGGCAATTACCAATGGCGTAACGCCGAGCATAAAAGCAATAGAGGTCATGATAATGGGGCGGAATCGCAAATGAACCGCTTCCATCATGGCTGCGCGCAAATTTTGTCCGGATTCGAATTTGGCCTTGGCAAACTCCACGATTAAAATCGCGTTTTTGGCGGTTAACCCCATGGTGGTGAGGAGACCAACCTGAAAATACACATCATTGGCAAGTCCGGTGACGTAGGTTGCGGCCACGGCACCCAAAACTCCTAAGGGGATAACCAGTAACACCGAAAACGGCACCATCCAGCTTTCGTACAATGCCGCCAGACACAGGAAAATCACCAACACCGAAATGGCGTATAAAAACCCGGTTTGCGATCCGGCCAGGCGTTCCTCATACGACATACCCGACCAAGCAAAATCATAGCCGTTGGGGAGTTTTTTGGCCATTTCCTCCATATGGTCCATGGCCACGCCTGAACTGACCCCCGTTGCCGCTGCGCCCTGAATATTGACGGACGGTGTGCCGTTAAAGCGCTCTAACCGCGCGGCATTATAGACCCATTCCCCCTTGGAAAAAGATTGGAGCGGCACCATCTGCCCGTTTTGGCTGCGCACATACCAATAATGCAGGTCTTCGGGTTCCATACGAAACGGGCTGTCCGCCTGAACATATACGCGTTTTAACCGTCCGTTATCTATGAAATCATTGACATACAGTCCCCCCCACGCGATTTTGAGCATATCATTCACATCCCCCAAATTCACGCCTGCGGACTGCGCCTGATCCCGATCAATATTGATTTTATATTGTGCGACATCCTCTAAACCATTGGGCCGCACACCCGTTAATTGCGGGTCTTGTTTGGCCATATCCAGCAGCTCGTTGCGGGCACTGATCAGGGCAGTGTGGCCGCGGCCACCTTTGTCAAGCAATTGCAGCTCAAATCCTGAGGCATTCCCCAACTCGCGAATGGGCGGGGGCACAACGGGAATTACGGTGGCATCCTTGATTTTTGCCAATGCCGCACCCGCACGTTTGCTAATTGCCGCAACGCTTTGTTCTGCGCGTTCGCGCAATGACCAATCTTTTAACCCGACAAACCCCATGGCTGAATTTTGCCCGCGGCCGCTGAAACTGAACCCCACCACCATGAATAAATGTTCGACATTATCGGCTTCTTGATTGAGGAAATAATCCTCCACTTGCTTGACGCTCTCTAATGTGCGCTCAGCAGTGGCCCCCGGCGGGGCCGTCACCAAAACGCGCATACTGCCCTGATCTTCGGCCGGAAGGAATGACGTCGGCATGGTGGTAAACAACCCGTACAACACAGCCAAAAGCAAGCCGTAAATCACAAAGAACCGCATAACGCGAGCGGAAACATAATTCGAAATCCATACAAAATGATCCCGCACGCGGTCAAACCCGCTATTGAACCATTTAAAAAATCGCCCATGTTCATGCTCTTCGTCTTTGGCCTTAAGAAGCGTAGCGCATAAGGGTGGCGAGAGGATCAAAGCCACCAGCACCGACAGGGCCATAGATGACACGATTGTGATCGAAAATTGTCGATAAATCGCACCGGCCGAACCCGCAAAAAATGCCATAGGCACGAAAATAGCGGATAAAACCAAGGCAATGCCGATCAGGGCGCTGGTGATCTGATCCATTGATTTGCGCGTGGCTTCGCGGGCTGAAAGTTTTTCTTCATGCATGATGCGTTCGACATTTTCCACCACCACAATGGCATCATCCACCAACAATCCAATCGCCAACACCATTGCGAACAATGTCAATGTGTTGATGGTAAATCCGAATATATTTAAAATCGCAAAGGTCCCCAATAACACGATGGGAATGGCAATGCTGGGGATTAACGTTGCGCGGAAATTTTGTAAAAACAGAAAGATCACCGCAAACACCAGAATCGCAGCCTCAATCAAGGTTTTTATCACCTCATGAATCGATAATCGCACAAACGGCGTGGCATCATACGGATAGGCAACGCGAATTTTTTCACCCAATAACGGCAAGGAGTCTTCAATTTTTGCTTTAACTTTGTCGGAGGTCTCAAGCGCATTGGAACCGGAATTGAGGCTCACCAACAATGCCGTTGCGGGCTTGCGTTTATATCGCGAAATCACGTCATAAGACTGTGACCCCATCTCGACCCGTGCGACCTGATCCAACCGAAGGGACGACCCGTCTGCATTCACGCGCACTATGATATTTTTAAAGTCATCCACGGTTTTGAGCAAGGATTGCGCCGTCACAGTGGCGTTCAACGCCTGCCCCGCCACGGCGGGCAAGGCCCCCAATTGCCCGGCGGAGACATCAATATTTTGATCCTCAATCGCGGTCTGGATATCCTTTGCAGTGAGCGCATAACTGGTTAGTTTATCGGGATTAAGCCAAATACGCATGGCATGCGGTTGCCCCAACACCCGCACATTCCCAACGCCGTTCACCCGCGCGATACTATCCAACAATTTGGAATTGATGATATCGCTCAATTCTTGTTGGCTGATACTGCCGTCCTCGGTATAAAACGCAGCCGCCAGCAAAATGGAATCATTGGCCTTGGCCACCACCACACCCTGATTTTGCACGTCTTGGGGCAAAAGCGGCATTGCGGCCTGAACTTTATTTTGCACCTGCACCTGCGCGATATCGGGATCTGTCCCCAATTCAAAGGTGATATTGATGGATACATTCCCTGCCGAATCACTGGTGGCAGAAAAATAACGCATATTGTCAATACCGGTGAGTTTTTGCTCAATCACCTGTGTCACGCTATTTTCAAGTGCTTCGGCTGATGCCCCGGGGTATGAGGTGCTGATGGAGACCGAAGGGGGCGCAATGCTTGGGTATTGTTCAACCGGCAATGTGCGGATTGACAATATCCCCATTAACATGATCACGATGGCAATCACCCACGCGAACACCGGATGATCAATAAAAAATCTCGACATTTTCAACCTTTATCGTTGTACGTTCTTACCGCCCCTCACATTTCGTAACCCCGCACTTGATGCGGGGTCCGGATCCAGTCGCCTGACTCTGCCAAGACCCCGGATATGCGAAAAATCCTCACGAGTTCGGCTTTTTCTGTTCCGGGTTTACGGGCTGATTTGAAATTTGAGGGGTGATGAGTTGTGCGTTTTTCGGGTCCTGCTTTTCGACTTGATCTTGGGCATGGTTTTGGGTTTTATCTTGTGCCACGGTCACGACCTGCCCGTCTTTTATTTTTTGAAACCCGGAGGTAACGATTTGATCGCCCGGTTGCAACCCGCTCTCCAATATCCATTGATTTTCGTATGTTTTTTGTGCCGCAATTGGTTGTTTCTTAACCTTATGATCTTGTGTCATTACCCATACCGACAGCCCCCCATCGGGTCCGCGAATGGCGGCGGATTGCGGTAAAAGAATTGCCGACCGATTGGGAAAAGTTGCACGAATCTTGACAAATTGTTGCGGCAAGAGCGCATGATCAGCATTTTCAAAGATCAATCGCGATTTGATGGTCCCGGTGGTTTCATCAACTGTAATATCACTAAATTGCAGTCGACCCGCGCGGTTCGGGGATGCGCTCCCTTCAATATAGAATTTGATAGCCGAAGAGTCTGCGCCCTGCTGCGCGCTGCGTATTTGCTGCATATCGGCCCATTGCGCGGTAAAATCAACATAGATTGGGTCAAGCTGCGTGATCGTCGTGAGCGGCTCTTCTTGATCCGCCGTTACCAAAGCTCCCTCGGTGACGGCTGAAAACCCGGCTTTACCGCTGATGGGTGCATAAACCTTGGTATAGGCCAAATTGAGTTCGGCCGTATCAAGTGCCGCGCGCGCAATAGCAATATCGGCCTGAGCCTGAGCAAATCCTGCGACTTGATCATCATAATCCTGACGACTGATCGCATCCATTTTAATCAACTTGCGATAGCGTTCAATTTTTGATTGCTGCGCTTTGCTGGTGGCCTCCGCCTTTTGCAATTGCGCCTTGGCGGTATTGACTGTCGCCAGATAGGGGGCAGGGTCAATTTGATAAAGCTGCTGCCCGGCTTTGATTTCATCACCCTCTTCAAACAGACGCTCCCTCACCACGCCCCCGACCTGCGGCCGAACAGGCGAGATTTTATAGGCACTTACGCGGCCATTATACTCGGCGGAAAGGGTAATGTCGCGGGTGGCAACCTCCATCACGGTAACGGCGGGACTTTCGCCCTCTTTCCCGGCCACACCTGACGAGGTTTTTTGTGGGGAAATGTAGTGTCGGTCAACATAATACCCGGCTGCGCCCAACACCACCATGCCGCCAATTACTAATAAAATTTTTTTCATTATATCCTTGCATCTTCAGGACAACACACCTCTTTACTTTTTATGGCAAGAAATATAGAGGGGGGCTTTTGTTACAATTTCGGAGATATAGTAGACCGAAAACGCCGTGTGTCTAGTACACAAGAATGAAGATTATAAAAAAATATTGATTACGTTCCAATTTGGATCAGGGAGGTATAATACCCCATGGCTTGTCCCGTTACGCTATCGGGTTCGACAATCACCATGGAACTGCATTTTTTAACTTTTTCGGCGACATCATCCCGCAGTTCATAATGCATCAGATCGCCGTCATGATTGGGCAGATCATAAATCAACATAAATAATTTTTGGTCACGGTAATATTCAATGCGTTTGACATCGCCGGGCAGCGTTTCATCCGATACTAACGCTAAATCCCCATCCGGTAATTGTCCAACGATCATGTTCATAATTATAAACCAAGCTCTTGTTTCGGTAGCTGAGTTACAGGGGTACTAGGGCCTAAAGCATTGGAGGCAGCCTGATGGATTCCATGAATCCTCATGCCAGTAAGCGCTTGAACGCCATCAACATCATGAGGGCCTTGTAAAAAAGCAACAGATTCTACAGGAAATCGTTGATCGTTCAGACTCATAATTTTAAATTACCCCCAACATTTATTATATTTATAATTAATACACCCAAATCATTTAAGATTTATTGAAAATAGATAAAAAATCATCTATTTTGTTTAAATCTTTGCGGCCAAGGTTTTCCAACAGGGTATTCCCAAAACAATCCCCAAAGCCTAGATCTATATATCATTATATGCTGTATTCTTTTAGTATAGCATAAAAATTAGGGAAAAATAAACTTTTTCCACAGGAAAAAATGACAAAATCAAAGATTTTTATTTTATGAAATGCATAATTGTGCTTTAAAGGAGAGTTTCGGAGTAATTTTGAGCGTCTGGGTTGTAAGAACCTGTTCATAATCTCGCTATGGCACAGGATTTTCGCGGTTGCTCAAAAACCGCATCGGATCGTACCTAGATGTACATGGACAAGGAAGCGTAGAAATACCGTGAAAAGCCAACGCCAGAGTAGAGATTATGAACAGGTTCTAAATTGAGAAAGCAGGATGACTTGATCCATGGCGATTTTTTGCGAATAGGGGACTGGAAATCGCGGCCTGTTTCGGTTAAAGTGGCGTAGCATATTTATAAATGTCTAGAGTCCCATAATTTCCTGTTTGGTCCCGCGTCCTTATTTTGCTGATATTTTAAATCCTGAATGTCTGATTCGTCGCTGCCTCCCTCTACTGCGCCTGCCCCTTCCCCTGATTTGTTTCAGGGCGGAAGCCAGAACGGCCATCAGGGCGGGGGGCATTCTTTGAGCGGGCAATCTTTAGGCGGTGATTTGCTGACTCCGCGCCGCGTGGCCCTCAATGCCCTTCAGACCTTGTTCACCAAACGCAGCATGTTGGACCACGTGTTGGACGATAATGCTGATTTTTGTGCCCTGTCGCAACGCGACCGCGCCTTTGTGCGTATGTTGGTCACAACGGTTGTGCGGCGATGGGGCCAGATTGATGATTTGATCAAACGAGCACTTTCAAAGCCTGATCAGCCGCTCAATCCGCCGATTTTAGAGTATATTTTGCGCCTGGGCGTAGCGCAATTGGTATTTATGAACATCCCCGACCATGCGGCGGTCAATACATCGGTGCAATTGGCCGAAGACAGCGGACATGTGCGGTTAAAGGGATTTGTGAACGCGATTTTGCGGCGTGTTGCCGCCGAAGGCAAAGATTGGACGGCGCGGCAGGATATTCCGCGACTCAACACCCCCGAATGGTTGTTGAAAATCTGGATTCGCGATTTTGGGCTGCGCAATGCGCTTGAAATTTCTATGGCGAATTTGAATGAGGCTGCGCTCGATATCACCCTCAAACACCCGGACCAGCAGGAACATTGGGCGCAGACACTCTCGGCCCAACCAATGCCGGGCGGTGGGTTGCGCTTGCAAAATGCCCGTCAGGTCCAAGAACTCCCCGGATTTCATGAGGGGATGTGGTGGGTGCAGGACTTGGCGGCGTCCCTCCCTGCGCGGCTGTTTGGTGATGATTTAACGGGGCAGCGTGTGGTCGATTTATGCGCGGCACCGGGCGGGAAAACCGCGCAATTGGCCGCGATGGGGGCTGATGTTTTGGCGGTCGATCGATCCGCCAAGCGGTTGCAACGGTTGAAAGAAAACATGAAGCGATTGCGACTGGATGACAAAGTCACAACCGAAGTGGCCGATGCCGGCGTATTAAGGCTGCGCAACCCCGCGCGCTTTATCCTTCTGGATGCGCCCTGTTCGGCCACCGGCACCATTCGCCGCAATCCCGATGTGATGTGGATGAAGATGGAAAGTGACCTTAGCAGTTTGATTGAACTTCAGTCGCGCTTGCTGGATCAGGCATTGAAAATGTTGGAAATTGGCGGCGTGTTGGTTTATTGCACCTGTTCCTTGCAAAAGGACGAGGGAGAGAATCAAATCGAACAATTGCTCGCGCGCGGGGCGGGGACTGCGGGGGTGGAGCGGATCCCCATTCATGCATCGGAAATCAATCATATCCCGAATGCCGTCACACCGCGCGGTGATGTGCGGATTTTGCCTCAAATCCTGAATGATCAGGGCGGCATTGACGGTTTCTATATCGCCAGATTGACCAAATTAAGCGATTGAACAAACTCAAAATCTGTTCACACTCCTAAGAACCTGTTCATAATCTCGCTATGGCACAGGATTTTTGCGGTTTTTCGAGAACCGCATCGGATCGTACATAGGTGTACGTGAGAAGCGGAAGCGCAGAAATACCGTGAAAAGCCAAAGCCAGAGTAGAGATTATGAACAGGTTCTAAAGAAAACTTCCATATTTGGTCGCAAAAGTTTATAAATGAATCATGGCATATATGGATGATCAGGACGAATCGGCTTTTGGCCATGCGTCGGCGCACTTTGTTCAGGAGGTGCGCGACCGGGTGAGCTTGTCCCAACTCATCGGGTCCAAAATCCGCCTGACCCGCGCGGGGCGGGAATTCAAGGGGTGCTGCCCGTTTCATAATGAAAAGACCCCCTCTTTCTATGTCAATGATGACAAGCAATTTTTCCATTGTTTTGGATGCGGTGCGCATGGCGATGTGTTTGGCTTCACCATGCGTTATGAGAATTTATCTTTTTATGAAGCCCTCAAGCTATTATCCGAGCAAGCGGGCTTAAGCCTTCCAAAATTCACCCCAACCCATGCAGCGGGAAAAGCGGGGGGAAAAGGGGGAGATAGTGCGGGGGACAAAACCGGCGCGCAGTTGGATGAACGTGAACAGCGCGAACAGACACGCAAGATTTTATATGGCATTTGCGAGGATGCGTGCAAATGGTTTGAAGAGCAGTTATTTGCCCCCGCCCACCGCGATGTGTTGAGTTATGTGGAACGCCGCGGATTGAGCCTTGAGACGTTGCGGAATTTCCGCATTGGATTTGCGCCGATGAATGATTCGGAACTCAAATCCTATCTTTTCTCCCGCGGCTATAGCCCATCACACTGCGTGCGGGCCGGGTTGTTCAAACTATCCCAAAAAAACCAACGTGAGGAAGGGCGTGAAGGCGATGATGATCAAGCTGAACCCGGTAAGCCGGAGGATATTTACGGATTTTTCCGTGACCGCGTGATGTTTCCCGTCTGCGATGATCGCGGCCGTATCATTGCCTTTGGCGGGCGGACATTGCCCGACTCGATGCGCCCGCCGCAATCGCGCAATTTCACCCCGCCCAAATATTTGAATTCCCCTGAAACTCCGCTCTTTCATAAGGGGAAAAACCTCTACGCCGTTCAACATGCCCGCATCGCGGCAAAGGATGAACCGTTATTGGTGGTGGAAGGGTATATGGATGTGATTGCCTGTCAACAGGCGGGATTTCGCGGCGCGGTGGCTCCACTCGGGACGGCATTGACTGAGGATCAAATCCTCAAACTCTGGCGTATGAGCCCGCAAGAGTCCAAAACCCCTATTTTATGCTTTGATGGCGACCGGGCGGGGTACCGCGCGGCAGAGCGTGCGGCAGAGCGTGTTATTCCCTTGCTCAAATCCTACCATTCCCTCAAATTCGCCTTTTTGCCCGGCGGCGAAGATCCCGATACGTTTATTCGCGCCCACGGGGCGGACGGGTTTAGGTCCCTGATCAAACGCGCCGTGCCGTTGGTTGATTTTTTGTGGTTTGACCTCACCAGTGGCAAAGATTTTACCACCCCCGAAAGCAAGGCAGGATTGGCACAGCAATGTGAGGATTTGGTGGCGCGAATTCATGACCGTAACGTGCAGTTTCATTATCGCGCGGCGCTGCGCGCGCGGACCCATGCATTGTTTGAAAAATTATCCCCCAAGATGGTGCAGACGGGTGGGGCTAAAAATACATCGAGTTTCACAGGGGGTTTTACAGGGGGCTATACACCCTATCGCGCGGGCGGTGGTGGGAGTGGCGGGGCAGGCGGCGCACGATCAAAATTTGGCGGGACTAAATTCAATGGCTCTGCTTATGGCGGGGGGTATGGATCGGGGTATGGCGGCTTCAGATCATCCGTACAAACCGCCCCCATCAAGCTTCCGCGTGTGGCTGCTGCACCGCTCGATAAAACCATTCCGCCGATTTTAATATGTATGATTATTCATTTTCCCATGCTTTATAAACATGTGCATGAGGATTGCCACAAACTCAGCTGCGGGGCAGAGGATTTCTGCGCCTTTGTTGAAACGGTCATTGAGATTTTAGAAAAATTTGACGGCGAGTTGGACCAAGCTGAACAAGTTTTGGAACATTTGAACAAAGCCAACGCCGCGGATTATTATCATCACCTGATGGCGCGTCCCGAAATTAAGAATCATCTGGATTTCCTGATACGCAATAGGCCGGTCTATCAAGAAGGGGGCCATCAAGAGGGTTTCCAGCACGAGGGTTTAGAGGGTGCCTATGACGCATGGAAAAATTTAATGCGCCAATGGCATGCGGGCCAGATGCATCATGATGCGCTGAAAATCGGCAAGATGCTGGCCGCGCCCACGCAGGATCAAGAGGCCATGGCGAGCCTAGAGCAGAGATTTCTTGCGCTCAAACTCGCGCAATATGAGGATCAAGATATAATGGGCCAAAACGGGGCGGAATGATCCTGAGAACCTGTTCATAATCTCTACTCTGGCGTTGGCTTTTCACGGTATTTCTGCGCTTCCTTGTCCACGTACATCTATGTACGATCCGATGCGGTTTTTGAGCAACCGCAAAAATCCTGTGCCATAGCGAGATTATGAACAGGTTCTGAGACCGTAAACAGGGTCCGGGCCGGTATGCGAGGTTTAAATTTGCAATATGAAAAACCATATATGAGTCGCAAATTTGGGTTTCATAATGATCGCGAATCGCTTATAGTCATCCGTTAGTTTAAAGGATTTATGAGTCTTTTCAAGATGATAGGCCTGAACAGATTTTTAAACACTGTTTGAGTGATCAATGATTGATGATTGAGACTTTATAAATGATTAACAATTTTAGTGTAAAAATTTGGGGCGATTTTTAAGAACGTGTTCAGAATCTCGCTATGGCACAGGATTTTTGCGGTTTTTCGAGAACCGCATCGGATCGTACATAGATGTACGTGAGAAGCGGAAGCGCAGAAATACCGTGAAAAGCCAACGCCAGAGTAGAGATTATGAACAGGTTCTAACAAAGCGGTTGGACGGCGATTGAGGGATTAAAATCTCCCATCGGCTTAAAATTTTACGGTTGCGGATTTTATAACAGGCATTGCGTATGGCGGCAAATAAAAAAACACCGATTTTGGAAAAAAATAAATCCTCGGCGCGAAAGGCGGCTGTGGGGAGTGAAGTTCAATCGCGTGCCAAGTCAGCCTCAAAATCCACTTCAAAATCGGCCGCTCAGCCGGCAACCAAGGGAGGCAAGGGAGTCGTCAAAGGAGTCAAAGAAATCAAAACCCCCAAAAAACCTTCCAAACAGTCCAAACAGTCCAAACAATCCGGGAAATCCGGAAAAACCCTTGGGCAGGCCAATAAGGGAGCAGGCAAGACTCCAGCCCCGAATCCCGTAGCGGCAAAAACCAAAGCCCTCAAGCCCACTGGAAAAACCGGCGGGAACGCTAGCGCGAAGACCGGTAGCAAGGCCAGTGGGAAAGCCGGCGAGAGAAAATCAGCCCCGACCAAGGGCGCACATAAAGCGGCGCATATCGGCGCATCTAAAAGCGCGAAAACTTCATCCAAAGGAGCCTCGCTAAAGGCTGCGACGTTAAAAAAGGTTGCAACTGCGGGAAAATCCACTATAAAACCCTTTGTAAAGCCCTTGGAAAACAAAACCAAGCATTTAAATCATTCGCATGATGCGGTGAAACCGACAGCGCGCATGAACGCACACCATAACGCAAACCGTAAAGAGCAGCGCGCGCAATCATCCCCATCCGATTCATCTTCAACCCACGTAATGAATAAGTTAGAAAATATGGCTAAAACTCCTGCACCATCCCCGAAAAAAAGCGACAAAAAGCTGAGCGCGTCGAAGAATGCCGAGCTTTCACCGAAGGGAAAAGGAGCGGAGGAAAGCGCACCCGCTAAGGCATCCTCGGCTGCATCCTCATCGACATCGGCTGCCAAGGCCAAAAATTCCAAAATCGCGCAGGCGAAAGCTCTCAATGCCAAAAAATCCGAAGATAAAAAGCCCCCCGCAGAATTGGCGGTGACCAGCGGCCAAAAAGGAAATTTGGAAAAAATCGTTAAGCGATTGATTTCCAAGGGTAAGGACCAGGGATATGTCACCTATGATGATTTAAATAATATGTTACCGGCCGAGGAATTTTCATCCGATCAAATTGAGGATGCCATGTCCGCCATATCCGAATCGGGCGTGCAATTGGTTGATAGTGCCGATGATATTGGTGAAGAGGCCGAGCCGCAAGAAAGCAGCAACAATGATGAGGAATATGAGGGCGGCGGCAATATTTCCGATGATGATACCGGCCGCACCGATGACCCGGTGCGTATGTATTTGCGCGAAATGGGCACGGTGGAATTGCTATCCCGTGAGGGCGAGGTCGCCATTGCCAAACGGATTGAGGCCGGGCGCGAGACCATGATTGGCGGGATTTGTGAATCCCCGCTGGCGATTGAATCCATTATCGCATGGTATGAAGCGTTGCTCACGGGCGATATTTTGCTGCGTGAAGTGATTGACCTTGAGGCCACCTATGGCGGTGATGGCGGTTTTGAATCATCCGGTGCTGCAAGTGCCGCAGGTGGGGCCGCAGCCGCGATGCCTAGTCCCGCCGCACTCAAGGATAAGGAAAAAGAAAAGTTAGACAAGGAAAAACTGAAGGAAAAGGAAAAGGAAAAAGAGCGCGCCAAGAAAAATATCGACGACGCCGCCCCCAACGCAGAACCCGAAGATGACGAAGCCGCAAGCGGTGAGGATATGGACGAAAATTCCCTCTCGCTCGTGGCGATGGAATTGGAACTGGCCCCCAAAGTCTATCCAATTTTTGAAAAAATCAAAAAAGCCTATAAAAAACTGCAAAAATCCCAACAAGAAAAAATCGAAGCCGGGAAGAATGTGAGTGCTGCGACGCTCAAAAAATACAATGAGCATAAGGCCGAGATGGTGCAATTGATGAATGAAGTGCGGCTCAACACCGCGCGGATTGATCAGTTGATCGAACGGCTTTATAAAATGAACCGTGATTTGGTTTCACTGGAGGGGCGGATGATGCGCCTGGCGGTGGAATGCGGCGTGAAACGCGAAGAATTTCTGGCGAAATATGAGGATACTTTGTTGATCGGCGTATGGCAACAGGCGCATAAAAAACTGGTCGGCAAAGGATGGGACAAGTTTTTTGACCGCCATACGGGGGATTTGGGCGCGATTCGTGATCAGATTGACGCCATTGCCGGCGAGTCGGGTTTGCCGTTATTAGAATATAAACGCATCGTCTCGACGGTCCAAAAGGGCGACAAAGAATCCAACCGCGCAAAGAAAGAAATGATTGAAGCGAATTTGCGCCTCGTGATTTCCATTGCCAAAAAATATACCAATCGCGGATTGCAATTTTTGGATTTGATTCAAGAGGGCAATATCGGATTGATGAAGGCGGTGGATAAGTTTGAATATCGCCGCGGATATAAATTTTCAACCTATGCCACATGGTGGATCCGTCAGGCCATTACTCGGTCAATTGCTGATCAGGCGCGCACCATTCGTATTCCGGTCCATATGATTGAAACTATCAATAAATTGGTGCGCACATCGCGCCAGATGATGCACGAAATCGGGCGGGAACCAACACCGGAAGAATTGGCTGTGCGGCTTCATATGCCGCTTGATAAAGTGCGCAAGGTGCTTAAAATCGCTAAAGAGCCTGTGTCATTGGAAACGCCGGTGGGGGATGAAGAGGACTCATCGCTCGGTGATTTTATCGAGGATAAAAACGCCACCCTGCCGGTGGAAAGCGCCATTCAATCCAATTTGCGTGAAACCACCACCCGCGTGCTGGCAACCCTCACCCCGCGGGAGGAGCGCGTGCTGCGGATGCGCTTTGGCATCGGCATGAATACGGATCATACGCTGGAAGAGGTCGGGCAACAATTTAACGTGACCCGCGAACGGATCAGACAGATTGAGGCCAAAGCCCTGCGCAAGCTCAAGCACCCAAGCCGCAGCCGCAAACTTCGTAGTTTCTTGGATACGTGATTCTTAAGTCTCGGTTAGAGCCTGCTCCTTCGAGATTTTGGCGAAAATCCAAGAACTTATGTACTTCATTTTTGAGTCAATTCCTTAAATACCCTGTCATCCCCGCGACAAGCCGAAGGCTTGTTCATATGGCGGGGATCCGGCATCTTGTGCAGCAAAGCCGCACTCATAAACTTGCCCCCGAACCTCGAACTCCAATCTCGAACTCCAATCTCGAACCCGGATCCCCGAACCGCGGTCGGCTTTGCCTCCCTGGTCGGGGATGACGCCCTAGTGCCCCGCTTCATTTCGGTTGACGTATTTAGAAATAGATGATTCACTCTCATTGTTGAGGAACAGCAATGGAG
>JAEUKN010000016.1 GCA_016794305.1 Alphaproteobacteria bacterium | reverse complement strand
TCTAACCGGCAGAGCGATCCATGCAAAAAACTCAATGCTGATGTTTAAAAATAATGTTACTTATTTTCAAAGAGTTAGTGTAGATATTCCCTCGTAGAGCTTTTCTTAGTTCTTTTTGCATCACTCCATATTTTTTTGATGTAAAACCTCCCTGTTCAACTTTCCGGGCTTAATGCCCGGTTTTTTTTTAATCTGTTTTGCTGTAAACTAAGAAATATCTATACTTGGACTACTGAATTTCTGGCTAGGAACAAGCGACGCAGCGTAGGGAGACTACGTCAGGAGCGAAGTGACAACGTCCAGGAGTTCAGTAGTCCAAGTATATCAATTTTTTTTCTCAGATGGATGCAGTAAAAGTGACCGATTATCCCGGCTCCCGATCAAATGAAACATCCGATGCGGATCAAGTAAACGCCAAGCAGAAGACTGTTGAGGCATCCAACGCGCGTTCCCAAAAATCTGTGGAGGAAAATAGGGGGGGGAATAGGGAGCAGAGAAATGCGGCGCCAAGAAATAACGGGCAGGCAAGCAAGCGACCTATTATCGGGCTGTTTAATTACGGCGGCGGTATGCGCGGTCTGTTGCCCGCCCATTTTATGCAACGGATTGAGGATGTTACGGGGCTTCAGATGGCCGATATGGTGGATGTGTTCATGGGGCCGTCCACGGGATCGATTTTAAATGCGGCGTTGAATATTCCCGATCCGCATAATCCCACACGGCCCAAATTTCGTGCGCGGCACATGGTGCGATTTTATGAACGTGAAGGCGCGCACATTTTCCCGCATGATTCGTTTCGCGCCCTGCGGAGCATGATTCATGATTTTAACAACCGAACCCTGCGGTTAACGCAGCTGGAGCGGCTTTTTCGCCACGGGCATTATGAACAGGCTAATTTGGGGCGGTCCTTGCGCGGGATGTATGGGCGGCATAAGATTTCAGACACGCTGAAGAGCATTATTATCCCGGTTTATAATATTGACGGGCCAAACGGACTAGGGAGAGGGGGAAGAGGGGCAGGAGCAGTACCGGTGCCGACATCCTCGCTCAACTCCATCGTCTCCCCGGCGCAGCTTCAGGATATGGGGCGCGGGGGGGAGTCATTATGGCTCAAGAATATCTGCTTTGACGGGGCGCAGAATGTCGCGCCGCCCCAGGATGCGGATTTGTTTGATGCGGTAATGGCCAGTACGGCTGCGCCGACTTATTTTCCCTGTTATAGTTTTAAAATCAAGGATCATCCCGATGAACCCGCGCGCAAAATCACCGGGATTGACGGCAGTATCTTTGACAACCCCTGCATTTCCTATATGGGGGCTTTGCGGCCGCATTTACCGCCTGATCGTGATTTTATCATGATTGTGTTTGGGACGGGAAATTATAATCGCGCTTTTTGCGAAGAAGATTGGAACCGTTATGGCTCGCTCGGGGTTGTTGATCCGAATAATGATATGCCGTTGATCAATATTTTCTTTTATGCGTCGGAAAGTGCGCTCAATCAATCCTTCCATCAGGAATTGGGGGATCGTTTATATGTGTTTAACAAATCGTTGTTTTCCGGGACGTTTAAACGGGATTATCCTTCGCCCGATATTGATGACGCATCGCCCGAAAATATTCGTAAACTCCATAATTTCTTTGAAATGACGCTGGAAGAAAATCGCAAGGGATTTAATGAAATTTGTGAATTGCTGGTTAAAAACTATGATTTGAGCCAGTCTGAGCCTAAAGACTCTAAGAATTCTAAAGGCTCGCGTAAAGGTAACTAGGCACACTAAATTATGACTCTTGTTTCAAAATATTGTGGACGGTGCGTGTTATGGGTGTTGCGGTTATTGGTTTTCATCCTTTTTATCGCGGCCCTGTGCGCAGGTGGTGTGATGTGGCGACTGGCGCAAGGTCCGGTGGATATTGGTTTTGCGCGCGAAACACTCATTGAAAATCTTTTGCCGCGCTTAGCCGATAGCGGAGAGAGTTTTGATGATCTCACCGCGCGGGGTGTGACATTAAAAGTGGGCGAAATGACCGCAGCCTGGCCCGATTTACAAGGGCCGGTGGTGGTTGATATTCATGATGTGGCTTTAGAGGATCAGCAAGACTCTGTTCTCACGCTCCGCTCCCTTGAAATCAAGTTGGCCAAAACCCCGCTTTTGATTGCGTTGGTGCGGCCGGAAGCCATAGAGATGGATGGAATTGACCTGACGCTCAAGCGCGTTAAAAACGGGCAATTATCTCTGCTGCCCACCAATCGTGCGACCAAGATCGAAGAAGCCAAACCCACGGATGACACGCCGTTGCCTGATTTGGCGCAAATCGGGGCGGGGTTGTTTGAGGGCCATAACCTCAAGGCTGCCAAGGGCGGGTCCATGCTGTCCCATCTAAAAAAGGTGGAATTGAAGGGTGCCAAGGTCACGATTGCGGATGAAAACGGGGCCGTTGGGCTGGCATTTTCTGACATTCACCTAAAAATCAAACGCACGCCGCATAGCTTTGATTTGGTGACGGATTATCGGCTCTTACATTCGGCGGATATAGAGTCTAGCTTAGGGGCAGGTTTAGAGTCACGTTTAGGGGCGGGCAAATCTCAGGAGAGTACTCAGCCAATTTATACCTCAAGCTTAGTTATAAAATTTCGTGAGAATAACGGCAAAGTGATCAAGGAGTCTTCGGCACAAGACTCGTCCGCACAAGACTCGTCCGCACAAAGTTCTTTGACGCAAGATTCTTTGACGCAAGATTCGCAAGCTCAAGCACGTGAAAATCAAGTGCTGGGAAATCAAGCACCGGAAAATCAAGCAGATGACGCGGGAAATTATCTTTTTTCGGCGTATTTTCGGCATATGGATAGTTCGGTTGTCGGAAAAATTCTGACCGATTACCCCGAATTGGCGCATATTCAGGCCGTGCTCAATGGTCATATATCTGCCGCTTTGGACCGCAATTGGCGCGTGAAAACTTTGCGGGCGAAATTATCCTCTCAAGAGGACCGTGAGGGGGATGATCAAGGTGGAGAACAGGGGGAAGGGGAGCGGGAGACTCAAAATCCTGAAAACGCACAAAATCCCCAAAGCGTTCAAAATACTCAAACTGCGGCCACAGATGGCTCGATTGAAAAATTGGCGGTGGCGGGCGTATTTGGTGAGTCGGTGGTGTTTTCCGACCTTGCGCTCAATATTCGCTATGATGCCGATCATAATATTCTCGAAGCTCAAGACTCCCATATCAAAATCAACAATGAACAGGTGAATTTTACCCTCTCTCGCCGCGCGGATGATCAGGCTTCGGGTACAAGGGTAAATGAGAATTTGAATCAAGATCCCGACCAAAATCAGCAGGCCCAAAATATCCTCCCGCTAGAGATTAAAATTCCCGCCCTAAAGTTACGCGATATTCAATTGCTTTGGCCGATGCAGTATCGCGACGGGTTGGCGGCGGAATGGCTCACCAATAAGCTCAAAGGGGCGGAGTTTAAAAATCTTGTGATTTTTATTCCGCTGCCGCTTAAAAATTTGTCTGCGCTTGACACGGAAAAAATTGAAGGCAGCTTTGATTACAGTGGCCTCCACGCCGATTACAACGCGCCGATGATCCCCGTGGAGGGGGGGCAAGGCCGTGCGCAGTTAAAAGACGATATCCTCACCATTGACATTAACGGCGGGCGCATTGACCAATTGGCGGTCAAGCAAGGCAAGGTCACGATCACGCATTTGACTCATCCCGTGAAGATTGGCGAGGTCACAATTGATGCGGCACTCACCGGTCCGCTGGCCTCTGCCATACGCTATATTAACGGTGAACCGATCAATATGGCATCGAAATTGGGTCTTGATCCCGCGACAATTAAGGGCAGTGCGACGATCACCGCCAATGTAAAATTTCCCGCCGCCAAACATATTGAAACCGATCAGGTGAAGGTGAATGTGTCGGCGCAGCTCAATCAGGTTACCCTGCCCAAAATCGCGCAGGGACTGGATTTGAGCGGCGGTCCATACATGCTCAAACTCGATGAAAAAATGATCACCGTGAGCGGAAAAGGTGCGATTGAGGGGCGCGCCATTGACCTTAAATATCAGGAATATCTCGATCACTCCTCTACCCCTTCAACATCGCCTTCAGCATCCCCGTATGTGAATAAAATTGAGGCTCACATTGATTTGGATGAGTCTTTGCGGCAAAAATTGGGGATCGACCTGAGCGATTTTGTGGCGGGGAGTTTCCCGGTTGATGTGGAATATCAGCAAATTAAGGACGGCGATGCCGATTTAAGCTTTACGGCCGATCTTAAAAATGCGGATTTTTACCTCACGAGTTTGGGGTACTCCAAACCTCGCGGCCTTACGGGTACGGCCAAGGGGAATGTGTCTATCAGGGCTCATAAGCCGCAAAAAATCAGTGATTTAACCCTTAATATCGGCGATGATGTGACCGCGAGTGGGGATTTGAGTTTTGGTCAGGTTGGCGGTGCGTGGGGCGTAAAATCGGCGCAATTTCAAAAAATAAAATTGGGGACTTATCATGATTTTGCCATGATGCTCACGGCCATTGGCAAAAATCAATATCAAATTAGTGTCACCGGCGCCGCCTTTGATGCCAGCCATATTCTCAACGGTCAAAGCTCCGCGGGGCCGAAAAACTCTCAAAAATCCGCTCCTTCACCCACTAATCAACCAATTTACGATGTCAATTTAAAAACATCGCGAGTTTATACGGACTCGTCCAAGGGGGGCGCGGGGGGGGCGCATTATCTCTCCAACCCGTCCATCAAGGTTAAAACCAATCAATCCGGCGATCTGACCTACCTTGATCTCACCGGTGAAGTGTCAAAGGGGCGTGTGAGCATTCAGTTAAAACCGGGGGCAAAAAACGGGCGTATGGAGCTGTCGATGAGTTCCGACAATGCCGGTGAGACCCTTAAAATCTTTGGGGTTTATGATAATATGGTGGGCGGCAACCTTATGATCAAAGGACGTCAAATCAAGGGCGGCGGGGTGAACGATATCGCGGGGCGGGCGGAAATTACCAAATTTGCAATCGTGCGGGCGCCGATTCTGGCTAAATTTATCAATTTATTTTCACTGTCGGGGTTGAGCGAATTGCTCCAGAACAAAGGCATTGAATTTTCGAAATTGCGCAGCGAATTTATGTGGAAACAAGATCGCGGCAATAAAATCTTTGTGTTTAAAAATGGGCGCACCGCGGGCGCTTCCATCGGGCTGAGCTTTGAAGGCACCATCAACCAAACGCGCAAAACCATAGATTTGGGCGGTACAGTGGTCCCCGTTTCCGAAATTAACAGCCTTGTGGCCAAGGTTCCTGTTTTGGGTAAGTTTCTGGGTGGGAGCAGCGGCGGGCTTATCGCCGCCACCTATAGCATGAAGGGCGATGCCGATAACCCGCAAACATTTATTAATCCACTCTCCGTCTTGGCCCCGGGCTTTATCCGCTCACTATTATTTGAAAATGATAAAAGCTTGCTGGATGATGAGGAGGACGATGCGCCGCCCGCACAACCCGCCCGCTCCCCGTCAAGCAAGCCAAGATATAATCGCTGATTTTTTGTGCTCTATACTTGGAATACCTTCCCCCCTCACATTTCGTAAGCCCGCACTTGATACGGGGTTCGGACTTGAATCTGCACTTATTCACAACAAATTTCGGGAGTGGCTTTTGTATTGGCAAAAATTTTGCTATGATGAGTTCCATTGATTCCATCATATGATATTGCAAGCGTTCAAACGAACGTAAGGACCAGTTCATGAGTGTGCGTGCGGCATCCAAACAAGAAATCGTCATGAATTTTACCTCTGCCCCGTCTGCGGATGATCTGGACGGGCTGGCGCGGCAGATCATGGCGTCGCTCCCCTATGAAATGGAGGGGAAATGCGATGATCTTGATATTTGTATCGAAGAATTTCCTGATGAAACGGTGGAACAGGATATGGAATTGGGGTCGCCTTATGAACTGCTCGCGCTCTATCATTCGGGGCGGGAAATTGCCCCGGGCATTGAGAAAAAAATTGCCAATGATGAATCCTCGCTCACACTTTATCGTCGCCCGGTTTTGGATTTATGGTGTGAAACCGGCGAAGATTTGGAGCAATTACTACGCGAAGTTATGATTGAGGAATTGGCCCGCGTTTTTGAATTTACCGAGGATGACGTATCGGATATGCTGCGCCGTTACGATCGTAATCTGATGGGCGCAATTTAACCTGATTTTTGGACTTTAAAATAAGTAAAATAAGTGGAGATAAGCAAAAATGAATTTGAACAAGGATGATATTTCTAAGCTGCAGGCCTATCTGCAAAAGAAATTCGGCAACCCGTCCATCACGGTGCGGGAGCGCAAAGTGGCGGATTCGGTCGAGGTTTACCTGAACGGTGAAGCCATTGGCACGATTTATAAGGATAATGATGAGGGCGAGGTGTCCTATGATTTCAACATGTCAATCTTGGATATTGACCTAGAGGAATAGCATAGGATTGCGTGTCGTTCAGTGGCGTTGGGTGCAAATCTTGCTAAAAAACATCCCCATTGCATCTTTCTTTTGCCAATGACGCAGCTTTTGGGGTAAACTATAGAATAGAGTATTCTATTTTGATAAATTAAAACCAAATATGGGCTTAAGGCGGGAACGGAGATTAGGTATGAGATTGGTTAATGGCATTAAGAAGTCTGTTCTAGCAAGCTTTCTCGGTGCACTTATGGTTATGGGGGGGCCTGCATACTCAACAGGCGTAGTCACTGATTTAGCCTGCGACCCTGTGTATATGCAAAGTCTTAAGGCTCGCGCTGCGATGGAAGCGCAACGCGAGGTCATGACCAACCAAAGAATGATCTGGAAGCCGGACAGTGTCTTGGCTTTGGGATGTTATAAGGCTTGGCTTGATGTGATGGGACAATCCTTCACGGCAGATAATCAAAGCGGTTTAACCGACACCAAACAAAAAGCAGTAGATTATCTGACTGCTTCTTTTAATCATGGACTGGGCGGTGGTAGTCTAGGATTTGCGGCAGCTCCTAATCCTTCCGATTGTAGTAATATGGATCAGTTATGGATGGCTGCTAAATGTAAAAATTTGGAGGTAACAGACTTCTTAAGCCTCTCACAACAAGGAGCTTTAGAGACGAGGCTGTTTCCTAGAGCTTGTAGCGGGACTGGCACTGTGTGGGCGGCTCTGAGAATAATGAACAACATTACTGCTGGTGGTATTGGTGGGACTAGAGATCCCATGAACCTCTTTACCAGCATAGTGGGGACGAAATCCGATGCCGGTGGAACTTGCAATAAATTGGTGGTGGCCGGCAGTACGGTTTGCACCAATGCCGGATGCAATTATGATAATGGTGCATGTAAATAATTATAGCTTTTCAAATGAGCGGATGCGCAGCCCATAGGCCTCAAGCCCCTTGGCGCCCGTCATGTGTTCGGGATGGTTGGTGAGCACGATCATATCCTGTACGCCGATCATCGACAGGATTTGTGATCCGATACCATATTCCGGAACGGCGGCGGTGGGGTTCGGAAATGCTGATTTGTTTTGATCGCGAATCAGGACGAAAACCGCCCGCCCACCTGTTGTAACATGGGATTTGAGTTTGAGGACAGCGCGGTTAATCATCTCCGCATTCCCGCCCAGCATATCATTGAGGGTATTTTCAACATGAACTCGCACCGCCACGGGGATAGATGCGGGTGTGGGGGCGGACGCGGGATGGGATGTGGAGGCGTGGGAGGAGCCCAAATCCGTATCCCCAAAGATCAGGGCGATATGCTCGCACCCATCCAAACGATTGCGAAAAACCCGCATATGACAAGGCCCCCATTGCGAGGTAAAGTCCGGATGATCGGCGATTTCCTCAATCAATATTTCCTGGCTGCGGCGATAAGCAATTAAATCGGCAATGGTACCGATTTTGAGCCGATGGCGCGCGGCAAAGGGTAATAGATCCGTGAGCCGCGCCATGGTGCCGTCATCCTTCATGATTTCACAAATTACCCCGGCGGGGCTTAGGCCGGCGGCCCTTGCGACATCCACCGCCGCTTCGGTATGTCCTGCGCGGACCAACACGCCGCCCTCCCTAGCGCGGAGCGGAAATACGTGGCCGGGTGACACCAAATCATACGGGCGTGCATCGGGGGCAATGGCAACCTCGATCGTGCGGGCGCGATCCGCCGCAGAAATGCCGGTGGTGACCCCTTCGCGGGCTTCGATTGAAACGGTAAATGCCGTTTGCATGCGCGATTGTTGTTGCCCCATCATCGGCAGCGCCAAGCGATCAATCATCGCGCCATCCATCGCCAGACAGATTAATCCGCGCCCTTCACGGGCCATAAAGGCGATAGCATCAGGCGTGGCCATTTGTGCGGGAATAATCAAATCGCCTTCGTTTTCGCGGTCTTCGTCATCGACCAAAATAAACATGCGCCCCGCGCGGGCCTCAAGAATAATCTCCTCAGCACTTGCGAGAAGGGGGGTGGGCGTAAGACAAAGATTGCCAGAACTAACATTTGACATGATACAGAACCTTTTAAAACAACAAGTTCTGTATACGCCATCCGTACCGATAACGCTAGATTATTCCACAAACGCCACGCGGAGGATGTTGGTGGACCCCGGAGTTTCGAACGGCACGCCGGCGGTCATCACGAATCGGTCGCCTTTTTGGGCGATTTTTTCCTGGCCGATCATGGTTTGCGCCACTTTCACGGCATCGCCAAAGGTGGTGATCGTGTCAATTTTTAACCCCAAAACGCCATAGGACAGGCTCAATCGTCGTGCGGTGGACATGTTTTGCGTCATGCAGACAACACGCATCGGCGGGCGCAACCGCACCGCGCGCAGGGCTGTGCCGCCCGATGTGGTATAGGTCACAATACAGCTGGCATCAATATCCTTGGCGACCTGATCGGCGGCGATGGTGATGGCGTCTGATGTATCATTGGCGCGGGCAATCGGGTGATCTGCGTTCATGATAGAGCGGTACAGATCATCCTTTTCCACACGTTGGCAGATTCGGTCCATGATTTGCACGGCTTCAAGCGGATATTGGCCCGCAGCGGTTTCGGCCGAAAGCATCACGGCGTCCGTCCCGTCAAACACGGCTGTGGCCACATCATTGGCTTCGGCGCGGGTAGGGGAGGGGCTTTCGATCATTGATTCGAGCATCTGTGTCGCCACCACAATCGGCTTACCGGCAAAGCGCACGGCCCGCACCACACGTTTTTGTACAACGGGCACTTCTTCGGGTGGAATCTCCACGCCCAAATCCCCGCGCGCCAGCATTACGGCATCCGCCAGGGCGATCATCTGGTCCAGATAGGTGAGCGCCGAAGGCTTTTCGAGCTTGATCATCAACGCCGCCCGACCGGCGATCAATTTTTTGGCTTCACGAATATCATCGGGTTTTTGCACGAAGGATTGCGCAATCCAGTCAACGCCCATATTGAGCGCGGCCTCAAGATCCACGCGGTCCTTGGGTGTGAGAGCGGCAATCGGGAGAATCACCCCCGGCACGTTAAATCCCTTATTGTTGGACAGCGTCCGCCCCGCCTTAATCTCGCCGATCAAAAATCCGTCCCCGCGTTCCACAATTTCCATGCGCACCTTGCCGTCATCAAGCAGAATATGAGAGCCGATGGTCATGCTGTTGATCACCTCCGGATGGGGGAGGTTAACCCGGGTTTCATCGCCCAAAGTCGGGTCGAGATCAAGGCGAATGCGTTGCCCCACGCTCAGGGCGATTTTGCCGTCCTTAAATTTCCCCACGCGCAGTTTTGGCCCCTGCATATCCGCCACAATTGCAATCGGGCGGCCGGTTTCGCGTTCGATGGCGCGAATCATCTCCACACGCGCTTGGTGGTCTTTGTGCTCGCCATGCGAAAAATTGAGCCGGAAGGCATCCACGCCGCAGTCAAATAATTTGCGGATCATTTCCGGTGTATTCGAAGCGGGGCCAAGCGTTGCAAGGATTTTTGTCTGACGTTTGCGGATGATGTCGCTCATAAATTAACCTCGATAAAAATAAAAGCTTTCAATCAAATATAGTCTTTTTTATTATGCTTAGCATGATTATAGTGGCACACATCATAAGCCAAGGAGAATATAAACAAAATGGTTTTTTATCCTCAATCAGTTTTAAAAGATCAAATCGTCACAATTTTTGGCGGCACCGGCTTTGTGGGCAGGTATATTGTGGCGGAACTGGCGAAGGCCGGGGCGCGTATTCGGGTGGCCACGCGCAACCCGCAATCGGCTTATTTTCTGCGACAATATGGTGATGTGGGCCAAATTGTGCCGGTGTTTTGTGCCTATCGCAATGAAATGGAAATCCGCGATGTGATTCGCGGATCGGATGTTGTGATCAATGCCGTGGGCATTTTATTTGAACGTAAATCGAATCATTTCAGCCATATCCACACTGACCTGCCGAATTGGATGGCGCGGGGTTGTGCTGCGCTGAATATCCCCCGTTTCATCCATATCTCCGCATTGGCGGTGGACCGGGCGGCTTCGGAATATGCCGTGAGCAAATTATCAGGTGAACACGCCGTCACGGCGCATTTCCCACAGGCCACCATCTTGCGTCCGTCCGTGGTCTTTGGGGTTGAGGATCAATTTTTTAATAAATTTGCGGCCCTGGCCAACATTGTGCATGTGTTACCGTTGATCGGCGGGGGAAAATCGAAGTTCCAACCCGTTTATGTTGCGGATGTTGCGCGCGCAGTCGTGAGATGTGGCGAAGATGCGCGCACAATGGGAAAAATTTACGAGCTCGGTGGGCCGGATGTGATGACTCTTAAGGATATCTATGTGAAAATTAATGATGTCACGGGACGTAAAAATTGCCTGTTGAGCGTGCCGATCTGGCTCATGCGAATTAAGGCGTTTTTTCTGGGGATTCTTCCCACACCGCCCATCACCAATGATCAAATCACATCAATGCAAACCGATAATATTGTCACTGCTCATGCGCTGTCATTCAGAGATTTAGGCATTGACCCGACTTCGGTTGATGTGATTTTGCCCGATTACCTCACGCGCTATGTGTACCGTAAATAATAATGATCCATGCGGCTGTAAATACCGGTTATTCTCATAACCGAGATAGGAATGGAAACTTCATGACGACACGTTTAATTGATCAAAACTTTATTGATACGGTCTCTGCGCTGATAAAAGAGGCTGCCGCTAAACACATCATGCCCTATTATAAAAATCTTCAGGAAGGGCAGGTGGGGTATAAGGAAAGTGAGCTTGATCCCGTCTCTATCGCGGATCGTGAAGCTGAAATTTTTTTGAGAGAAAAGCTCCAGCCGCTTATCCCCGATAGCGGTTTTGTAGGGGAGGAAAGTTATGCCCTCAATCGCTCCCTTCTCAATATTTTTGACAATTCTGATGCCTATATTTGGGTATTGGACCCAATTGACGGAACGAACAATTTTGTAGGCGGGCAGGGCGGTTTTGGCCCGATGCTGGCATTGGTGAAGGACTCAAAAGTTTTGGCCGGATGGACTTATAATGTGATTGAGGACAAGCTGCTGACCTATAGCGATGCCACAGGCATTCGCGAAAATGGGCGGAACTTTGATGGTCCTGTGGCTCCGTGTACACAACCTGCGCATGGCTTTATGGGATTAAAGATTTCTAAAATTCCTGCCGTTCTTGAATTAATTAATCATATCGGTGTTACGCTTGAGCGGGGGAGTGACCCCAGCATTGTCTGCCTTTATAAACTTTTAAAAGGCGATCTTGATTTTCTAATTTTTTATCTCACCTTTCCGTGGGATCATATTATGTTTCATCCCATGTTGCGTGATCGCGGATTCATTGTTAAAAATTGGTATGATCAGGACCCAAAATTTTCCGATTGGAACAGGGGCCTGTTAATTGCTAAAAATGATGAAACCTATCGTAAAATTAAAACTGAGTTGGTGGATAAAATGATTGATCTGCCTGAGCTGGATAATCTTAGGAAAAAATATGAAGACTAAATATTCTTTACCGAACATCATGTCTGGTTTTTTAAGGCTGTGCATCGCCGTTTTTATGGGTGGTGTGATGGCCTTGTCTTGCTTGCCCACCGCAGTTGCGGCCGGGTCGGAAAGCATCGCCGCGGTGGTTAATCAATCGGTCATTACCAAATCGGATTTAAATGCGCGGATTGATCTGATCGCGCTTTCAACCGGTTTGCCGCCCAGCGCAGAACTGAAGGCTAAGCTTGCGCCACAGGTGCTTGATATGCTCATTGACGAACAAATTAAATCCCAAGAATCAAAAAAATATAAAATTACGGTGGATGACAAGGATGTCGAAAACGGCTTTGCGATGATCGCCCAGCAAAATAATATTCCGGTTGCAACCTTTAAACAGGGATTGGCGCAACGCGGAATCAACATCGCCACAATGAAAAGCCAGATTGCGGCGCAAATCGGTTGGGGCAAGCTGATCCAGAAAAAAATTAGACCGAGAGTCGAGGTGAGCGAGGCCGATATTGACTCTGAACTCGGAATCATGAAACTCAATCTTGGTCATGATCAATATAAAATCGCGCAGATTTTCTTGCCGTTGATGGATAAGTCATTGGATAAAAGCGGAAATCTGAGCAAGTATCGCGGGGATATTAAGGGGCTGGCCGATAAATTGTCTCTGCAACTTCAACAAACGCCCGATGCGTTCCCCAAGGTGGCGCGGCAATTTTCCCAAAGTGCGGGAGCCGAGCAAGGAGGCATGGTAGGATGGGTTTATGAAGGGGATATTCCTGCGGAACTCAACGCGGCGCTGACCAAAATGGCGGTCAAATCCATCTCGGCCCCGATTGAAACCCAGGGTGGATATTATATTCTTTACCTGATTGATAAGCGCAAAATTACAACTGAGTCGTTGCCCAAGCGTGAGGAAGTGATGCAACGCATCGGCACCCAACGGCTCGACCGCGCGCAACGGAAATATATGCAGGATTTAATGGCGCAATCCTTTATTGAAAAACGTTTATAATGGCGGATGATAATTCGGACCGGGGCCTGGCTCTCCCCCCTTTGCGCGATGTGATTCGGGCGCATGGCTTGCGGGCCGAAAAATCGTTGGGCCAGAATTTCCTGCTTGACCTGAATATCACCGAAAAAATCGTGCGGCTGTCGGGCGTGACGCCCCCCCTCAATATCATTGAAATTGGCCCGGGTCCGGGGGGATTAACGCGCGCGCTTTTAAATTCCCCGGCGCAAAAGATCGTGGCGGTGGAGTTTGATCCGCGCGCGGTGGCGGCACTCGAAGCCCTCAAAACCCATTACGGGGGGCGATTGGATATTATTGCCCAAGATGCGCTCACGCTCGATCCTTGTGATCTGGTGCCGACCCCGCGGGCGATTATTGCCAATTTGCCGTATAATATCAGTGTGCCGCTGCTGCTGCGTTGGTTGCGCACGCTGCATGAAAATGCGGCGAGTTATCAATTTTTCTCACTGATGTTTCAAAAGGAAGTGGCGGAGCGGATCACCGCTAAGCCCGGCACCAAAGACTATGGGCGACTCAGCGTGATGGCGCAATGGCTGTGTGAGATTAAAAAATTATTTGATCTGCCGCCATCGGCCTTCACCCCGCCGCCCAAGGTCAGTTCCACCATCGTCCATTTTAAACCGCGGATCCTCACCGCGCCGCAACCGAAATTTGAAACGATGGAGCAAATTTTGCAATCCGCATTCGGCCAGCGTCGCAAGATGATTCGCGGTTCATTGTCGGGTTATGCGGCTGCTTTAGAAAAGTCCGGCATTGACTCAACCCTCCGCGCTGAGGACCTCACCTCAGACCAATATCTGCAACTCGCATTATTGTCATAAATTTTACAATGCTTTTTTGTTCATATAATGTTTCGCGTGAAACAATTTGTAGATTTTTATATTTATGAATTTATCAAATCCTCTAGCTCCAGCCATCGGTTTTCGTAATTACTGAGTTGTTCCCGTGCGGAGTCGAGCTCTAGGCTCGCGCGATGAAACTCATCGGGTGATTTTTGATAAAAATCAGCATCGGATAATTGTGCCAACAACCCCGCGATTTTTTCCTCTAATTCACTGATTTTATGGGGCAGTTGTTCATGCTCATACCGCAATTTATAGGAAATTTTTTGATTGCCGCGCTCCTTATTTTGCTCTTTGTTATTAAGGTCTGAAGGTGAAAGGGAAGGGGGCCCATCTTTGGGTTTTGAAGTCTCAAGAGCTTGTGGTTTCGGGGATTGTTTACCCCGCGCCGCAAGATAATCGCTATAGCCGCCAATATGGCCTTCAATTCGGCCATCGCCTTCAAATGCCAAAATTTTTGTGACGGTTTGATCGAGAAAATCACGGTCGTGACTCACAATTATCAGGGTACCGCGATAGGCCGCGAGGATTTCCTCCAGCACATCCAACGTATCCATATCCAGATCATTGGTCGGTTCATCAAGGATTAAAAATGATTTCGGATCGGCCAAAATTTTCGCCAGCAAAAGCCGGTTCTTTTGCCCGCCTGAGAGGGTGGAAACAGGGTTGCGCGCATCAGCGGGATCAAACAAAAAATCCTTCAAATACCCGCATACATGGCGGGTTTTGCCCATCACGGTGATGTAATCGCCGCCGGTTGGAACCAAATTTCGCCATAAGGATTCATCGGGTTTCAGGTCCTTGCGCGTTTGATCAAAATAAGAAAATTCAATATCGCGGTTGCGTTTGACTTTACCGCCATCCGCCGTTAATTCCCCGATCAACAGCTTCAGAAACGTCGATTTGCCGGACCCGTTTTTCCCCAAAATGCCAATGCGATCCCCGCGCAAAATCCGTAAGGAAAAATCATCCAAAATCCTTTTATTTTCAAAGGATTTATGGACCTTAATAAACTCGGCCACGATTTTAGAGGAGGTTTCAACATCGCCCGGTTCAATATCAATTTTCGCCATCATTTTAAAAAAAGATGATTTATCGGCGCGCAGTTGATCGCGGGCCTGTTTCATCAGTTCAAGCCGCCGCACATTGCGTTTTAATCGCCCACGCACCCCGCGTGCGGCCCAGTTTTGCTCCATTTCCACAATTTTTTCGCGGTTTTTCAGCTCACGCTCTTCCTGCTCCAAAAGCTGGGTGGACCACTCATCAAACTGCGCGTATCCTTTGGGGCAAACGCGCAGATTACCGCGGTCGAGCCAGAAAACTTTGTCGGAAATATTGGCCAGGAATTTTCGGTCGTGGCTGATGCATAAAAACGCACCGCGATAGGATTTGAGGTAAATCTCCAACCACAAAATGACATCGAGATCAAGGTGGTTGGTGGGTTCATCCAGCAACAAAATATCCGGTTCTTCAACCAACGCCCGGGCGAGGGCCGCGCGGCGCATTTGCCCGCCTGAAAGGGCATCCATGCGATCCTCAAGCTTGATTTGCAACGGTTCGGCCATCATCTCCATACGATAGGTAAAGGCATCGGATTTGTTTTCATCGCTCAAATCCTCAAGGATAAAGTCTTTCACGCTTTGGTTTGGTTTGAATTTGACATCCTGTTGCAAATAACCAATCGTGGTGCCGGGAAAAATCCACCGCTCGCCCTGATCTAATTCCTTCAATCCGCGGATGATATTCATCAATGTGCTTTTGCCCGCGCCGTTTTTGCCCACGAGACAAGTGCGGTCGCCCTCTTGGATATGAAAGGTGAGGTTTTCAAATAAAGGCGCGCCGCCATAGCTGATCAAGGCATCCTGAACACTCAATAACACGCGGCCCGAAGCCGTCCGGGAAGGCGTGCGTACATTGGCGCGAGAAGGGGCGCGAGAAGAAGAATGTGAGGGGGGCAAAGGCATGGGTGTTTCAATATCAAACTATCCCCCCCAGGTCCAATAAAATTTATGCCGCGCATCCATTCTTGAACGGTGTGTTGATCAGATTGCGGATTGGTGCGAAGCTGCGGCGATGATGGCGGGTGATGCCGTGGCTTGTGAGGGCACATAGGTGATGCGGCGTGCCGTATCCGGCGTTTTGATCCCACCCATAGGCAGGATAGTCACGGGCATAATGTTCCATCATACGGTCGCGCGTGACTTTGGCTAAAATAGAGGCCGCAGCGATGGACACGGATTTCGTGTCGCCCTTGATAATCGCGGTGGAGGGCCAATCCCAATGCTTGGGCTTTAACTTACCATCAATCAAAATATAGGGCGGGAGAGTGGATGGGGTGGGGTAGGTTTGAAGGGATTGGAGAAGTGCGGAAATAGCCCGTTTCATCGCCAGAAAACTGGCATTCAGGATATTGATTTTATCAATTTCCTCCACGCTGCAAACCCCTATTCCATAGGAGGAATGTGTTTGAATCAGATTAAATAAATGCGCGCGTTTTTGGGCGGAGATTTTCTTACTGTCATTGACTTCGGACCATAAATCGAGGCCATAGTGTAATGGGGCAATCATCACCGCCGCCGCCACCACCGGCCCCGCCAGCGGCCCGCGCCCGACTTCATCCACACCGATGACCAAATGGTTGGCGTGATATATTTGCTCAAACGAAAAGTCGGGTAAAGTGAGTGCCAAGATTACAGTGTCAATTTTATAAAGTTTTTGAATTAGTAAGGGTTTTTATAAGGGTCATTCACCCGTAAAAATGTTTTTCCCGGCTCAGGTTCCCATTTTTTCAAAATGCGGTCCATTTCGCCGTCATATTGCATTTCGTGAATGGCCAAATTCAGGAAGTTTAACAATGTATAATCACCCTTTCGAACCGCCAGGGGATATTGTTGAACCTTAACCGGGGGAAGCGTAGTGAGGAGTTTAATTTTATCCGAATTATTTTTATTCCACTGATTGACTAAATTGCTATCACTCAGGGCTACATCGGCTTTTTTGCTTACGATGGAGCTTGCAAATAGTGAGGTATCTGCTTCGGGGCCGAGGACATAGGATTGCGCGTTGGGGAATAATTGTTTACCAAGGTTATAGCTTAAATTTCCCTCTTGCGAGAGGTAAATAATATCCTTGCTGTTGATCATTTCCAGCGTGATTTTGCCCTTAAATCGTTCGTCATTTTCCCTGACAAACGGGTACATCCCCGAAAAGAACAGCGGGTCTGTAAACAAGGCAACGCGTGCCATGGGAAGGTCAGGCCATGGAGATGTACACACAGCATCAATGCGGTTGCTTTGAAGGGCAACCCCCCAATTTCCAAAGGTAACTTCTTCACTCCATTCAATCTTGATATTGGTTTTTTCCGCGATGGAATTCATCACATCCACAAATATTCCAGACATTTTGCCGCTATTGGGGTCCTTGTAAAGCAGTGGGGGAAACACATAGTATCCGCATTTGAGCACGCCAGAGTCCATGACCTTATCAAAGGTCGAATCGGGCGACTGCGTAGCGGCTTGAGATTGTGAAGAAACTATAATTAAAGCCGCAGTAAATAGCTGTAAAAAAAACTTAAGAATAGTATTTTTAAACATCGCAGTGCCCAATCTTTGGAAATTACATCACACTACGATATTTCAGGGCATTTAGAAATAAAAAAGGGCTGCAATCAGCCCTAATTTATATTTATTGAATATCAACGTTGAACATCAACCATTGCCATAATCTGCATGAGGGTCTCTGGCGGGCCCGGAAGGGTTGTTTTTAACAGCCCACCTTACTTCCGTAACAACGTCGCTAACGGCATCCCCAAAGGAGGGCTTAGGTCGTCCGTCTGCCGCGGCCTCTGATTTCGCCGTTGTTGGTGATGGCGTAGGGTAAGCTCTTCTATCTACTGCCGCGTCTGTCTTGCCTGTTGATCTAGGTTCTACTCCTATTCCCATACTGCTCTCCTTTGTATTTAATGTTACTATTAACGTTTAACCATGTAACAATAATACATAAGCCTAGTTATTTTTTTATGAAAAATAATTAAAATTTGATATAAATTTTGCCTATCAAGTAAGTTAGAGCAATTTATACGCTTTTAGTGTTGTGAAGCGGAGAATCTTGATGTAAAAAATCTAAGGTTTAGATAGGGTTAAATGATGTTAGATAAAATTTTTGATCATAAAGAAATAGAGCAAAAGCACTATAAGATTTGGGAGGAATCGGGCGTTTTTCAGGCCGATCCCGCGAGTGGGAAGGACCCGTTCGCGATTATGATTCCGCCGCCCAATGTGACCGGGTCGCTCCATATCGGGCATGCGTTTACGATGACGTTGCAAGATTTGGTCACGCGTTACCATCGCATGAAGGGGCGGGATGCGCTTTGGCTGCCCGGGACTGATCACGCGGGGATTGCCACACAGATGGTGGTGGAGCGGAAATTGGCGGCGGAAAAGCTGCCATCACGCCGTGAAATGGGCCGTGCGGCCTTTGTGGAAAAAGTATGGGAATGGAAGGGGCAATCAGGCGGCACGATTACATCGCAATTGCGCAAATTGGGGGCTTCGCTTGATTGGAGCAGGGAGCGTTTCACGATGGATGAAGGGCTCAATCGCGCGGTGCGCAAGGTGTTTGTTGAGCTGTATCGTGAGGGGTTGATTTACCGCGATAACCGTTTGGTGAATTGGGACCCGAAGCTCTTGACGGCTGTGTCTGATCTCGAGGTTGTGGCCAAGGAAGTCAAGGGGCATATGTGGTATATTCGTTACCCGATTGAAGGCGATCAGGAGCGTTTCATCACCATCGCCACCACGCGGCCCGAGACAATGTTGGGGGATTCAGCAGTTGTGGTTCATCCGGATGATGAGCGGTATAAGGATTTGATTGGCAAATTTGCGGTGTTGCCGTTGGTGGGGCGGTTGATTAAAATTATTGGCGATGAATATGTGGACCCGGAATTAGGGACCGGTGCCATGAAGGTAACGCCCGCGCATGATTTTAATGACTTTGAAATCGGCCGCCGTCATGGGCTTGAGATGATCAACATCATGGATATTCACGCCCGTATGAATGATAAGGTGCCGGAGGAATATCAAGGGCTTGATCGTTTCGATGCACGCAAAAAAGTGTTGAATGAGTTAGAAGCACTTGATTTGCTGGAAAAAATCGAAGATATCACGCACACGGTGCCCTATGGTGATCGGTCCGATGTGGTGATTGAACCGTTTTTGACTGTGCAATGGTATTGCGATGCCAAGACTTTGGCCGAACCCGCGATCAGGGCGGTGGAGGACGGGCGCACTAAATTTGTTCCCGATAATTGGAAGAACACGTATTTTGAATGGCTCAATAACATTCAGCCATGGTGCATATCGCGTCAGTTGTGGTGGGGGCATCAAATCCCCGCATGGTATGACGAGGACGGTGTGGTCTATGTGGCGGAAACCGAAGCAGAAGCGCAGGCGCAGGCGGGCGTGGGGGCCAAATTACGCCGTGATGAAGATGTGCTCGATACCTGGTTTTCATCCGCGCTTTGGCCGTTTTCAACGCTGGGGTGGCCCGAAAAAACGGTGGATTTAAAAGCTTATTATCCCGGTTCCTTGCTCATTACCGGTTTTGATATTCTGTTTTTCTGGGTTGCCCGCATGATGATGATGGGGCTGCATTTTATGAAGGATGTGCCGTTTCACACGGTTTATCTTCATGCGCTGGTGCGCGATGCCAAGGGCCAGAAAATGTCGAAATCCAAGGGCAATGTGATTGATCCGCTCGATATCATCGCCAAATACGGTACCGATTCACTACGCTTTTGCTTGATTTCCATGGCGGCTCAGGGGCGCGATATTCGACTCTCAGATGAACGAATCGAAGGATATCGCAATTTCGCCACCAAAATTTGGAATGCCACACGATATTGCGTGATGAATGAATGCTTGCCTCAAACGGATTTCAACCCGTTGAGCGTGCGTGGCACCATCAATCAATGGATTATTTCACAAGTCTTGGAAACGCAAAAATCAATTGATCAAAACATGGCCGAATATCGTTTCAATGATGCGGCACTGGCGATTTATCAATTTGTTTGGGGCACGTTTTGTGATTGGTATTTGGAGTTTACCAAACCGTTGCTGTCTGATCAAAATGAAGATGCCGCGATGAAGGATGAAACGCGGGCCACAACCGGATGGGTGCTTGATCAAATTCTTATCCTGCTCAATCCGTTTATGCCGTTTATTACCGAAGAATTATATGCGAAAATTGCACCGCGTGCGGCGGGAAGCTTGGTGATGGCTCAATCCTGGCCGAATTATGATGCGGCATTGAACAATGCGGGCGCGGTGGCGGAAATTGGATGGTTGATTAGGTTGATCACCGAAATTCGTTCGGTGCGTGCCGATATGAATGTGCCGGCGGGCGCAAAAATTGCCATGTTGATGAAGGATGCCCATCCCGATACGATGGCGCGATGTGAAGAATATCGCGAGATTATCCAGCGTATGGCAAGGTTGAGTTCGATTGATAAAATCGTTCAGCCGCCCAAGGGATCAATCCAGACCATTGTCGATGAAGCCACGATTATTTTGCCGATTGCCGAGATTATTGATCTGGATAAAGAGCGGGCGCGATTGCGCAAAGAAATTGAAAAACTCAATGCCAATATCGACCGCATTAATCAAAAACTCGGTGATGAAAAATTTGTGGCAAATGCACCGCAAGAGATTGTTGAGGAGCAAAAATCGCGCCGTGAGGAAAGCGAGGTTACACTCAAGAAACTATCTCAGGCCCTCAGTCAGTTAGAGGCCGCATGATCAAAATCTATTCCCGACGCGGCAATACGACAGAGCTTATCGAAGCGCAGAGCGAGAGCGATTTTCCGAGCGGAGTCGCCTGGGTTGATCTGGTTACGCCCACTGCGGCCGAATTGGACATGGTCCAAAAATATTACAACATTGAAATTCCATCCAAAAAAGAAGTGTGGAAAAATAATGTGTTGAACAGGCTATATGCCGAGGAAAATATCGCCTATATGACTGCTGCGCTCATTACAAAATCGGGCACGCCCTATCCCGATACGGCGGCGGTGACATTTATTTTGGGCCCCGATTTTTTATTGACTGTCCATGATATTGACCCGACATCCTTTCGCAATTTGGGGGCGCGGTTGTTTAAATCAGCCTATTTATTTCAGTCATCGGCCAATCTGGCGGAGGCACTTTTTGAAGAAATGATTATACGTGTCGCGTATAATTCCGAACAAGTGGTCACGATGCTTGATGAACTCTCACACGGGATTTTTGCAACTGATATTTTCCTCGATAAAAAGGTCAAAAACACAACTTCATTGATGAAATCAACGTTGAAAAGCCTTGGTAATGCCGCGGATTTGAATTCCAAGATCAATGAAAGCCTGCATAGTATCAGCCGTATGTTGATCTTTTTTAAACAATATACGCACAATGAACCGGCCCAGAATTCGATCATTGATATGTTGAGTTCAGATGCGCAGGCCCTGATCACCCAATCGGCTTTTTTGTCGGATAAGATCACATTTCAGTTGGATGCAACACTCGGTATGATCAATGTCGAACAAAACTTGATCATCAAAATTTTCTCAATTTTCACGATTTTCTTTTTGCCCGCAACGCTTGTGTCCAGCATTTACGGCATGAATTTCACCCATATGCCTGAACTTCATTGGGTGATGGGATATCCGTTCGCCCTAACATTGATGGCAATCTGTGCCATTGTTCCGCAAATTTACTTCAGGAAAAAAGGTTGGCTGTAATCGCAATGGTCAAGATAGATTTGATCGCCGTAGGAAAAATTAAAAAAGGTCCGTGGTTTGACCTTCAGGAAGATTATTTGAAGCGGCTCAAATGGTCGGTCAAATTGTTTGAAATTGAGAGCAAATACACGGAGTCCAAGGCTCAGCAGGATCATGAGCAACGATTGATTTTGGAAAAATTGGATGAAGACTCCTTTGTGATCGTATTGGATGAACGCGGGGACGGGCTGCGGAGTCTTGATTTTGCCCAAACATTGGAAAAGATTCAATCGAGCGGTGTGGGGAAGTTTTCTTTCCTGATTGGCGGGGCCGAGGGATTTACCGAAGAGGTTAGAAATCGCGCCAATTTGCTGCTTAGTTTCGGTCAACAAACTTGGCCGCATATTATGGTGCGCGTGATGTTGTTGGAGCAAATTTATCGCGCTCAGCAGATTGCGGCGGGGCATCCGTATCACCGCGAAGGGTGAGGCAGAAGCGTGAGGGAAAAGGGTAAGGGAAAAAGGGTAAGTGTGGGCGGCATGCGGCGATATCTGCGCATTACGGTCTTGATTATTATGCTGGGCGGGGGGGTGGCCCTTGCCGCAGTAGGGTCCGCAGCGCAATCTTCAGCCCAATCTTCAACCGAAGGATCTCCACCCATTCCACCGCGAAAATATGAACAACGCAGCCAGATTGATCAATCGATTAAAGAGAATATGGCCCAACAAAAAGATTTAAAACAAAAAACGACTTTGTTGGAATCTGACCTAAAAAACCTCAAAAAAAATATTATTGCGATAGCCGAACAAGTGCAGGAGCAGGAAAAACAATCCTATGAGTTGGAGCAAAGGTTAGAGCAGCTCAAGACCGACAAAGCCAACCTGACGCAATCCTTGGAAAAACAGAAAAAATCAATTGCCGATTTATTATTGGCGATGGAGCGGATTAAGCGTTTGCCTCCGGAAACCTTAATTGCGCGCCCCGATGCGCCGCTTCAAACCGCGCAGGCCGCCACGGTTTTATCAACGATTTTGCCTGAACTGGACCGGCGGAGCAAGAAATTGCGGCTTGATCTGGAGGATTTGGGGCGGGTTGAATCTGAGCTCACCACCAAGCAAGAGAGGCTGAGCGAAACGCTGGCGCAACTCAAGGACGATCAGGCGAAGTTGGATGCGCTGATGAAAACCCATGAAAAAACGCTCAAATCCGCGCGGGCGGAAATGGCAAAGCGTGAGCAATCGATTGCGGAGCTCTCAAAATCCGCCAATAATATTGACGAGTTGATCAAAAAAGTGGATGCCCGCAATCGGGAGTTGGAGCAGCAAGCCTTGGCTGCGCAACGATTGCAAGAGCAAAAAGCGTTAGAGGAAGCAAAGGCACGCGCAAGGAAACTTCAGGCACGGGAACAGGCAAGGGACCAGGCGAAGGCGTTGGCCAAAAAACAGGCTCGACAAGGTGCGCAAGAAGGTGATTTGGCCCAGGAAGAACCGATGGTTGCGGAGGCACCGGTGCGGCCAAAATTCAGCACGCAGGCTGCGCTCACCCCCATCGGGCCAATGGGAACGGGGCGGCTTCCGGTGCAGGGCATGGTCAAAATTCGCTATGGTGAAAGTGATGAAATCGGCGCAGTTTCCCAAGGGATGACGATTGTTTCGCGCCCGTCATCGGTGGTGGTGGCGCCCTTTGGCGGGGTGGTGCGCTATGCCGGGCCGTTTAAAAAATATGGCACCATCATTTTGATGGAACATAAAAATCACTATCATTCTTTGGTGGCGGGACTTGGCAAAATTGATGCCTTTGTGGGCCAATCGGTTGAAGCCGGTGAGCCGCTGGGCCGCTTGCCCGATTATTCCGGGCGGCTTTATTACGAATTGCGGCTGAATGGCAACCCGATTAATCCCGCGCGCCAGATTGCACCGGGGAGGTAATCGGCGCACCTGTCACTATGATTTAGGCCCTTGCCAGTCAGAGGTTTTTGCAATAATTTGCACCACATATTAAGGCATATTTTAAGATATAAAAGTTAGTGATAACAGGACTGAAAAATGAGCGAACAAAATTTTGATGTAATCGTCATCGGCGCGGGGCCGGGGGGGTATGTGGCGGCGATACGCGCGGCGCAATTGGGGATGAAAACCGCGGTGGTTGAGGCGAATCATTTGGGCGGAATATGTTTGAATTGGGGGTGCATCCCGACCAAGGCGTTGTTGCGTTCGGCGGAAGTTTTTTACATGATGTCGCATGCGGGCGAATATGGTTTGACGTGCGAAAAGCCGGGCTTTGACCTGAAGAAAATCGTGGAACGCTCACGCGGCGTATCCAAACAACTCTCAAGCGGGATCGGCCATTTGCTCAAGAAAAACAAGGTCACGGTGTTTGATGCCTATGGCCGATTAAAGGGCCAGGAAAAAATTGAGGTTGAAACCAAGGACGGCAAGAAACAAATGCTCTCGGCCAAGCATATTATTTTGGCGACGGGCGCACGCGCGCGGGTGTTGCCGGGGTTGGAGCCGGACGGGAAATTGGTGTGGACATATCGTGAAGCGATGGTGCCCGATATGATGCCCAAATCATTGCTGGTGGTGGGATCTGGCGCGATTGGGATTGAGTTTGCGTCATTCTATCGCACTTTGGGGGCCGAGGTAACGGTGGTTGAGGTGATGGAGCGGATTATGCCGGTGGAGGATGAGGAAATCTCAGCACTTGCGCGCAAATCATTCGAAAAGCAAGGCATGAAGATTTTAACCAATGCCAAGGTGGTTAAGTTGGATAAAACCAAAGATCAAGTCACGTGCCAAGTGGAAATCGGCGGAAAAATTGAAAAAATTACGGTGGATCGCGTGATTTCCGCCGTGGGGATTGTGGCGAATATTGAGGATATCGGGTTGGAAAATACCAAGGTTAAAACCGATCGGGGCCGCGTTGTGACAGGTGAGTATAGTGAAACGGATGAGCGCGGCGTGTATGCGATCGGCGACATTGCGGGCGCACCTTGGCTCGCGCACAAGGCGTCGCATGAAGGGATTATTTGCGTGGAAAAAATTGCGGGATTGAAGGATGTTCATCCGCTCAAAAAACATGAAATTCCGGGATGCACCTATGCGCATCCGCAGGTGGCCTCCATCGGGCTTACTGAGGCCAAAGCCAAGGAAGCGGGATATGAAGTGAAAGTCGGGCGTTTCCCCTTTATCGGCAATGGTAAGGCGATTGCGCTAGGTGAACCAGAAGGCTTGGTCAAGACGATTTTTGATGCCAAAACCGGCGCGTTGTTGGGGGCGCATATGATCGGGGCCGAAGTCACGGAAATGATTCAGGGCTTTGCGATTGGTATGACGTTGGAAACGACGGAGCTTGAGTTGATGCATACCGTATTCCCGCATCCCACACTATCGGAAATGATGCATGAATCGGTGCTTTCCGCCTATGGCAAGGCCATTCATTTTTAAGGGCTGGCATGTCACGTGATGGGCACGAACAATCCAAATCACAATCCAAATCACAAGGCGACACATCGCCGTTCGGCTTATGAGATTCTAAAGCCGCTCATCCAAAAATATATGAAACCATATTGGGGGCAATTGGCGGTTGCCTTGGTGTTTATGGTGGTGGCGGCGGCCGCGACCGCATCCTTTGCCAAGCTATTGCAACCGGTGTTGGATCGGGCGATGATCGGGGTCCAGCATAATACGCAACCCGTGTCGGTGATTGTGCCGCTGGCTGGACTCATCTTTGCATCCTTTGCGCTGCGCGGGATTGCGACCTATATCCACACGATTAAGATGAGCAAGATTTCACAATCCATCGTGGGTGATATTCAACATGATGTGTTTTCGCATTTTATCACGCTGGATTTGGGGTTTTTTCACAAATACCCGAGCGGCCAATTAGTATCGCGCGTCACCAATGATGTGAATGTCATGCGCGCCGCGGTGACTGAGACTTTGACGGGAATCGGCAGTAATTTACTCACCTTGGTTTTTCTGGTGGCGGTGATGATTCTTCAGGATTGGCGGCTCTCGCTCATTACCTTTGCCATTTTTCCGTTTGCCTCCGCGTTGGTGGCGGTGTTGGGGCGCAGGCTGCGTAAAATCTCCAAAACGATCCAGGGCGAAACGGCGGCGTTGATGGTGATTTTAACCCAGATTTTTCAAGGGATCAGACAGGTTCAGGCCTTTGGGATGGAGGGGTTTGAACGCAAAAGGGCGGGGGAAGCGGTGCGCAGCGTGCGGCAATTAAATATTAAGGCCGCAAAGATCAGCAACCTATCGACACCGATCAATGAAATTTTGGTGGGGGCCGTGGTGTTTGGCGTGATTGTGTATGGCGGGTATCGCATCGCGCATGGCGAATTAACCCCCGGCGGGTTGATGTCCTTTATTGCGGCGTTTTCGCTGGCTTATGAGCCGATGAAAAAACTGGCCAAACTCAACAATACCATGCAATTGGGATTGGGCGCAGCGGAACGTGTCGAGGATATGATGAGCCTTCAACCGCGCATCACCGATTCCCCAAACGCCCGGGAATTTTCATCGCGCCACCCCGTCATTCGGTTTGATCGCGTGGTGTTTTCCTATCAATCCCCGCAAGCGGAGGAAACTACGGAGTTGAGTGGGGATAATCCCCCGCCGCAGCCCCCCCATCAGGCCGCGCTTGATCAGGTGAGCTTGGAGATCGGCGCGCGGCAAATGACGGCGTTGGTGGGGGCATCGGGAAGCGGGAAAACCACCCTCATGTCACTGATTTTACGTTTTTATGATCCGCAATCGGGGACCGTGAGCGTGGATGGTATGGATGTGCGGGAGTTGAGCCTGGCGAGTTTGCGCGGCCACATGGCCCTGGTGTCGCAAGATATTACGATTTTTGACGGCACGATTGCCTCTAACATTGCCTATGGATTGCCGCATGCGGTGCCGTTTGAGCGGATTGTTGAGGCGTCCCAAGCCGCCGCCGCCCATGATTTTATCACCAAATTGCCGGGCGGATATGATACGCGCGTGGGGGAAAACGGTGTGTTGTTGTCGGGCGGACAGCGGCAGCGACTCTCGCTCGCGCGTGCGATTTTGCGCAACGCCCCGATTTTGTTGTTGGATGAGGCCACATCGGCATTGGATAATGAATCCGAACGGGTGATTCAAAAAACTCTGGAAGAATTGCAAAAGGACCGCACCACATTGGTGATTGCGCATCGCCTGAGCACAGTGCAACGCGCCGATAAAATCATCGTTATGGATCACGGACACGTGGCGGAACAGGGCACACATACCACGCTTATGGCGCAAAACGGAGCCTATGCGCGCATGTTCCTCTCCGGCCAGATGGAATAAACCATGGAATAAATTTTTGCAACAGCAATATGGACGAATCTAATCAAGAAGACTAAATTTATCGTCATCATAGCCATTTTTTGTTCTACCAAAAATGGCCCAGACTATACAGAGCGGACTATACGGAGCGTTATCATGGATTTTGAAAAATTTAGCGAGAAATTACGTGCCCTGATTCAAAAAGCGCAAACATTGGCGATGCGGTCCAAACATCCGTCGTTAGAGCCTGAACATTTGCTCAAGGTCATGTTGGATGACGAGGATGGGCAGATTTTGCGCCTGATTAAAACCGCGGGCGGCGACACAAAACGGCTTAAAAAAGATATTGAACAGGCTTTGGCAAAACTCCCCAGTGTTGACGGTCCTGGGGCCGGCGGATTGCGGCTTTCCGGCGACTTGCTCAAAATTTTTGACCAAGCTGACCAATTGGCGCAAAAAGCCGGCGATAAATTCTTAACCTCTGAGCGTTTGCTGCAGGCAATGATCCTCGCCCCCAAAACCACTGAAATTTCCGGGCATTTGGTCAATGCGGGGTTGAATGCCGCCGCCGTGAATGAAGCGGTGAATAATTTGCGTAAAGGGCGCACTGCCGATAGTGCGGGGGCGGAAGATACGTTTGATTCGCTCAATAAATACGCGCGCGATATGACGGCGTTGGCCCGCGAAGGCAAGCTAGACCCTGTGATTGGGAGGGATGAGGAGATACGGCGCACGATTCAGGTGCTCTCCCGCCGCAGTAAAAATAATCCCGTGTTGATTGGTGAACCGGGCGTGGGAAAAACTGCGATTATTGAGGGGCTGGCGCAACGCATTATCAATGGGGATGTGCCGGAATCATTGCGCGATAAGCGTTTAATGTCGTTGGATCTTGGCGCGCTCATTGCCGGTGCCAAATTTCGGGGGGAGTTTGAGGAGCGGTTAAAAGCTGTGTTGGACGAAATCCGCCATGCTTCGGGTGAAATTGTTCTGTTTTTGGATGAGCTGCATACGCTGGTCGGGGCCGGTAAAGCGGACGGGGCGATGGATGCGTCCAACATGCTCAAACCCGCTTTGGCGCGCGGTGAACTCCATATGGTCGGGGCGACGACACTCGATGAATACCGCAAACACATCGAAAAAGATGCTGCGCTCGCGCGGCGGTTCCAACCGGTTTTTGTGAGTGAGCCAACCGTGGAGGATACAATTTCTATCCTGCGCGGCCTTAAGGAAAAATATGAAGCCCACCACGGGGTGCGCATTACGGACGCCGCGATTGTCTCGGCTGCGCAGCTCTCCAACCGCTATATCACCGACCGTTTTTTGCCCGACAAGGCGATTGATTTGGTTGACGAGGCATCATCCCGCCTGCGCATGCAGGTGGACAGCAAGCCGGAGAATATTGACGAATTGGATCGGCGCATCATCCAGTTGAAAATTGAGCGTGAGGCATTGAAAAAGGAAAATGATGCGGCCTCAAAAGATCGTTTGCAAAAACTGGAAACCGAGTTGGAGGAGCTGGAGAAAAATTCCGCCACACTCACCGCACAATGGCAGGCGGAGAAAGAAAAAGTCTCTAAGGGACAAAAACTGACTGAGGAGCTTGACCGCGCGCGCATTGAACTGGAACAGGCCGAACGCGCCGGGGACTGGGCCAAAGCGGGGGAAATTAAATACGGCAAAATTCCGCAACTTGAATCTGATCTTGCTCAGGCCGCTAAAAACTCTGATGCACGTATGATCAATGAAGAGGTTACGCCTGATGATATCGCGAGTGTGGTGAGCCGTTGGACCGGCATTCCAATTGATAAAATGATGGAATCGGAAAATAAAAAATTGCTGGAAATGGACTCTAAACTCTCAAACCGCGTGGTGGGGCAGGCCGAGGCGGTGCGCGCCGTGTCCGCCGCCATCAGACGCGCCCGGGCGGGGCTTCAGGACCCCCATCGCCCCATTGGATCCTTCCTGTTTTTGGGGCCTACGGGTGTGGGCAAAACCGAGCTCACAAAGGCTTTGGCGGAGTTTTTATTTGATGATGATACCGCCCTCATACGTCTTGATATGTCGGAATATATGGAGAAACATTCGGTATCGCGCATGATCGGCGCGCCCCCCGGTTATGTGGGATATGATGAGGGGGGAGCCTTGACCGAAGCCGTACGCCGCCGCCCATATCAGGTGGTGTTGTTTGATGAAATTGAAAAGGCCCATCCGGATGTGTTTAATGTGTTGCTTCAGGTGCTTGATGACGGGCGATTGACGGACGGCCAAGGCCGCACAGTGGATTTCAGCAATACGGTCCTCATCATGACTTCAAACCTCGGTGCGGAGTTCCTATCGGCCCAGAGTGAGGGCGCGAATAGTGAGGATGTGCGGCCGCAAGTGATGGAGGCGGTGCGCAAATTTTTCCGCCCCGAATTCCTCAATCGTTTGGATGAAATTTTGCTTTTCCGTCGTCTTGATCGTTCACAAATGACGGGGATTGTGGATATCCAACTCAAAAATCTGCGCAAATTATTGGCCGCGCGGCGCATGGTGTTGGAATTGGATGACGCGGCCAAATCATGGCTGGCTGAGCGCGGTTATGACCCGGTTTACGGCGCCCGTCCGCTCAAACGCACCATTCAAACCTATCTGCAAAACCAATTGGCCGAAATGATTCTGCGCGGGGAAGTCCCCGATGGATCGACCATTCAAACCAGTGTCGGTGACGGTGGATTGGCGTTTCAGATCACGCGCGGGACTTGATGTGGGGCTTGAAGAAAGTGCCGGGATTCTGTGATTCCAGTTCTCTATGCTTCAATGAAATTATTACTATTTTTTGATTGATAACGGCGACAGGCGCTTTGGAGCTCATCTTTCAAAATATCACCGCTACCGCCGCCTGAACCCGATATTTTTTTGATAATGATCAAACTCAAAGTTTTGTGGTGGGCATCGACAATATCAATCGCATCTTTGTCCAATTTTTTGATATGCTCCAAAAACCCCATGACCACATCGGCCAACGAGGTAATCAGATCATAGCGAAACATTTTCCCGTGTGCTTTTAGCGCCATGACAGGTCTAATCATGCCCTGCTTGTGGTCATCATCAGCATTTTGTGCCAGAGCAGTGCGGCATATTTTAATGGCGTGTTCAAGTTGGGCCAGATAGTCAACGGCAATTTCAGTAAAATCAATCGTGTTATTGCTAATAACTTCATCGGCCTTGTGAATTTGGTCGGGGGAAAATTTCCCTCCCCCGGTTTTCAGCAAGAGCGTCTGGCTGGCTTTAAGGATTTTAACTTCGGCGGGCTTATCATTCATGGGCGTTTATATTATTTCGTTTAATAGGCAATTTTTTAATGAGTCGATTTATAAAATCGTCACTCAATGATGATATTCCATTCGTCTTTTGGCTCTGATTTTGAAACTTTGGACTTTGGCCGCTCAACCGATCTTCGTTTGGGGCCTTGATATTCTTCTCCCTTGCGGCGGCGGCGGTCGGGACCGGTGAATCTGTCGGAGAGGACAAAATCTCTCGGTTGATTAATTATATGCATAATTCTTTTGGCAAGGTCGTTGCCCGTAAAGGGTTTGGTGAGAAATTCGGTAACGCCCATATCACGCCCCTGAATCACGCGGCTTTTGGCACTGTATCCGGATACCAGAATAATAGGAACAGTTTTGTTATGTGATTTTGGGCTGCGGCGAATTTTGTGAATCAGCTCGATGCCGTTTACCGGTTCCATTTCCCAATCTGTGATCACGATATCGGGTTTTGATTTGTTAAACTCTTGAAATCCGTTGGCACCATTATCAGCCGTAAAAATTTTTTTAAATCCGAGTGCCGTTAATACAAATACCATCAATTCGCGCATGGGGCGCAAATCTTCGATGACGAGAACAGAAACATTATCAAGCTTAAGCGGCATAAGAAATTTGAACGAGATGGTTTAGGGGATTTCAATAGAACTTGACCTCGGTACTTCACCCTCCTACCACGCGGTTTGTCCGGGTGGCACAAGGATTGTACCGAGGCCTTGGTAATAACTATAAATTATTAATGTTAAAAATCAAATAAAAAATATAGGACCAATAATTATCGCAAACAAAACTCAAAAAAAGCGAATGCAAATTTTTAGGCATAAGCTCCGTGTTTAACAGTTGCCGGCTTGTCACCATTGATGGCATTGTTGATGGCGGCGGGTTTAATCGGAAATTGCAACACGCCGTTGAGTAAAGAATCAGTTTCCAAATCTTTTATTTCTAGTTTTGGTGACAAAAACTTCCCGACATCCTTGCGAATGTTTTTATAAAGACGACGGAAGGCAAGCGGCATACAGGTTTCAAATTCCAATACATCAATAACTATAGGAACCCGCAGCCCCCGATGATCAATCGCCTGACCTACTTGAACAGCAGGAATTCCATGTTTATGGAAGTTCTTGAGTAGTCGCGGTTCAACAATCGCGAATACATACCGAAGTTGCTGTTGCTTAGCGAGAGCCTGAAGTCCTAAATAGAGAGATAATAATACCGATGACGAAATTGCCTTACTTAAATGATGGTTGCGGTTATGCTCTTTTGGTTTTTTATTACGAAAGCCCTTATCAATTGCTAATCGCGAGACTTCTGCATACCGGGCCCCACTTTCCTTGATTTTTTGTATAAAAGCTTCATCTAATCGTCCTCGGCAGTGATGCTCAAAGGGGAGCTCAAAATGAACGCCGTCATGATAACCATGGACTAAGCGTACACAGCCTACATAAGATTTTGCTTTCTTATGAAAGACAACCAACTGGCTTGAGTGATCATCATACTGATCACGTTCAATTTCCTGATGGTTGATTTCTTCGAAGTTTAATTCGCTGCAGTAAACCTTATGCCGAATTTTATAAGCTTCGCGTGCAAGCTCATGAGAGACAGCAGGGACCACACGATAGGAATGGGTCAACAAATGCCATGCCTCGCTGATCTTATATGATAGACTCTTGAGGTAAGACAAAATTGTCCCCTCAGAGCTGACTAATGATTGGACCATACGACACCACCCGTTTAATACCGTTTTAACTATGCTCTTATTTATCCATAATATCAACGTAAAAATTGCCATGGGTTTAAGGAATGATCAAATTTTATGAAAATTTTTAAAGATTACAATCTATTCGCTCCCAAAATAGTGAGTTTATGGGCTGTTTTAATAGAATTTTTAACATTTAGAAAACTTTTGTATATATTCTTGGTACAGAAAAAGGCATCATCCCACCTAAATGTAGGTTTCCTATGGTCAAATCGTATAGTTTTAGAAGCAGTTTAAGATATTTTTTCTTGTGGTTCTTGGGTGGGCTCATCACGCCCGTGGCTCTGGCCGCTGCGGTTTCCATGGCCTACGCAGATTCAGTTGCGCAATTGCAAGCATCTGGCGACTCCCAAACAAAATTTATCGGCGCATTGGCTTGGATTGAGCCGAGCTCTCGAATATTGAGAATCAGCACTCCAAGCATGGTCGAGGGCGGAAAGATTGATGAATTAT
>JAEUKN010000015.1 GCA_016794305.1 Alphaproteobacteria bacterium | reverse complement strand
GCCTATACCGATGCGCTGGGGCTTGACGGGGTAGGGGTTGCGCGTGATGATCGCGGACGCATTGTCACCGATGCGCATTTCGCCACCAATGTTGCGGGGATTTACGCGATTGGGGATGTGATTGCCGGGCCGATGCTCGCGCATAAGGCCGAAGATGAAGGCGTGGTGTTGGCCGAAATGTTGGCGGGGCAAAGCGGCCATATTGATTATAATTTAATCCCCGGCGTGGTTTATACTTGGCCCGAAATCGCCAGTGTGGGCCAAACGGAGGAGCAATTAAAGGCCGCCAATATTGCTTACACTATCGGTAAATTTCCCTTTATGGCCAATGGGCGGGCGCGTGCCATGAATGCCACCGAAGGGTTTGTGAAAATTCTGGCCGATAGCAAAACTGATCGTGTCTTGGGGTGCCACATTATCGGCCCCGAAGCCGGAACCTTAATTGCCGAAGTCACCGCCGTAATGGAGTTTGGCGGCAGCAGTGAAGATATTGCCCGCACGTGCCATGCGCACCCCACCCTTGAAGAAGTGGTGAAGGAAGCCGCGTTGGCTGTACTCAAACGTCCCATCCATATTTAATCGCTCTGCTCAATTTTTAAGTCGTAGCGAGTGGGGCGAGTCGTGGGAAGGACGAGGGAAGGAAAAGAAAGATTATGAAGCTCAATAGCGATTTTATATCTTTTTTCATGTTCCGCTGGGCTAAAATCACTCTCATATCGGGGGTGCTGTTTTGTGTTATCGGGGTGATGCAATTTTGCTCAATCTCTATGGCGTTTTCATCACCTAAGGAAATCGAACAAAAGGTTGAAATGCACAATTCTGCTTTTCCTGATATTCCATCGCATTTGCCAATCTATCAAAATGCCAAGCTTCAATCTTTTCTGGATCAAGTGATGCAGCGCGTGGTGGTTGGCGCACCCGAAGATGTCCCCCCTAAAGATGTCGTAATCGTTGATCGTCCTGAAATTTATTTGGGGGCAGATCATGATCATGTGTATATATCACGCGGGTTGCTGGGTTTTTTATGTGATGAGGATGAAGTCGCGACTATGCTTGCCTATCAATTGGCCGATGCGCGCTCTGACAACCGTGCGGGGCAGGGTGAGTTTAACGTTGACCGGATGGCGGTGAAATACCTCATAAATTCCGGATTTAATTCCCAATCCATTTTATTGCTTTGGCAGCGTTTAGATATTTATCAGCATTCATATATTGGGGATATTGGGGATATTGGGGACGCCAATTCATTTTGGAGAAAATATAAATTTGGGCCGGAGCGAGTGGCGGCCATTGAGTCCGAGATTGCCAATTATCCCGCCGTAAAACCGGCTGAGCGCGCTGTGTCCGGCCGTAGTGCCTACCTCGCTGTCATTGACGGGTTGCCGTATGGGGACGAGGTTCAGGGCAAAGAAAATAAGAAAAACCGGACCATTAAAATAGTAAAACCTATTAAGGGTGAGACGATTGCTAGACTTTCGCAGAAGGCACATAATCCTGATGTTGAATGGTTCAAGCTTTTCAATGGAATAGATAAGGATTTGACCGAAGATACGCGACTCCCCGATACGGAGATGTATAAAATTGTTCAGTGATGTGCGTGCAAGATTTGCAGTCAAAATGGGCGGGGACGGGGAGCCCATAAATAGCTATGATTTGCTCAAGCTTTTTGCGCTGCTCACCATGTTTGTCGATCATATCGGGTTTTTCTTTTTCCCTGAATATTCATGGATGCGGTTGGTTGGGCGGCTGAGTTTTCCGTGTTGGATGTTTTTGATCGGATATGCCAATACGCGCAGACTGGCGCCTGATATCATTGCCGGAGCCGTGATTTTGCTGGTGCATAATATTGTGATGGGGCAGTATATCCTACCGCTCAATATGCTGATCACGATTTTGACGGTGAGAGCATTATTGGGAAAATTTGCAGTCGATACGTTTCGCAGTCGCGCGCTCTTTTTTGCCTCCCTCGTTATCTCAGTCATATTGGTCTTCCCCAGCGGCATTTTGTTAGAATATGGGACATTGGCCTATATGATGGCTTTGTTTGGTTACTATATTCGTCACAGAGCGGAAGTTACGCTGAAGCAATGGGAAATAGTGATTTTTATAACGGTTGTCTATTTTAGCACAGTGATTATTGAGGTTATTTTTTTTGGATTTTTGCCGCAACAGGCTTTGTGTTATGCGGTCTTATTAATTATTGAGATGTTTGTTCTTATGTTCTTTCAGCCCAGACAGTTTGTTAAGCTCACAAGCTATATGCCTTCTTTTATGGTCGATATAATTTGTTTTTGCGGTCGCCAAAGCTTGTGGATTTATGTTGTCCATTTGCTTATTTTTTATTTTATTGCGTTTTTTATCAATGCGCGGGAAATAGACTTGTTCTCGCCGCACTTAATCTACACGCCCTTGCATTATGACGGGGTGGAAAATTGAGTCTGGCAAGGTATGAGATTCGGTGCTAAAGTAGGCAAGATTTTATAAATATGCGTTTTTGGTATATTGGCCGTTTTGCAATATACCAATTTGGTATTTTTTATGGTTAATTATTTTTTGAAAGGATATGATCATGCGCGTAAAAAATTTTTTGATGATGGGGCTCAGTCTGGCCATTTTAAGCGGAGCGGGGATTCATTCGGCATTTTCGGATGACACTCTCACCGCAACGCCCGCGATTAATCCTGATGCAATTCAGGCTCGTGCAGAGGAACTCCTCCACTCTGAGCCGGGCGCGACGGAGGCCAAAGTGCGCGTAGAAGTCTCCCAAGACAAAGACCCCAACCGGATACAATTGAATTTGTGGGACTTTGACACGAATAAAGACGGAGTCTTGGACCGCGATGAGGTCGGTGAAAAATTATTTAAATTTTTTGACACGGACGGCAACGAAGTCATCGATAACAAAGAAATGTTGAAACCATCAATTATTGTCTTTACCCCGATGACCAAAAAAACCATAGAAATGGTGAATTTTCAGGCCGATGGGCAGGCGGCCAAGGAAACTGTTACGGAGGAAAAATTCCTTCAACGCTCCAACCTATCCAAATTCGATACGGATAAAGACGGGCTTTCGCCGCTGGATTTCTTGGGCAAACCGTTCAATGTGGTGAATGTGCATAAGGATGGCGTGATCGACCTCTATGAATGGAAACGCGCCTACGCTGCCTCCGTCCGTCCAATGCACTTGGAATATTTCAATTATAATCAATAGATTTTTACTTGACCAAGTTTAAACCATGAGTGCAATAAACCGTGACTCAGAAACATTTGCTCTATTGCGGCAGATGTTTCGTGATCAAATGATGAGTATTCCTGTCTCTTTCTCACCCTTAACAGGTGGAATTGTAAATAAGGTTTACGAGGTCAAGACCAATGATGGGTGCGGTTATGTTGTAAGGGTTCAGACGGATTCATTTGAAACCTTCATGAAAGAAAAATGGGTTATGGAACAGGTTGCAACTAAAAGTGTGACTGTTCCAAGAGTATATGCAGTAGGAAAGTTGGATAACACAGAATCCTATATGATTTTAGAAAAAATTGAGGGCATATCTGGCAATAAAATTTCTAAAGAATCACAAATAGAAACCTACAGACAACTGGGACATTTTGCAAAAGAAGTTAACTCTATTATTGTTCCGACAGCAGGTTATGGATTTAATTTCTCTCTTTTTCCTACACCGCATTTCTTGGAGCCATGGGAAGAGGTTTGGGCGTGGAATGAAAACAATGTTTTGCAAGCTGATATTTTGAACCAAGTTTTAGGGATTCATGCGGAGCAAACACAACAAATTAGAGAGTATTTGGCGCCATTATCAAAACTCAATGGACCTCCTTGCCTCTGTCATTGCGACATAAGTCTAGATAATTGCATAGTTAAGTTGGATGGATCTGTGGTCTTGATTGATTGGACACTGACCCACGCCATGCCATCAAATGTCTTTGAATTGGGGAATATGATCACATGGGACGATGATCAAGACCACGTTCAGGCATTTTTTACAGGGTATGGCATAACGGATGCCCAATGGGATACGATCAAACAAGATGTTTTCAGGGCAAAACTACTCAATCTGCTGAAGGCAGCCACATGGTGTTATCAGGAACAGAAACCATCAGAATATAGTCGTATTAAAAAATCAGTTTTGAGTTTTTTGTCAATGAACCTATGTCTCTTTCCTCGCAATGAGTTTTCGCCTTTATGATTACATCGTCAACTTATAATCACTATAGTATTGCGACAGTTAGTCAAAAGAGGCTTAAACTGCCTGATCAAAATAATCTAAGTGGCCCGTGTAGCGGTTCATAAACTCAATAATCTGGAAGTCGGGGAGGGGACGGGAGTAACGATAGCCCTGCACCTCTTCACAGCCTTCGGAGATCAAGAAAGCTTCGTGTTCCTTGGTTTCCACACCTTCGGCAATGATGTGGAGATTAAGCGACCGCCCCAGACCAATGATGGTGCGGGCAATGGCGGCATCGTCCGGGTTATTGAGCGCATTGCGGATAAAGGATTGATCGATTTTTAGGCGATCAATCGGGAATTGCCGCAGGTAAGAGAGGGACGAATAGCCGGTGCCAAAGTCGTCAATCGCAATCTCAACCCCCAGCGCATGGAGATCCTTCAGCGTTTGAACGGTTTTTTGGATGTCCTCCATAAACGCACTTTCGGTCACCTCTAATTCCACAAAATTCGGATTAATGCCGGTTTCATTGAGGATTTGCGCGGTATAGGTGACAATATCGCTTTGTTGGAATTGTTCTCCCGATACGTTGATGGCAATGCGAATCATATGCCCCATATCATGCCATTTTTTGGCTTCACGGCAGGCATGGCGCATGACCCACTCTCCGATTGGCACAATTAACCCTGATTGTTCGGCAATCGGGATAAATTCAACAGGGGAGATAAACTTGCCGCCCTCTTTACTATTATCCTTGCGGAACCAACGGATCAGGGCTTCAGCGCCAATCACTTGTCCTGTGCGCAAATCCAATTGCGGTTGATAGTAAAGTGTGAGTTCTTCTTCCTCCAGCGCGTTGCGCAAATCGCGCAGCATTTGGAATCTGGCCTGAACCGCGCGGTCAAAATCCTCTAAATATTCGCGCACGCAATCGCGCCCGTCTTCTTTGGCGCGGTTAAGCGCAATATCGGCATTTTTAAGCACCTGATCAGGGTCGAGGGCATCATCGGGAAAAGTCGCAACCCCGAAGGACGCCCGCACCTGAAAGGTTTCATTGAAAACGCGGAAGGGTTCTTGGGTAATAATGCCGCGAATGCGCTCACCCACATCGCGCGCGGTGAGGGCATCACTGGTGAGCGGGAAGGTCACCGCAAATTCATCTTCACCTGATTTGGCAACAATCGCCGACTCAGGCAGGGACGCTTTTAACCTTTTGCCAATCGCGCTTAAAATAGCATCCCCGACATTATGGCCCATTGAGTCATTAATATCCTTGAAATGGTCGAGGTCAAAGGCCACCACCGCAAGGCGCGTGATTTCTTGCTGGGTTTCCGACGCCGCGCGCACATGGTCCGAAAGTTTTTGCAAAAATAAAGTCCGGTTGGGCAGGTTGGTGAGCGTATCGTAATAGGCGAGGCGGTGAATCTGGCTCTGGGCCGCGTTTTTAACCTGACGGATGTTTTTGGCGTTTTGTTTGATCAGTTCCTGGGTCGCCGCAATCGTTGCGCCGATTTCGTCTTTGGGATTATAATTGGACCGTTCAATATGCGGTGCCTCAGGGTTGGCAATCGCCAAAATTACATTATCGCGCAGGAATAAGATTGGCTCCAGCAGCCATTTCCCGAGCGCAATCATCAACACCGTGGTCACAAGGGCCGACATTAAAATCATGATCAATATGCTTTGTTGAACATATTGATCGACTTTATTCATCGCTGACTGGGCATCCAACCTCACAACAATAAAGTAGGGCAGACCGTCAATATCTTTCGGGCGGAACACAGTTTCATAATATTTCCCATCATCAGAAATCCATGTTTTTTCAGCATCACGTTCACCCACCAATGTGGTGTTCATATTTTCGCCACTCACCCCCAAAAGCTGGAAGTCAATGGAATAAACGCCTATGCCGACGATAGAGGAAAAAGTGACCAAACGGCTGAGCTGAACACTAGTATAAGGCGATACCAACTGGTCTTTTTGATCACTTGCTACACTGACCAGAGTTTGGCGCGCCAATTCGCGCAGTTCGTATAGCTGTCGGTCGCTATAATTACGCAGTGTGAGTGCCATAACGCACGCCTGAACCGCAAGAATCGTCAAGAAGACGGCGGCCACAATTTTCCAGCTGAGCTTAGAACTCCAAATGTTTGTTTGGGGTTCATCATCAGAATTTTTTTTGGCCCATGCAAATAATTTTGTTTTGCTTTTTTCGATTGGCTCATTCGCCATTACATTTTCCCCATGAAGCATAGAGGTGCCCAATTTAATTTAAAATTTTTGTAAAATACTTTGTAAGTTACACAGAAACCAAGCCCAATTTGACTATTCTATGATTGTAGAATAACCAAGGATTGTTAAGACTTAGTATATTTACACTGATTTTGCTGTAGATTTAAAACGCCCCATAGAAATGAAAATATTTTTAATTTTTTTATGCACAGAATTTCATGATTTTAACCCATGAAAGAATGGGAGCTTAAGTATTTGTTTTATTGGATTTATTATGATTTAATCATATCTATGTCAATTTAAAAAGTCACCTAATTTGATTGTATGTTGATCGAAGTTTTGCTAGATTCGCGCCGGATATGAGGCATTCGGCCGCAGGCCGCCGTGTTTTGTTATTTTTTGTTCTATTATTTTTTTGCTTCTATAGCAAATGGTCTATATTAGGGATAGTGAATTGCCGGCTGTGAGCAAGCGATGCGGCTGAGGGAGTTTTGCGTCAGGAGCAAAGGGACAATCTCGACGGGTTCAGTACCCCTAGCATATATCAATTTTATTACAATATGGAAGCCTCTATCTCAGAGACATGAAAACGAATTTGAAACTTAAATCATTATATCACGCAAAAGCTCCCCAAGGATTGAAGTCCAGTCTGGATAATTTTTGGTCGCGGGGAAGAAATGCGCTTTACCGTGCGGGTTATAAGGGGGTTTTAAGATTGGCCGTAACTGAGGCTATGGTCATATTGTTCCTCATTGCTATTTTGCTGTTTATTATCAAGTTTCATAACCCCGAAGACAGGTATTTTGCCACAACTGAGGATGGTCATTTGTTGCCTATGCAATCTTTAACCGAACCTAATTTGAGCATGCGTGCCTTGACATCCTGGAGTGCGCAAGCCGCAACAGAGGTGATGACCTTTGGTTTTAATAATTATCAATATAGATTGCAGGAATCGTCCCGAAACTTTACTGAGGAAGGGTGGCAAAGTTTTTCATCGGCGCTCGAGCGTTCAAAAATCATTACAAATGTTGTGAAGAATCAACAATTAATTTCGGCTGCGCCGGCGCAAACGCCCATCGTGGTGGCGGAGGGGCTCTATCAAGAGCGTTATCAGTGGCAAGTGCAGGTTCCGTTGGTTATTACCTATCAGGCGGGCTCAGCGATTAGCCAAAGCTATATGTTGGTAACAATGCTGATTGTGCGGGTTCCGAATATGAATAGCTCAAATGGCATCGGTATTCAACAATGGGTTGCACAATAAGTCCGATCGGCGATAAGCCCTTTTATTCTGCTGTCCATCCGCCATCAATTGAGACTGCTGATCCCGTCATGCCGCGGGCGGCGTCAGAGGCCAGATAAACCGCGAGTGCGCCGATTTCCTCAGGCGTTGTAAACCGCCCGTTGGCTTGCTTTTCAGAGACAAGTTCCGTGGTTTCTTCCTCAACCGTGCGGCCGCTGGCTTTGGCGCGGTCCTCAATTTGTTTTTGCACCAGTGGGGTGAGGACCCAGCCCGGGCAAATGGCATTGCAGGTAATATTTTGTTTGGCATTTTCTAAGGCCGTTACCTTGGTCAACCCCACCACGCCATGTTTGGCGGCAACGTAAGCTGCTTTTCCTTGGGAGGCAACAAGCCCGTGAGCGGAGGCAATATTAATTATGCGTCCAAACCCGCGTTTTTGCATGCCCGGTAACGCCGCCTTAATCCCAAAAAACACGCCCGTGAGGTTGACGGACAGCACCGCATTCCATTTTTCGATGGGAAATTCGGTGATGGGGGCCACGAATTGAATCCCCGCATTATTGACCAAAATATCGAGGGACCCTAGCTCTGATTCGATTTTATCGACCGCTGCCTGCATGGCGGCAAAGTCAGACACATCCACGGGTACGAAAATAGATTTTACGTTGAACCGTTTTTCAATATCCTGACGGATATTTTCAATCTCTGCCGCATCGCCAAAACCGTTCAGGGCAATATGCGCGCCTTCCTTTGCCAATTCATGCGCAATCGCGAGCCCAATGCCGCTGGTGGAACCCGTTACAAAGGCAACTTTTTTTTCTAAAATCATGATGATCACTTTCCTAATTATTTTTTAAAAAACGAATCGGCTTGGGTTAAATGCGCTTTTTTCCTTATAATTTCGCCTTTGACCCGTTCACATTCTAATGTGAGATCTTCTAAATATTTTTCAAGGTCCTGAACGGAGAGAGCTTCAAGATTTCGCGGGAAATCCTGTGTGTTTTTCTTAACCGGGGGGAGATCGTCAAACATAGATATGCTTAAGCTCCAAATCTTCAGAGAGTTGCGTGGGGTTTTTAAACAGGATTGTTTGAAATCCAATGGTTTGTGCCGCCATAATATTTTCTATCTTATCATCAATGAATAATGTCTTTGCTGCGTCCAGATCATAATCGCTTATTAAACGATGGTAAATTGCAATATCCGGCTTCGCAAGTCCGACTTCCCCTGAAATTAACCTCCCGTCAAACCAATGAAAGAATGGAAAAATTTGCAAAGACTCGTTGAATTTTATGTCATTCCAATTGCTTAAGGCCAGTACGCGATACCCTGCTTTTTTGATTTTTGAGAGAAGCTTAACTGAGCCGGAAACCTCACCCCTTAACATTTTTTTCCACTCATCCCAGTACAAATTAATCCAAGTCGCATAATCTGGATGCAAGGAAATCAGTTCATTTTTGAGCATTTGCCAATCATGTCCTAAATCAAGACGATGATTCCAATCAGGTGTAAAAACTTGAGTCAGAAAATATTCAATTTTTTTCTTATCCGAAGAAACTTGATGGTAAAGATATCGCGGGTCCCAATCGACCAGAACACCCCCTAAATCAAACACGATGGTAGGCATGGAGGATGATTGTTGTGAGTCGTTTTTTTGAGTGTTTGGTGTCGTTGACATGGTTAGCTTAAATCAATGCGAATTTTTGACTGATCGAGCAGACACTTCAGCTGTCACCGTTTGTGGTGGGGCGTGTTTAAAATTAAGGGTTAGAGTCACTTGCTCGCCCTGTTTTAAGACATCGTGAAGCTTGATGAGCATGAGATGCGGGCCCGAATCGGGGGTGAGATGGGTATCTTGCCGGGCGGGTAGGGGAAGGCCATCCTTCAATTCCCGCATATGCATGACATTGTTTTCGTCCGTGTTCATCGTGTGAATCTCAATATGATCGCATTGCGGGGAGGATGCGGACGTTAGAACGTCATTCGTATCACTGCGGTTTTCAATGGTTAAAAACGCTGCCCCGGTGCCGCCCGGCACTGAAGTTTCAAAAATTTGAATGTCTTTAATCAAATATGCGGAAGAGGGGGGCGGGGGATCAACGCTAGCAGCCACCACAGTTTTTGACAAAGCTAGCATACATGCGATGGCGCACAACATCATAACAAATATCCTGAAGATATATACTTGGACTACAGAACTCCGGACGTTGTCACTTCGCTCCTGACGTAGTCTCCCTACGCTGCGTCGCTTGCTCCTAGCCAGCAATTCAGTATTCCAAGTATATATTTTTTCCATATGGCGAGGGAAAAAATCATGACGCGGGGTAAAAATTGGATGCATAGCCAAAATAATCTCCCAAAATAGTTTCAATGTGTATCCTGATTAATTTTACGTTCGTATGCCTCAGAAATTAATAATCTTAGTTTATTAACACTCCGCATATCCTCCTCTTCTTGGGGTTGATAAGCGCGGTCACCAATCACCAGAAATGGAACAGATCGTCCCGCCATATCAAAAACCATTCGCCCATTTGCTTTTGCCATGTTGGCTACTTCTGGAAGCTTCATATCGGCTTCCGCCTTTGGGATATCTATGGCGAACTCTAACGCTAATTTTTTTGCCAGATTAAGCGAAACCGGTTCGGTGGATGATAATATTTTATCATGTAGCTCGGCCCCCATGCCCTGGCGTGCAACGGCGGCCACAAAGCTCGCAATATCATTTGATTCCTTTGGATCCACCCATGCGACCGGTCTGATGATAATTTTAACGTACGGCTCTCCCGCCACTGCTTGCTTTAAGGTCTCATTCATCACACGGCAATGCGAACAGCGGTAATCAACAAACTCAACCAAGGTTAGGTTACCCAGCGGGTCGCCCCAAACCATTCCGGCCACAGGCTGTGAGGCTTGCGCCACCGCAGTTTTAAAACTATAAACCGTATAGGCTTTTAACGCGAAATAACTCACAAATAGGAAGACAAGTATCCCGCCAAAAATATATGAAATTACTTTTCCCACTTTTTGCCTCTATTGAAATAATATACTCAGTTTAAGATTCCACATTTTTCTGCATTCGGGAATTATAGTGGAAATTTCTTTCGTGATGTTAGAAAATAATTTACATCCAGATCGTTTTGCGCAAGTTTAAAAGCCCCCTCCAGCGGATGATAGGTGAGCCCGGAAGCATCTAAGAGTTCAAAATCCTTGTTCATCAAGATATGGGCTAACTCTGACGGTTTCAGAAATTTTTTCCAATCATGTGTTCCGGCGGGGGCCCAGCTTAAAACCCGCTCGGCAGCGACAATGCCCAACGCAAATGATTTCCATGTTCTGTTTAGTGTTGAGAGAACAAGCAGCCCGCCCGGTGCAAGACATGAGGAACAAAGCCCAATAAAATCACCCGGATTGCTCACGTGCTCTACAATCTCTAAGGCTAAGATCAAATCAAATTGTGGTTTTTCCTCGATCAAGTCTTCGAGCGCAACGGCGCGATAATCAATTTCCAGATATTGTGATTTTGCGTGGTCCTTAGCAACCGCGATGGCATTGGAATCGGCATCAATGGCGGTAACATCGGCCTTAAGACGTGCCAGAGATTCGCTTACCAGCCCGCCGCCACATCCGACATCAAGAATTTTTAAGCCGGAAAAGTTACGTTCGTCACCAAACTTTTGCCATGCTTGCGCCAAATATTCCATGCGCGGCCGAGTCATTTTGTGAAGCGGGGCATAGGGACCGTGAATATCCCACCATTCTTTGGAAAACTGTGAAAAATGTTGGATTTCCTGGGAGTCAATAGTCTGGGCAACAGTTTGCGCTGTTGGCGGCTTTAAGGCGTTCGGAATGTTGGATTTGCGATTCATGACACGGATGCTAGTCTTTTTTGAAATAAAAAACTACTCCAAAAGTATAGTTTTTTTGCATTGCCGCTTTGTTGCCACTTGACGCAGGCAAAAATATCATGTTTGCTGCGCGGTGTTTATGGACTTTAACTCTAGGTGAGAAAATGGTTGTGTCGCGGAAAAACAATTCGCAAAAATCTAAAGAAATCAAAACCAATAAGAAAACTGAAAAGCCGGAAAAAAAATCCGCGGTTGTAAGCTTAAAATCTCAAAAATCCCAAGAAAATAAAATCACAGCTTTTGGCCAGGCATTTGTCAACGCTCTGCGGGATGTGGACAAGGAAAAGCTTGATCATGACTTGCTGTCGCACGTCATGCGTCACCATGAAAAAATGTCAAAAAATCGCAAAAAAGGCGATGTGGTGATTGAGGTCAGCAACCCGACGGAGGCCAGCCACGGATGGTTTGGACTACATACCATCGTTGATATTGTGGCCGATGATATGGTGTTTTTTATTGATTCGGTGTCGGCCTATATCGCCGAAAAATCCTATTTGATTGAACAAATTTTCCACCCCAGAATCTATCAAGACTCTAAGGATAGCTACCTTCCTAAGGCTCAGGCCAAGGCCAAGGGCGTTAAAGGAGAGATGCATATTTTCTTGCAACTCAATCGGCGTTTGACGGATGAGCAAATGCAGGAAATCGCGGCGGATTTGCATGAAATTATCCGTGATGTCGCGCTCGCGACCCGCGATTGGTCCAAAATTAAGGCCAAGTTGAGCGAAGCTAAAAATTCGCTTAGCCCGCTCAAAGGTCAGGATGAGCGGCTGTTTGAAGAATATAAAAATTTCTTGCAATATATTCACGACGATAATTTTACCATGTTGGGGTACCGTGAATATGATGTTAAAAAATCATCTTTGGTACTTAAACCCGGCTCTGCGCTTGGGCTGTGTGACGCTGAACGGGGAGGAGATTTTATAACCCCCGAAGATGCGCAAAAATTTGTGCTGAATTTAGAGGCCCGCAAAGATTTCCCGCAGGTTTTTGTCACCAAGCTGCTGAGGGCGTCCGATGTTCATCGCCGCGTACCGATGGATGCCGTGGTGGTGCGCCGCTTTGATTCTAAGGGGCAGTTGATCGGTGAGCTGCACTTCTATGGGCTTTTTACCTCCGTGACTTATTCGCGCGGTATCTCAACCGTGCCTTATTTGTGGTATAAAGTTGAACAGATTATGAAGCAGGCAGGGTTTGATTCCGGGGAACATAGCGGCCGCGCCCTGCGTCATATTCTTGAAAAATATCCGCGTGATGAATTGTTCCAAATCTCCCACGAAAAATTGTTCAAAATTTGTATGGAGATTTTGCGGCTTCAGGAACGCCCGCGCATTGCACTCTTTATGCGCCGTGATCCATTTGCGCGCATGGTGACATGTTTGATTTATCTGCCGCGCAACCGTTATGATACGCGGCTCAGGATTAAATTTAGTGAGATTTTGGAACAAGAAATCGGCACAAAATTTATTGGATTCCAATCAACTGTTGATGATTCGCATTTAGTGCGGGCGATCTTTACCCTGGGTTATACCGATCACACGAAACTGGACGTGGATATTGAAAAAATTGAAGCACGGCTTCAGGAATCGGGCCAAAATTGGGATGAACGGTTGAATGATACGTTGGTGGAACGATTAGAAAATGAGGATGAAGCCGCGATTTTAACCTATCGCTATGGCTCTGCCTTCCCCGTGTCTTATCAAGAATCTTATCTTGCCAAACAGGCCGTTCATGACATTGATAAAATTGAACAAGTGATCGCAAGTGGCCAACCCGATGTCGATTTATACAAACCGCACGGGTCGGGTGATAATCGTGTGTCGCTGAAAATCTATTCAAGCGAAACGCCGATTGCTTTATCCGATATTTTGCCGATTTTGGAAAATATGGGATTGAAAATTGAGGCAGAATATCCGCACGAAATTCGCCCCAATCACACCAATAAAACCATCTGGATTCAGGATTTTGAAGCTTCCATCAACGGGACCATTCAAAACGGCGTCAATAAACTCAGCATAAAAACCGTGGCGCAAAATTTTGAAAATTGCCTGAAGGGAATTTGGAATGGCGAAATTGAAAATGACAGTCTGAATAAATTGGTTTTGCTGGCGGGTCTCTCGCCCCGCGAAATCGTGATTTTGCGCACATATATTCGCTATATGCGCCAAACTAAAATTGGATTTTCGCTTCCCTATATGGAGCAAGCCTTAACCGACTACCCGGCCATTGCCAAGCTGTTGATTGAGTATTTTGAAACGCTGTTTCATCCCTCGCAATTGAGCGCGCGTATAGCCGCCGCAAAGAAAAAATCAGCGCAGGAAGAAATTGTATCCAAGATAGAGTCTGAGCTGCAATCCGTGGCCTCATTGGATCAGGATAAGGTGCTGCGCGCTGTTTTGGCGATTATGCAGGCGAGCTTGCGGACCAATTTTTACCAAACCGGTGAGCATGGCCACCCCAAAAGTTGGGTGTCGGTGAAGCTAGAGAGCGGGCGCGTGCCTGCGCTTCCCGCCCCTGTGCCGTACCGTGAGATTTTTGTTTATTCGCCGCGGGTTGAGGGGATTCACCTGCGGGGCGGAAAAATTGCGCGCGGGGGGCTGCGTTGGTCCGACCGCCATGAGGATTTCCGTGTTGAAGTTCTGGGGTTGATGAAGGCCCAGCAGGTTAAAAATTCCGTCATCGTGCCGATGGGGGCCAAGGGCGGATTCGTGGTAAAAAATCCGCCAAAATCAAATGATCGTGCTGCCTATCAGGCCGAAGGAGTGGCGTGTTACCAAACCTTTATCAAGGGGCTTTTGGATGTCACCGACAATCGGCGCGGGGGTGAGATTGTCCCACCCGCAAATGTGGTCAGGTTGGATGCGGATGATCCCTATCTGGTGGTGGCGGCCGATAAGGGCACGGCGACATTTTCGGATATTGCCAATGCGATCTCACTTGAGTACGGGTTTTGGCTCGGTGATGCGTTTGCCTCCGGCGGGTCTGCGGGTTATGACCATAAAAAAATGGGCATTACCGCGCGCGGTGCGTGGGAGTCGGTGAAACGTCATTTCCGCGAGCTTAATCACAACACGCAAACCCAGGAATTTGAGGTGATTGGCGTGGGGGATATGGCCGGGGACGTATTTGGCAACGGTCTGATTCAATCCTCAAAAATCCGCATGGTTGGGGCGTTTAACCACATGCATATTGTGTGTGATCCGAACCCCGATGCGGCCAAAACCTATAAGGAACGGTTGCGATTATTTAACGCCGTGAAAGGATGGGGGGAGTATGACCAATCCTTGCTGTCCGAAGGCGGCCGCATTTATTTGCGTTCGGAAAAATACCTTAAACTCACCCCGCAAATTCAAAAACGGTTTGAGTTGGAAAGTGATACTGTCTCTCCGGCCGAACTCATTCGTGCGATGCTGGGTGCGCGCGTTGATCTGCTGTTTTTTGGCGGGATTGGGACCTATATCAAATCCACGCGCGAAACCAATGCGGATGTCGGGGATCGCAGTAATGATGCGTTGCGAATCGACGCGGCCCATGTGCGTGCCAAAGTGATCGGGGAGGGGGCAAACCTCGCGATGACCCAAAATGGCCGCATTGAAATGGCCATGAAAGGCGTACATTTAAACACTGATTTCATTGATAATTCCGCCGGTGTGGATACGTCTGACCATGAGGTGAATATCAAAATTTTGCTCTCTGACATTATGCGCAATCCAAAAAATAAAATGGATTTGAAGGCGCGTAATGCTTTGCTTGCAAAGATGACGGACGAAGTGGCGGCGCATGTGTTGCAGGATAATTATTATCAAACGCAGGCGATTTCGTTGCTGGAGCGTCAGGGGGCTGATTTGCTCCCTGAACATGCCGAGTTTATGAGATCGCTTGAGAATGCCGGTTTGCTCAACCGTAAAGTTGAGTTCTTGCCGGGGGATGAGGAAATCGCCGATCGTTTGCGGATTCATAAGGGATTAACGCGCCCCGAATTGGCGTTGCTGGTCTCTTACGGTAAGCTCACCTATACCACTTCATTATTGGCATCGAATGTGCCGGATGATCCGCAGATGATTTCATGGGTGCAGAATTATTTCCCGCCCATCTTGCGTGAAAAATTTGGGACGGAGATTGCGCAGCACCAATTGCGGCGCGAAATCACGGCCATGGCTATCTCGAATGCAGTGATTAATCGGCTCGGACCAACCTTTATCCGCAAGATGAGCGACCGCACAGGGGCCGATATTGCCGCCATTACCCATGCGTATTTGATCGTGCGGGAATCTTTTGGTCTCCCCGCGATTTGGGCGCAGATTGAATCGCTCGATAACAAAGTGTCGGCCCAGATTCAGATCAATGCCACACATAAAACCATTAAATTGGCTGAGCGGGAAACATCCTGGATTCTAATGCGTTTGGGGCGTGCGTTACAACGTGATCAGGATGCGCAAATCTTCACCAAGGGTGTGCAGGAACTCAAATCCATTCTGCCCAAAATTCTTCCCGATGATATTCTTTCCAATATGCGGCAACGGTTGAATGACTGGGTTCAGAGCGGATTGCCCAAAAAATTGGCCGAAGACATTGCCATCATGCCCTTGATCGGGTCATCCTATGACATTATCCAAATTGCGAGGGATCAAAAAATTGACCTAAGCAGCGCGGCTCAAGCCTATTTCTCCCTTGGTTCGCTTTTCAAGTTAGAGCGATTGCGGGTCAAGGCCCATAATATCGCCGCTGATCATGGTGACGTCGCGCAGGCCGCCAATGGTTTGATCGAGTCGCTGAATATTGTTCAGGCCGATCTCACCCGCAAACTCCTTGCTGATATGAAAGGCAATGTGAAGGGGAGTGATGTGGCGCTTAGCTGGGTGGACAGCCATTGTCCGCGCGCGCGGCAAAGCTTGCAGATGATTGAACGGCTGGAAAATAGCGGATCGGTCGATTTCGCGTCACTTGTGGTGATTGATCAGCAGCTTAGGGCTCTGTGTTAAATGCAGCTGTGACCCAAGAGCCTGTTTACGAACAGGTTCTTTTTAGACCATTTTTGGGTTATGGGGACTCGAGAATAGGGGCTAAATATTTGTCTTGTCGCATTTTTTGACGATTAACCGGCCTCCACTTAATCGCAAAATGCTCCTATGAAACCCCCAGCGATGTTTTTATTTTAGCCAGTCCGGTTGGCTGCCCGGGAGGGCAAGGATGAGCCCGTCCAGATCTTCAGTCACAATAATCTGACAGGAAAGCCGCGAGAGTTTCGTGAGGTGAAAGGCAAGATCAAGCATATCTTCTTCGGCCTCTGACATTTCGCCACTCTCCGGCATGACTTTATCCCACCAATCGGGATGCACATAGACATGACATGTGGCACAGGCGAGTGACCCGCCGCAGGCCCCCTCGATTTTATCCATATGGTGATGTACGCCGACCTCCATAATGGAAAGCCCCAAGGGCGCATCAATGGTCTTTGTGCTTCCATCTAGTTGAACAAAATGAATCAGCGGCATAGAGCGTTTGTCCGTGCGGGGTTTAAAAGCTTAGGAGGCGTGCTTTTTGGATGTTGTTTAACGCATTGATTTTCTTGATTAGGTCCTCGGAAATTACTGAATCCAAAGAAATCAAAGAAATGGCCGTTTGATTCGGTCCAATTCTCCCCAATCTAAAATCGGCGATATTACAATTGGCTTCGGCCAATAATGTACCGACGGCACCAATCATGCCGGGCTTGTCATCATTTTTTATGAACAGCATATGGGGGGTAATGGCGACCTCTAACGGGACCGATTCGATCTCAATAATCCGCGGAATTTGGCCGGAAAATAGGGTGCCCATCACTGTATGCTCACCGTCTTCGGCACGAATTTTGATTCCAATCGCGTTTGATAAATCGGCGTGATCTTCGATATATGTATCACTCAGGGTGATATTTTTTGCCTTGGCAATTTCGGGTGCGTTGACCATGTTCACATGATCAGACATTTGTGCCAAAACACTTGCCAACAGGGCCGCCGTCAAAGGTTTGGTGTTTAGTTTGCAGAGGCTTCCGATATAGGTGATCTCTATTGATTTGATTCCTGTCTCCACAATCTGGCCCGCTAATTTACCGATTTGTGTGGCGAGCGTGAGATAAGGTTTGAGCTTGGGCGCATCCTCGGCGGAAATGGACGGCATATTGAGCGCGTTGATGACCGCACCTTTTAGCAGGAAATCCGAGACTTGCTCGGCCACCTGAATGGCGACATTCACCTGGGCTTCTGTGGTGGATGCCCCTAAATGCGGGGTACAGATTACATTTGGATGCCCGAATAAAATATTGTTTTCTGCCGGCTCGACTTCGAAAACATCAAGGGCCGCTCCGGCAACATGACCGGACTCGAGGGCATCTTTAAGGTCTTTTTCGACAATCAACCCACCGCGCGCGCAATTAATAATACGCACGCCTTTTTTGGTTTTAGCCAAAGCCGCCGCATCAATCATACGGTTGGTTTTATCGGTTTTCGGGACGTGAATAGTGATGAAATCGGAATGGGCCAAAAGCTCATCAAGGCTCACAGGCTTTACCCCCATATCGGCCGCGCGTTCAGCGGTTAAAAACGGATCAAACGCAATCACATTCATGCCCAAGCCGATGGCACGATTGGCAACGATAGACCCGATATTTCCGCATCCAATCACACCCAAAGTTTTGGCATAGAGTTCCACGCCGTTAAATTTGCTTTTTTCCCATTTCCCCTGATGAGTGGACAAGTTTGCCTGGGGAATTTGTCGCGCCAACGCCATCATCATCGCAATGGCATGTTCGGCGGTCGTGATCGAATTGCCAAAAGGTGTGTTCATCACCACTACGCCGGCTTCTGTTGCCGCCGCGACATCGATCGTATCAACACCAATCCCTGCGCGGCCCACAACCTTTAATTTCGGTGCGCTTTTAAGGACTTCCGCAGTGATTTTGGCTGATGAGCGACATAAAATGGCGTCATAATCATTGGCGATTTTGCTCAAATCTTCGGGGGATAATCCGACCTTAATATCATAGGCAATTTGATTGTTTGACAAGATTTCTTCGGCCTTTTTGTCCATTTTATCAGCGATTAAAACTTTGGCCATTGAGTATGCTCCCTCAAATAAATCATAAAAAGAGTGGTAAATTCGTCGCCATAGTTTCACATTTTCAAGTCTTTAATCAAGCGAATTTTTAAGGATTTAAAAGTTTTTTTAAAGTTTTTTAAAGTTTTTTTTCTGGGCACTCAGTGCTTGATTTATCTATGATTTCAGCCAATATTACTCAGGTAGAAATTTTAGGAATCACTTTAAAAAAGGTAGGATAAAAATGACTCAAGACGTAACCGATAAAAATTTTGAAGCAGAAGTTTTAAAATCAGACATTCCGGTCATGATTGATTTTTGGGCGGAATGGTGTGGGCCGTGCCGCGCGATGGCACCAATTGTTGATAAAATCGCCGATGCGAAAAAGGGGACTTTAAAGGTTGTGAAGATGAATATCGAAGAAAATCCTGATACCCCTACAAAATACGGAATCCGCGGCATTCCAACGTTTATGGTGTTTAAAAACGGTCAGTTGGTTGACACAAAAGTCGGAGGCATGAGTCAAGATCAGATGGCCAATTGGGTTGAAAAAATCTGATAAATTCCAGCACGTCCGCAATCTTTTTTTGGAATTATTTTGGGTGTGTATTTGTTGGTAGAGCGATAAGTTGATTAATGATTTGCTAAAAAATTTGTGGCGATGATGTCACAAAATTTTGCTCAGAAAATTATTTTTCAAATGGTGTTTTGAGAAATTTTAATTTCGATGTACACTTAATCGAATCGTGTTCTAACCTCAAATAGGAGATACCTAAAATGGCAGTAACAAAAAAAGCACCAGCCGCTAAAAAACCGGCCGCTGCGAAAAAGCCAGCTGCAAAAACTGCTGCGAAACCCGCAGCAAAGGCAGCCGCGAAAAAACCAGTCGCAGCGAAAACCGCTGCTGCTAAAAAACCGGTCGCTGTGAAAAAAGCTGCACCGGCTAAAAAGCCAGCTGCAACCAAAACCGCTGCCGCTAAAAAACCGGCCGCTGCGAAAAAAGCTGCACCGGCTAAAAAGCCAGCCGCAACCAAAGCTGCTGCCGCTAAAAAACCGGTCGCCGCGAAAAAAGCTGCTCCGGCCAAAAAACCAGCCGCAACGAAAGCTGCTGCCGCTAAAAAACCGGTCGCCGCGAAAAAGGCTGCTCCGGCTAAAAAGCCAGCAGCAACGAAAGCTGCTGCCGCTAAAAAACCGGCTACCAAAACTACGGCTGCTAAACCAGCTGTGAAGGCTGCTCCAAAAGCTGTTGCGCCGGTTAAAAAACCATCTGTTGTCTCGACATTGTCCACAATGCCGATCTCAACCGGTGTATAATTTTTGATCCATTCTAAAACGAAAACCCGTCTTTTGACGGGTTTTTTGTTGTTTTATGCGTGATTGCAAAATTCTGTGTAAAAATCATATTAATGATTGATCGGAATCGCAAGAACTTCTAAGACTGGATTATGCGCAATCTTCCGAATTATTTGACCATTGGCCGATTAATGGCCCTGCCGATCCTCATTATGCTGATGTTTATGGCGGGGGATGCGGCGGCTTGGGCGGCACTCGGGCTTTACACCGTGTGTTGCATCACCGATTGGTTGGATGGATATATCGCCCGCGCCTATCAGGTTGAAAGCCCGTTTGGCAAATTCCTTGACCCCGTAAGTGATAAAATTTTTGTGGCCGCCGTGTTGGTGACCCTCTTGGCGAACGGCCATTTGCCGTGGTGGGGGTCAATTCCCGTGATTATCATCCTTTCACGTGAATTTTTAATTTCGGGATTGCGGGAGTTTTTCGGCCCCAAAAATATTCGCTTTCCGGTGTCAAAACTGGCAAAATGGAAGACAACCGTCCAGATGTTTTCATTGGGATTTTTAATTGTGGGCGAAAGCGGGGAGGCCGTTTACGCGTATAATTGGGAGACAGGCTATGTACTGCTGGTGGCGGCGGCTATTTTGACCATGCTGACGGGGTGGTCCTATTTAAAGGAAGGGGCGCGGCATTTCCATGTTCAATAAACTTTATCAATTATTGCGCCCGTTGGTGTTTTTGATTGATCCGGAGCGCGCGCACGGCATAGTGATTTTCTTGCTCAAACTCATTCCTTTTCGCTTGCTGACGGGCGGCATTGCGACCTCGCCCAGGCTGCGGATTACAATGTGGGGGCGCGATTTTGCTAATCCGGTGGGACTGGCCGCGGGGTTTGATAAAAAGGCCGCGATCATCGGCAAAGTTTTTGACCTGGGTTTTGGATTTGTTGAGGCCGGAACAGTAACAATTAAGCCGCAAATCGGCAACCCCAGGCCGCGCATTTTCCGCGACCCCGTGAACCGCGCCGTGATCAACCGCATGGGGTTTCCGGGCAGCGGGGTGGAAATTTTTAAGCGAAATTTGCGTGAATTTTTGGGTGATGTCTCACGTTCCCAGAGAATATCTTCCCGAGGAATATCTTCCCAAGGTGTATCAAAGGGGGTATTGGGGGTCAATATCGGCATGAACAAGGATCAGACCGACCCCGTGAATGATTACCTGCAGTTGCTGAAGGAATTGGGAAATTTGGCGGATTACCTGACGATTAACATTTCATCCCCCAACACGCCGGGCCTGCGCAATTTGCAAGAACGCGAACCGCTGAGAGAGCTGTTAACCGCCATTCTCGAAGCCCGAGCGCGCATGTTTAAAAATCTTCATTTGCCGATTTTGGTCAAACTCGCCCCCGATTTGAACGATGATCAATTGCGCGAAATTGCCGATGTTTTGATGGGCCTAAAAATCGACGGGGTGATTCTCACCAACACCACGCTTGATCGCCCCGACACGCTTTCTCCCCAATTTGCCGCCGAAAAAGGCGGGTTGAGCGGCAGCCCCCTAAAACAAAAATCAACACAAATGATCGCAAAATTTTATCAACTCACCAACGGCCAAATCCCCATCATCGGGGTGGGCGGGATTGAAACCGCGCAGGATGCATTTGAAAAAATTTGCGCCGGGGCGTCTTTGGTCCAGATTTACACAGGGATGATTTATCAGGGACCGTTGATTGCGCGCGATATTTGTCGTGGACTTGACGAGATTTTAAAATCTCACGGGTTTGCGGATATCCGTGAGGCCATCGGGTCCGATCATCGCCCGGCAAAGGGCAAGATTGACACCATAGACGCGCTGTATGGGGAGCAGCCGACTCAACAAACTCAAGCCACTCAACAAACTCCGCCGTACCATGCGAACGTGAAGGATCATGCGCAGATTGTGGGATAAAATTTCGCTCTTTGGCGCGTTGTGGATCGTGAGCTATATCGCGGGCTCGGTCATGTGCATTGCCACTGTTGCCCAATTATGGGGGCCGAATTGGGCGGGAAGTCTGGCCAGTTTTTTGATCATCGGCGGCACAATTATCTTTGAATCGCGCGCGCGCCAATCCGCGCAAAGGCAAATCAATCTTCATTTAAATGATCTAGATTCACGCCAAAAATTTATGAATCGCGAAATTTCGCGCGTGCGCAGCGATATTGACGGGTTAAAGGATGATATGGTGCAAACGGCGATGAATTTGGCACGCGAATCACGCCGCGCAGACCATCGCTTCACCGCACTCACCAATGAGGAAGCTCAGTTGGATGCGGAGGGAAGTGAGGGGCATGAGGCAAGCGAGCGGGGCGATATAAACTCCGCAAAAACATCCGCAAACACATCTTCAAACGGCTCGGCAATCGTGGCGGCAAAGCGTGGGGCGGTTGCTACAGACTCGCTCAATTCTCCCACGGCGCCCGCCCACCATAACGGCCTGCATAACGGCCCCCATAACGGATTGATAGAGGTCATGCAAAAATCACTTATGCGGATGGGGATGAAATCCCAACCGCGACAACATCACGGGGCCTTCATAGCTGTGGAGGCTGCGGCAAACGAAGATCAAGGGCCGCAGGCTCAACCAAACCGGAAAGAAGATGGAGACAGGACACAGCACTCATCGCTCCGCGCCCAAAAACGCCCAGAATCCAATTCCCATTCCAATCCTAATTCACATCCATCGCGCGCGCAAAAATATCGTGAAATTTTAATGTCTTCGCCGTCCGACCATTCAGGAAGAATCGAAGACATGACCATTCCCGATTATTCCCCCGCAGTCTTGAGTGAATTGATTTTTCACGCGGTGATGAATGATAAAATTGAAATTTTTGCGCAACCGATTGTGCGGCTCCCCTCCCGAAAAATTTGTTATTTGGAATTATTTGCCCGCATTCGGGCCAAGGCCGGAATTTACCTGCCCGCCCGAACTTACCGCACTCTCGCGCAACAGGATTCGCAACTGGAAACGCTGGATCACTTGCTCTTGCTCCACACAATCGACACAATCCGGGCCGATGCGCGACGCAACCAATCCATTGGCTATTTTATCAATATTTATTCGGGAACGCTTAAAAATACGGATTTTATCAATAATTTATTGGAATTTATTCGGGCGCGCCGTGATTTGCTGCCGCTTTTGGTGTTGGAATTGCAATACGAAGATTTTAACACTCTGCCGCCTTCCTTCCTCAAAATCATGGATGGATTGAGGCAATTGGGGTGCCAATTCTCGCTCGATAACATTACCCAATCGACCATAAATGCTTCAAAACTCAGGAGTTTAGGTATTCATTTTATTAAGATGAACAGTGACCATTTGATTGATCTATGTTCAACGCCCTATGGGGAAATGGAACTGGCGCGATTTAAATCCAGGCTCGATGAATGCGGCGTGCGGTTGATCGTGGAAAAGCTGGAAACCGAGCAAGCCGTTGTCAATTTGCTCGACTTCGAGATAGATTACGGCGAGGGCTATCTCTTCGGCAAACCGGACCTTGAGGTCGCCTACCGCCGCCATATGTAACAGAAACATTCACGAAAACCTTTGATTCTATAAAATTTTTGCCAAGTTAGTCTTGATGTTAAGCTGATAAAGCGTTAGATATACGAGGAGTTCAGTATTCCAAGTATAGAGCAAAAAATATCAAAATTTGCCCCTATGACACAGCTAAAGTAAAACCATATAAACAAGTAGGATGATATGGAATCAATTATTGATTTTGCCCAACTGGCTTTTCACAATATTTTGACCTATGGGGTCAGTTTTCTGGTGGTTTTGGGCATTTTGGTTTTTGTCCATGAATGGGGCCATTATATTGTGGCGCGCCTATGCGGGGTGAGGGTTGACACATTCTCAATCGGCTTTGGGCGTGAGATTTGGGGGCGCACGTCAAAGGCAGGAACGCGGTGGAAAATCTCGCTTTTTCCCTTGGGCGGCTATGTCAAAATGTTTGGCGATGTGAATGGCGCGAGCGCGGGACATACTGAGCAAGTCGATGACGGATCGGGCCATGCTCGCGAAATGACGGCGGAGGAAAAAGAGGTTGCATTTTTCACGAAGCCGGTGTGGAAGCGGTCCTTGATCGTATTTGCCGGGCCGGCGATTAATTTCCTGTTTGCCATTATTCTTTTAGCGGGGCTTTATATGGGCGTAGGACGGCCAATTACCCCACCGGAAATTTCTGCGGTAGAAGTCGGGAGTGCCAGTTACAATGCGGGGTTTCAGCCACGCGACATGATCAAAACTATTGATGGCGATAAGTTTGCAACTTTTGATGAAATGCGGCGTGAGGTTCTCTTAACGCTGGATCAAGAATTAAAATTCGTGGTGGTGCGTGACGGTCAGGATGTTGAAATCAAGGTAACCCCGCAAAAAATTACCGATAAAGATCGCTTTGGCTTCGTGCATGAGCGCGGCTATCTGGGTTTGATCGGCCCCGGAAACGGCATTGATATGAAATTTATTTCGGCGGTGAACGGTGTTGAAACCGGCGGAGATATTCAAAAAGCTCACCAAATGGTGGTGGATAATATTGAAAAAAGTGCCATGATTGAAACGATGATTGAAGGGCGCAAAACCAAGCTGCTCACTCATATTCCGCGCGATATTAATAAACAGCTGTTTGATGATAAGGACCCAACGCACAATGTTGTATTTCTGGGGGTTAAACCAAATAATGAGTTTAGGAAATATAATCCCTTCAGTGCGGTGGGAATAGCTATTAAGGAAACTTATAATATCACCGCTGATACGTTGGGGGCGATCTGGCAAATGGTGACGGGGACACGTTCAGCCAAAGAATTGGGCGGAATTATCCGCATCGGCGCCATGGCGGGGGATATGGCCCAGCAAGGGATTATTTCGCTCATTCTGTTCACCGCTCTGCTGTCAATCAATTTGGGGTTGATTAATCTGTTCCCCATTCCGTTGCTGGATGGCGGGCATCTGGTGTTTTACGGGATTGAGGCGGTGAACGGCAAACCGGTCTCTGAACAGGTTCAGGAATATGCCTTCCGTTTCGGGTTGGTGGTTTTGGTCTGTTTGATGGTGTTTTCCAACCTCAATGATATTTTACAAATGTTCGTGTTTAAGGGCGGGGATTCCTGATGGTTTCCGCAATATCCACCCAAGTTCCGCCGTCAAATGAAAATAGACAAGATGATGAGTCGGATGATGTTTCGGATGGAGCCCTCGGGAATAATGAGGGGGATAAGTTGGGAGATAAGTTGAAGGATGAGTTGGGGGACGAGTTAGAATCCGCACATGAAGTGGAGGATCAAGTGGAGGCGCAAGGGGAGGGCGATCAGGACAGTGAGCCAGAGACTCTCTCGCCATTAACCGATCGATCATCCCAAAAACGGTTGATTGAGGCCATATTATTTTCTTCCCCTGAACCCGTCTCCCTCAAAAGCCTGCAAGTGCGGCTTGAAATGGCGGCCGATGTCGGCGGGATTTTGTTGGAATTGCAAAATGAATATGCAGCGCGCGGTGTTCATTTGGTGCGGTTAGAGGATTGTTGGGCGTTTCGCACCGCGCCCGATATCGGGCCTTATTTGGCTGTTTCTAAAAAGCAGGAGAAAAAACTCTCCCGCGCGGCGATGGAAACTTTGGCGATTATTGCCTATCACCAGCCGGTTACGCGGGCCGAGATTGAAAATATCCGCGGCGTGGCAACCAATAAGGGCACAGTGGATGTTTTGTTAGAGGCCGGATGGATCAAACCGGGCCGACGGCGTGAAACCCCAGGCCGCCCCGTCACCTGGATCACCACCATACAATTTTTGGATGAGTTCGGAATTTCTGAGCTCAAAGACCTGCCGGGGCTGCGGGAAATGAAGTCTTCCGGGCTGCTCGATACTCGCCCGGCGATTGAAACACTCACCCCCGGTTTGAATTTCTTCGGCGATGAAAACCCCGATGGGCAGAGTTCCGTAAACTCTCAAGACTCAAATTCCGCCTCCCCGGCCTATGATGAAATTGGCGAGTTTGATCAGGCGCAAGATGAAAATCGAGATGAAAATGATGCCATCGCCCGCGATGAGTAGAAAGTTTTCCTAGCGCAACCAGAATTCCTCACATTGTTTAATGATATCGGCCATGCCTAAACGTTGAATGGACACACCGCGCGGGAAGGCGTTGAGGAGGCGTGAGGGCGTGGCCGCATCCAGCATCACGAAAATGCCGTGATCGGTTTTTGCGCGTACAAGGCGGCCATAGGCTTGTTTAAGTTTGAGCCGCGTGAGGTGATCATCATAGTCCCCGCCGCCAAAATGCGTACGGCGGGCGCGGTGCAAAATCGTGCGGCGCGGCCACGGCACGCGGTCAAAGACAATCATCCGCAGCGCATCCCCCGGCACATCCACCCCATCGCGCACCGCATCGGTGCCGAGCAAACAGGAATGCACATCATCGCGAAACATATCAACCAAAGTTCCGGTTTCAATCCCGTCCACATGTTGCGCGTAAAGGGCGAGTCCTGCATCGGACAGGGTGGGGGCAATCTCAGAATGGATTTTGCGCAAACGTGAAATGGATGTGAAAATGCCCAAGGCCCCTCCGCCGGCCTTTAAAAATAAGGACTCATAGGCGCGTCCGAGGCTCTTGAGGTCGTTTTTATCAAGGTCATTGGCAATAAAAACGCGGGTTTGATTTTGGTAATCATAGGGCGATGGAATGGAAAAAACCGAAGGTGCGTTGTTCAAATATCGTGCGCCGGTGAATTGCTGTGCCCGGTCCCAACCATTTTGGGGCAGGTCCGAATGAATATCCCCCGCTGCATCATTCGCCCCGTCATCCGCGACATCGCGCAAGGTCGCCGATGTCATGGTCACGGAATGGGTGAGGGATTTGAGCGCATCGCCCATCGGCTTTAGCGGGTCCACAAAATGCCGATGAAGCCCGATATCAAAAATATGATTTTCCAGTCGGTTAATCTCCATCCAATCAACATAATCCGGGTTGACGCGCCCATCCAGTAAATCCGCCAATAAGCCAATCCAAGGGGTGAGCAGCATGCGCACTCTGCGCTCTAATGACGCCGCCACCACATCCAACCGTTTGCGGGTATCGGTTGGGAGTTTATCCACTTCATTGGCCAATTTTTCCCGCAAATTTGACGCCAATCGCACCATCGGCGTGCGCAATAATTTGATGGCATCATGCAATTCGCCCGCAGCAGGAATCAGATCGGGATTGAGCGGAAACGGATCAGTTTCGAGCGCATAGGGGTGATGGTCATTTTGCGTGCGCGTGCGTACCTGCGCATAGAGTTGCGCCAAAAATATTTCCGCGCAACCGTGTGATGTGCCGTTTGCAATGCGTTTGAGCCAATCAAACGCAGGCAAAAAATGGGCGCGGTGGATTACTTCCTCCATCAATTTCACGATGGCTGCGTCCTCATCAACCAAATCCAATAAACGTTTTTTTAGTCCCCGCGCGCGCGACCGCGCCACGCCTTCGGGCCCCACCAACCATCGGCGCAGATCATGCATTTCCGTTCCCGTGAGTTCCGCACAAAATGTGGAATCCGCCGCATCAAAAATATGGTGGGCTTCGTCAAAAATCAGGTGCGGCGGCAAATCATCATCATGATGCGCGGCCTTGATCATAATAATTGCATGATTGGCAATCACCAACGGCGTGCGGGATGATTGGCGGATTGCGCGTTCAACAAAGCATCGATGGTAATGGTCACATGCGGAATAAATGCACTCGCCCCGCCGATCAGCCAGCCCAAAGGTCAAATTTTGCCCCATCAACCCGGGGAGCCAACCGTGAAAGCCGGCCCCGGTCATGTCCCCGTCCTCACTCGCCATGATCCAACGGGCCATCAGTCCCGCAGCCACGCCCGCCAATGGGTTGCGCGTGGTGGCGATAGAGGCCGCGAGATCCTCAAAATTCAGCAAACAAATATAATTCTCGCGCCCCTTGCGGATCGTGACTTTTTTCTCGCGCAATTCGCGGTCGGGATAAAGCCGCGCCAATTCACCGCCAATCTGACGCTGGAGGTTCTTGGTATAGGTGGAGATCCACACGCTCCCTGCGTTTTTTTCGGCCCAGATGCTCGCGGGGGCAAGATAACCCAAAGTTTTGCCAATGCCTGTGCCTGCTTCGGCCAGGATGATGTTCGGCTCATTTTGCGGGTCCTGCGCGGGAGTCTCAGTGGTTTTCACCGCAGGCGGAGCCAAGGCTTCGGCAATGCGCGTGGCGTAATAAATCTGTTCCGGTCGCGCTTCGGCCCTGTGCTTGGTGTGTAAAAATTCTGCTAATCGTTCACGTGTTTCCTCTGCACTCACCAAATAGTTGGAATGGGGCGGTGGTGGCGGGGTTTCCGCCCATTCGGGAAGGTCGGCCCACACGTTAAACCGCTGGCGCGTTGAATTGATGATCTCTGCTTTATCATAGGGGCGGTTTAGTGCCGCGAGAATATGCTCGCTCCATCCCCAACCGCGCCCGTTCTGGCCCATAGTGACGGCAAGGGCGGCCAAGCGATCGGCATTGGGGGGGCTTGTGAGTTCAAACAGCAAACTCCGTGCGCATTCGAGCACAAGCAACGGCAGGTCGGCCGGGTCATTGTCCGCACTGATCGGTATTCCCAACGCTTTGGCAATACCCATGGGCGTCGGCGTGGCAAAGCGCGTGGGGTGGACAAAGGCATAAAGTTCCAAAATATCCAGCACGGGCAAGCTTGCCAATTCAAGCTTTTGCCGCATAAACGGCGCGTGGCAAACAATGATGGATAAGGGCGCATTTTGTGCAACAAATTTTGCGGCCTGCGCCCTGTCCAATTCCGCAATTTCGCCGTTTCCGGTTAAGGCGCAAAATTGGCGGTTATGGGATAAAATATCCCCCCTTTTTGCGCGTTGCGCCAAAACCAAGACAGGCGCAATAAAATCCGCCGATATATTGCTCATCGGCCTCTTGACAGAGCCATGCAAAGCCCCAACCACGGGCTCTGTTTGGCCTGATGTAGTGATAAAATCAATGTCGGATGACGGGGATGAAGAACGCATTCTTCTATATAAATTCTATTGCCCGGAATGAACAGCATTTTGTGCTTGTATGGCTGTGTCCGGGCGAAACTAGACCATTTTTGGTTTAGGCAGAATCAAAAAAATGGTCTAACTATTTGTTTTGTCGCATTTTGTTGCGATTAACCGGATTCCACTTAATCGCAAAATGCTCTGGGCTTAATTTTTCTTCTCTTGCCCGTGGTATATGGTGGTGGCGGGGGAGTTAAGCCACAGATATGTTGGGTTTGTTTTTGTGATCCATTTAAACTTCCTCATTCATCATAATTTTATGCAGTTCAGCGAGGGATATATCATTTTTGTTCAGATCCGTGATTATCTTGCCTTGCCGCATCATCAAAATACGGTCGGAAACATCATAAATATCTTGAATTTTATGGCTTACAAAAATAATTGCGATTCCCTGCATTTTAAGGTTTCTGACCATATCAAGCAATTTTTTGCTCTCTCTAATGCCGAGGGCCGCCGTGGGCTCATCCATGATCAATATTTTTGGATGGGATATCAGTGCGCGCGCAATGGCAATTCTTTGCTGTTGCCCGCCTGAAAGCAAGCTAACATTTTGAGAAATATCCACATCTAACCCCAGACGATTGAGCACCTCGGTAGCTAAATATTTCATATGAGAACGGTTTAAAAACGGCGTATTTTGGCCAAAAATACGGATGGTTTTTTCTTGGCCCAGAAAAATATTTGTGATGACGTCTTGTTGCGGACATAAATCTAAATTTTGATAGATCATGGCAATGCCGATAGATCGGGAGAGTTCAGGGGTTATGACTGAATGAGCCACTCCATCAATCGTAATTTGGCCATGATCAAACTGTTCTGCGCCACTGATACATTTGAGCAAGGTCGATTTACCCGCACCGTTATCCCCCACCAAACCGAGGATTATCCCGGATTTTATACCAAAATGAATGTCCGTAAGGACATGCCGTCCGCCATATGATTTGTATAATCCGGAGACATTTAAAGTCATCGCATCCCCCGCGGGTAAATTTTTACCTTTTCCAAGGAAATTGCGAATATGAGGATTAATCCAATCAGGATTTCCTGATAATAGGCGGATATATTCAATAGGGTCAGGCAGTTTTGTATAACACTCAAAATCAGGGCACCGCAGACTGTACCGAAAATACTTGTTTTCCCTCCAAAAATTGATGTGCCGCCTATAATCGCTGCCGTGATGGCTAAGAGCTCGTACCCTGCGCCTGCGGCGGGATCGGCGGCATTCACGCGCCCCATATAGATTAAGCCGGCAACAGCGGACAATAACGCGGATAGGCTGAATAAAATCATATTATGGCGCGTGATTTTTATACCAGCCCGCGCACAGGCATTTTCATTATCACCGATACAAAGAGTTTGGATGCCGAATTTTGTATAATTCAAAATCAATCCGCACAATGCTGCCAGCAATGCGAATAAAATGACAGGTACAGGCACACCGAAAATTTCACCTTGACCGATATAAATGACGGAGGGCGAAAGATCGTAGATCGGATCACCATCCGAAATAACCAGTGCGACACCACGAGCCAACCCCAGCATCGCCAAAGTTACGATAAAGGAGGGAAGTTTTAAAAATCCCACCATCACGCCGTTGATTAGCCCGGTGACAACTCCGCACAAGAGTGTGAGCCCGATTATGCCTGTGCCACTATGGCCGAATGTCGCGCCAAATATGGCGGTGAGCGCCATGAAAGAGCCAATGGATAAATCCAGTTTTTTCGCAGCGAGCACAAAACTTGCACCGATTGACAAAATGCCAATGGTTGCACTGGCGGTTAAAATATTAACAAGATTGGCAGATGTAAAAAAAACATCCGAACATAGACCACCCAGCCCACATAAGATAATCAGAACAAGGGCGGATATTTTAGCTTCACGCGGCATTATCGCATATAATAAAGTAAAGGATTGGTGTTATGGGTCAATTCATTCTGATCAATCACCAAGACCGGTACGTTTTGATGATAGGGAGAAATTTTTTCGCCGCCAAAAGATTTCAAGCCTAACTCAACCGATTTCTCCGCCATTAGGTAGGGGAATTGAGCCACACTTGCGGTAAGTTTTCCTGACTTGATGGCACTGACTGCGTCAGCGGTCCCATCAACACCGATCACAATAACTTTTTTCTTCAGCAAAGATACGGCCTCTGCCGCACCCAAGGCCATAGTGTCATTGGCGGCAAAAATCACTGAAGTTTCCGGATGTTGCAGCAAAACGCGATTGACAAGGTCCGCGGCCTTTAACCGGTCCCAATCTGCGGGTTGCCGCGAAACTATTTTATAATTTTTGGGCAAATTTTCAATAAATCCCTTGACGCGCAAGTTACCGGGCTCACTGATGCTTGGGCCCTCAATCACCAGTGCAGAATTTGAAGGAATATTCTTTTGATCCGTCAAATAAAATGCAGCTTTTTTGCCCAGTTCATAATTATTTGATGCAACGGAAAAACGAACATTGAGCCCAAGTTTATGGGCGGTTTCTTCGTTGATATTGCCATCAATATCAATAAGGATCGTCCCCGATTTTTCAGCTTTTTTCAAACAAGAGGAGATGCTGGCATTATTGACCGCCGCAAAAATAATCACATCAGGCCTTTTTAACAGCAAGGTTTCGCACTGATTGAGTTGCTCCTCTGCGTCCATCGTATTTTTAAGTGAGTGGATTTTTATGGTGATTGAGTGCGCCTGCGCAGCATCCCTTAAGCCGTCCTCAACAGTTTTCCAATAGGGATTGGATGTGTCGCGTATCAGTGCGGCGAATCCCAGAAATTCAGGCTCTTTTGCATACGCCCCAATCGAAAAACTTAGGCACGCGCAAAATATAAAACAGCAAAGATAAATTTTTCTCATATCATGCTCCGTTCTTAAAATTCCCCTCACTCCGGTGTTTCATCGGGGGTGTTGGTGGTGATTGCGCCGCCTTCGTTGGTTTCGCGGTCAATTTGGGTGGGGATGTCGGCCACCGGGGAAACGGACCCTTCGGTTGCATCGCCCGCAGTTTCCTCTGGCACGGCTGCGTCATCTTCGCTATGTTTCAGCCAAGCGACGGAGACCACATGCTCATCCTTCGCGACACGGAACAATGTCACGCCCTGGGCCGCGCGGCCGGTTGTACGAATGCCCGCGACCGGCATGCGAATCATCTGGCCCTGGTCCGTGACCAACATAATTTGGTGATCATCGGTGACCGGGAATGTTCCCGCGACTTCGCCACCATTTTTGTTCGTCAACGTGATGTTGGTGATCCCCTGTCCGCCGCGGCCCGTTACGCGATATTCATAGGCCGAGCTGCGTTTGCCGAACCCGCCCTTGGTCACCGTCAACAGGAATTGTTCGCGCGATTGCAGTTCAGCAAATCGTTCATCGGTGAGAGTGATGGAGGAGGGGGCGTCCTCCTGTTCCTCTGTTGAATCCTCAGCAACATCTGTTGTATCCGCCGCGATCTGATCATCTTCGCCTTGAGCATCGGTTATGGTGTCAATTCCGCGCAACGAAGCCGCCCGTTTGAGGTAAGAAGCGCGTTCCTCCGCCGCCGCATCCACATGTTTGAGGATGGACATAGAGATCACTTCGTCATCGTTTTTGAGTCGAATGCCCCGCACACCGGTTGATGTACGGCTCGCAAAAACGCGCAATTCGGAAATCTCAAACCGAATGGCGCGCCCCAATCGCGTTGCCAAAATCACATCCTCATCATCGCGGCAAATCTTCACGTCAATGAGTTTTTCATCCCCCTCCAACTTCATCGCAATCAAGCCGTTTGAGCGGATATTGCGGAAGTCAGAGAGTTTATTTCGCCGCAACGTTCCGCCATTTGTGGCAAAA
>JAEUKN010000014.1 GCA_016794305.1 Alphaproteobacteria bacterium | reverse complement strand
AATCTACATTATCAATTAATTATAATTTAACACGAGACGGGGGCTTAACAGCGGGGGAGCATTTTATAAACTCTTATCGTGCCGGTCGTTTCGCTGATGTTGCAGATTTTATGGACCAATTTTTAAGATTATTAGAAAGGTCCAAAAAGCCCTATACCGATGAAGATCTCAGAAAAAAAGATCTTGATGCATTATCGGGAATGGTTGAAGGGGCCGGTATGGGTAGCACTGGACAACTTCATATATTGATACTGATGATATCAAGCCCGCACCTCCCCTCAGGTTGCAAAGCTGTTGGTATATCTGATGCAGGTGGCTTAAATGTTCAATGTTCCCCCTAAACCATCCTCTTGACCCCCGCCCGCGGTTATGATTAAGTGGAGGGATGAGGCTTTTTTTACAACATCGATATTTGGTGCGGAAAAATTTGCTCACGCTGATCGGCTTGGGCCTTTGTTTTTACTTTTGTTACCATTTGATTTGCGGCGGGCGCGGATATGTGCGCTATCTTTCGCTTGGCGCGGACAATGCGGCACTCAAGCTTGAGGCTGAGACACTCCAACATCGCCGTGAAACACTCGAAGGCAAAGTCGCCATGATGCGCCCCGATTCCATTAATAAAGACTTGCTTGAGGAACGCGCGCGCATCGTCCTTGGTTTTCGGCATGAAAATGAACGCGATATTTTGCTCTCTCCCGCCAAATAAGGCGTGCGGAAATAATTTCCGCCCTCTGGCAATCCTTCATTCCCCGCAAACCCTTGAAATGCAATATGTTGCGGCGCAACAGGTTGTGAATATTTTGCGCTTTTTTTGATGCTTTTTTCTTGGCGGCGGGGCAAAAATCGTGTAGCAATTGCTAAAGATATTTCTGAAAACCCCAAGGCATTGAGGTGAGTTAGACTGTGGCATCAAAATCCAAGAAGGACGACATGAAAAAGACCAATTTGAAAACCGTTCCTGAAACTGTTCCAATGGGGGCAGAGCTATCCAACAGCGCGGGATTACCAAGCGTTGAGGAATTGAAAAAATTTTACCGTGATATGTTGCTGATTCGCCGGTTTGAAGAAAAAGCCGGGCAGCTCTACGGTATGGGCTTGATTGGCGGATTTTGCCATCTTTATATCGGCGAAGAAGCCGTGGTCACCGGCATTCAATCGGTCCAAAAGCCGCAGGATACCGTCATCACCGCCTATCGCAATCACGGGCATATGTTGGTGTGCGGGATCAGTGCGAATGAGGTGATGGCCGAACTCACCGGCCGCGCGGGGGGGTGTTCCCGCGGTAAGGGCGGGTCGATGCATATGTTCTCAGTCGAAAAGAATTTCTATGGCGGGCACGGGATTGTGGGCGCACAAATATCCATCGGTACAGGTCTGGCGTTTGCGCATAAATATAGCGGTGACGGCGGCGTCTGTGTGGCCTATATGGGCGACGGCGCGGCGGACCAAGGCCAGGTGGCCGAGAGTTATAACATGGCGGCCCTGTGGAAATTGCCGATTTTATTCGTGATTGAAAATAATCAATATAGCATGGGAACCAGCACCAAACGCCACGCCGCCGGGGAGTTTTATCGCCGCGGCGAAGGATTTGGCATTCAGGGCGAACGTGTGGACGGCATGGATGTGCTGGCGGTGCGCGAGGCGGCGTCGCGTGCGCTCGATGATATTCGCGCCGGGGCCGGGCCGTATATTTTGGAGATTATTACCTATCGTTATCGCGGGCATTCCATGTCCGACCCGCAGAAATACCGCACCAAGGAAGAGGTGGAGCAGTATAAAGGCGCGCGCGACCCGATTGAGGGCGTGAAGAAAATCCTGATGGATGAATATGGCGTGGGTGAGGAGGCGCTGAAACCCATTGATCAGGAGATTAAAGAGATCGTGCGCGAAGCGGCTGAATTCTCGCAATCTTCTCCGCAACCCGACCCGGCAGAACTCTGGACCGATGTGTTGAAGGAAGAATAATTTTTTGCGCGAAGTCACGAAGAGGCGAAGAGCTTAGTTTTTTTAAACTACAGAGACCGCCGAGGAAAACAGAGAGGTAATCGTATTTATTTTGAACCATGTTTTTAAGTTCAGCTGAACGCGGAGCGTTCGAGAATATAAGATTGCAGCATTCATAATTGATTGAATTTTTCAATATAATTCTCTGTTTGTCTCTGCGGTCTCTGTAGTTTAAAAATATGATCTTAAAAAACTTCGTGACTTCGTGGTGAGATAAACTGCGCCGCACCGTCAAAATTAATTAGTGATAAGAGGAAAATATGTCCGTACAAATTTTAATGCCTGCGCTTTCGCCCACGATGACTGAAGGGAATTTGGCCCGTTGGCTCAAGAAAGAAGGCGAGATGGTCAAAGCCGGTGAGGTCATCGCCGAAATCGAAACCGATAAAGCCACAATGGAAGTCGAAGCGGTGGATGAAGGCCGATTGGGAAAAATCCTGATCGCCGAGGGCGCGCAGGGCGTGGCGGTGAATACGCCGATTGCGGTGCTGTTAGAGGACGGCGAAACCGAGGCCGCGGCGATTACTCCAGCCGCCGCCCCAGCCCCAGCCACCCAAGATATCCCCTGTATTCCCAATGCCGCCCCCGTTGCGAACTCAGTGACCCCAACGGCACAGGCGGCTCAGGCTGAAGGCAAAATCATCGCCAACCGCGATATTTTATATGCGCAAGGCATGATTATTGAACCCCCACCGTTTGACGAAGCCCCGTTTATGGAGCGCACACAGCCTATGCAGGTTCGTGAAGCACTGCGCATGGGCATGAGTGAGGAAATGCGCCGCGACAAAAACGTATTTTTGATGGGCGAGGAAGTCGCGGAATATAACGGGGCCTATAAGGTTTCCCAGGGGATGCTCGATGAATTCGGGCCGGACCGCGTGATTGACAGCCCCATCACCGAACATGCCTTTACCGGTTTGGGCGTGGGTGCCGCGATGAAGGGGCTGCGCCCGATCATTGAATTTATGTCGATGGATTTTGCGATGCAGGCGATGGACCAGATTGTAAACTCCGCCGCCAAAACGCTGTATATGGCGGGCGGCAAGCTCGGTTGCCCCATCGTCTTTCGCGGGCAAAACGGCGCACCGGGTAAGGTCGGGGCGCAGCATTCAGGATGTTATGCATCATGGTTTGCGCATGTGCCGGGCATGAAGGTTGTGGCCCCATGGTCAGGGGCAGATGCCAAAGGGTTGATCAAGGCCGCCATTCGCGACCCCAATCCGGTGATGGTGTTGGAACATGAATTAATGTACGGGCAGATTTTTGAAACGCCGATTGATGATGAGTTTGTCATTCCGTTGGGCCGTGCGAAAATCGAACGCGCCGGGAGTGACGTAACGATTGTCAGTTTTTCGATCATGGTTGGAAAATGTCTGGAAGCCGCGAAAAAGCTGGAGGAGCAAGGTATCAGTGCCGAAGTCATCAACCTGCGCACCATTCGGCCACTCGACCGTTGGACGATTTTGGAAAGCGTCAAGAAAACCAACCGCATTATCTCGGTTGAAGAAGGGTGGCCGTTCGCAGGGATCGGGGCCGAGATTGCGGCACTGATCAACGAACATGCCTTTGATTACCTCGATGCGCCGGTGTTGCGCGTGTGCGCCGCCGATGTGCCGATGCCGTATGCGTCTAATCTTGAGGCCCTCGCCACGCCGCAGGTCGATGAAATCGTCCATAAAGCCCGTCAGGTTTGTTACAAATAGGCCATTCGAACATACTCACATAACCAAGACGGGATAAAATGATCATTTTATTCCTGTGTTGAAGCGTCGCGCGGGGCTTCGCAACAGCGATTCGCTACACTCGGTGGGTCACAGCCCCTGCTCAGAACCTGTTCATGATCTCTACTCTGGCGTTGGCTTTTCACGGTATTTCTGCGCTTCCTTGTCCACGTACATCTATGTACGATCCGATGCGGTTTTTGAGCAACCGCAAAAATCCTGTGCCATAGCGAGATCATGAACAGGTTCTCAGAAATTTTTGAAAGCTGGCTGGAACTCAGGAGTTGGATTTTTAACCAAGTCGCGGCATAATGGGTTATGGTTCGTAAAATTTTGACGATTTTAATTTGGATGTTGGCGGGTTTGCTTTTATGCGGTCCGCCGCATATGGCCTATGCCGCGCAGGAAAAAGAGAGCCGCGCAGGACCGCATATGACCGAGAATTCTATGCTTCCCAAGGGAGTGCTCCCGCAAGCCAAAAAACCAAAACTTAATTTAGAGCAGATTGACGAAGCATTGGATGTCACCAAGCAATGTTATGCATCTGATTACATGAATAATCATTATGAATGCGATTGTTTGGGCATGAAGTTTTTAGAGTATCGGCAAGAGGAAGCGCAAACTTATCGCACGATTTTATTGTCTAGAGCCCAGCAAAAATGCCCCAATACCGCCGGCGTGGCCGGGGTTGTCTATGGCCAATGCCAGGGATGGGCGCAGACTTCGCGCCCCTATGATTACAAGGATTTTTGCGCCTGTGTCGCCAATCATTATGCCAAGCTTTATGAGTTTCATACCTCTGACCACCCATGGGTGCGCGAAGGACAATTAACCAAAGCCTATGTGGAATGTGATCAGGGCAAAATGTTGCAAGAGCGTTTGCAGCAAGAACAGAAAATCAAGGAAGCCCAAGAACATGGGGATTATTATAAACTTTTTCCCGGGGCCGAAAAGCAGGATGAGACATTATACGGCCAAGACGGAATAAAATAATCATTTTTTGAACCGCGCTATACCAGACCAGCAATTTATGATTCTACCCTGCCTGCAAAAGCAAGTTGCCTCACCCGGGTGAATAAATTATAGTAGCCTGAAATAAAAATCGAACATTCTTTCTGTTTCAAATTGTACCGCCCCGGCGCGGAACATGCGAGGATCATGTGCATACAAGCCCCGTTCAATCTGATGAGAGAGTGCACCCACATGGCGGAGGCCCGCCGGGTGCGTGGGCGTTGTGGGATGGAAAACTGGCGATTTTATTTGTGGCTTTGGCACTTTTGGCGGGGGGGGCGACCTATGCCGCACTCCGCTCCGCTCCGCCCTTTGGCGATAATCCCGATGCGGTGATTTGGCTTTTGACTCTGGATCTGATCATTTTATGCGTGATTGGCGCGATTATCGGGCGGCGCGTGGTGGGGTTGTTTAAAATCTGGCGCCTTGGGATTCCCGGCGCGCGACTTCATGTGCGGCTTGTTTATATTTTCGGGCTATTGGCGATGGCTCCGGCCGTGATCATGACCGTGTTTTCGCTTTTCTTTTTTCACTATGGCATCCAAACATGGTTTAGCGACCGCGTGAAAACCGCGGTGAATGAATCTCAAGAAGTCGCCGAATCTTACCTGCGGGAACATCATCAGGTCATTCGCGCCGATATTTTGGCAATGGCCAATGATTTAAACCACGAAGCCGATTTGATCTATAGCAATCCTGCGGGTTTTGCGCGTTTTGTGCAAACGCAATCTTTGTTGCGCGGGCTTTCCGAAGTGGTGGTGTTCACGCGCGATCACCGCATCATTGCCCAGGCAGGTGACACAGCGGATTTCAAACAAGATGAGATCCCGCAATACCTGTTGGAAAACGCCGATGACGGCGATGTGGTTTTGCTCACGGCCCCCGAAGATGACCGGGTTCAGGCATTGGTGCGGCTTGGCAATCTCACGGACGGGTTTTTATTCGTGGGGCGGTCGGTTGAAAGCAATGTGCTCAAACATCTTGAAACCACGCGGGCGGCGGTTAAAAAATACGATGAAATGTCGAACCGATATCTGGGGCTCCAGCGTATCGTGACCATGATTTATATTGTTGTGGCGATGGTGTTGCTGTTTTCCGCGATATTTTTTGCTCTGGCCTTTGCCCGGCGATTGGCAATGCCGATTGTGGAATTAATTGGTGCCGCTGAACGGGTGCGGATGGGCGACCTGAGCGCGCGCGTGGTGGAAAAAAGCGGATTCGAAGAATTTGATCGCCTCGCCCATGCCTTTAACCGCATGACGCAACAAATATCCGACCAACGGGCGGAACTGATCACCGCCAATCGCCGCATGGATGAACGAAGGCAATTCACGGAAACAATTTTGGCTGCGGTGACATCGGGGGTTTTGAGTTTGGACCGCATGGGACATGTGAGCATGGCCAATCAATCGGCGGCGCATATTCTGCACAAAAAACACGATCAGATTTTGGGAATGGCGATTGAATCGCTTATCCCGGGGTGTGATCCGCTCATCACGGCGGCCTATGCCCGGCCCCAACGTGTGCATCAAAAGGAAATTGAGTTTCAAACCCTCGAAAAAGGGCGGCGGATTTTATTGGTCCGCATCGGCATTGAATTATTGGGTGAACGCGATTTGGGCGCGGTCATCACATTTGACGATATTACCGATGTGCAATCGGCGCAACGCAAGGTCGCGTGGGGCGATGTGGCGCGGCGCATTGCGCATGAAATTAAAAATCCGTTGACCCCTATTCAACTCTCGGCAGAGCGTTTGAAACGCAAATATTTGGCTCAACTCCCGCCCCATGATCAGGATATTTTCTCGCAATGTATTGACACCATTATCCGCCATGTGGGGGATATCGGCCATATGGTGAAGGAATTTTCCGACTTTGCCCGTATGCCTGAACCCACACTCAAACCCACATTGATTGCCCCGTTGCTGCGCGAAACCTGCGCATTTTTTGCGGGCGCGCATAGTGATGTGATCATCAATTGCCTGGAACTTCTCCCTTCCCCACACTCAAACCCTACACTCACATGCGATGAACAACAGGTGCGCCAGGCTCTCACCAATCTCTTGCAAAATGCGCTGGATTCCATGATGGAGTGGCGCGACGGGACGGATCTTCAAACCGATCTCCCCGCCCCCATGGACTACCACCCTGAAATTCAGGTGACACTGGCCATCACCAATGACTCCTATGTAACCATTGACTCCTCTGCTGCCATTGATGAACGGGATAAGGGAGATCAGAATGATGGGGCGCAAGACACGACAAACACGGCGCACTCTCCCCTCAAACTCCTTATTGAAATCCGCGATAACGGCCCCGGCTTCCCTAAGGGGCAATCCCCGGAAAGTTTAAGCGAACCCTATGTGACTTTTAAGAAAAAGGGAACGGGTCTGGGGCTTGCAATTGTCAAAAAAATTATGGAGGATCACGGCGGTGAATTGTGCTTTGGCCCGTTGCTGCTTCCCCCGCAATCCAAAGAATCCGCCCCCAAGCCTTCAACACCCACCCCCCACGGCGCGACGATTACCCTGGTTTTTCCGATGGCGTAAAGAGCTCTCATCCCTAGACCGTTCTTATGTTATGCAGAATCGAAACTACGCCCGCAGCAGAATGTCCCGCATTTCATCCATTGAATGGATGATAAAATCCGGTTCAACATTTTCAAGCCGAGTTTGCGCGACACAGCCCCAGGTGACGGAGATGCATTTAAGTCCGGTTTCACGCGCCAGATCCGGCTCCTCAAGCGAATCACCCACTATAAACGAACTGCTGATGTCGTAATTCTGCCCATCCAGAATTTTTTGTAACCGGCCAAGTTTGGTGGTGTTGGTATGCTCATGCCGATCAAACACTCGATTCCCTGATATGTGCTTGAATTTATGCAGGATATGACGCTGGGAGAGTTGATCCTCCAGATGTTCCTGAATAAAATTGCTCAAAATCGCCAAATCATAATGGTGATCAATCAGCCAATCCAGAATTCCCACACTTCCCTCCCGCAACGGGGCTTGTACGGCGTGGGGGATATAATGATCCAAGAAAATCTGCCCGACTTCATCAATGTGTTTCAGATAATCATCCGTGGTAATGCCCATTTGAACATAGGCATGAATGACCGGAAACCCCATCACGGCACGATAGGTTTCAAGCGTGGTCGGCGGCAAGCCGAAATGCGCAATCACTGCATTAAACCCCGCCAGATTGGACGATGCATCATCGAGCAGCGTCCCGTTCCAATCGAACACAATGAGTTTGCGCGCAGTCATAGTGCCTTCATCCTACCAAATCTTTTAATACTTCATGGGATTTGACCGCCTTAAATTCAATCACCTGATAATCCGCGATGCCCTCAGTATAGAATGGGTCAAGTTTGAGGTGTGCCCATAATTCCTCAACATCCATCGACCGCGCCACCAAAATGCCGCCGGTGCGCGGAACTTGCGGGCCGGAGATCAACAATACATTTTTGGCATATAATTCATCCAAATAGGCACGATGCGGGACAGTCAGCCGCTCAACATCCTCAATCGGTTTCAGATATTTCAAAATAACGATATACATGGACAACCCCAAAAAAGCTAAACGGCCCAAATAATGGGCCGCTTATGTATGACATATAAAAAAGCGGCAATCAAGCAGCTTTGGCGTTAATTGCGGCTTGGGCCTTAGCGACAATCGCCTTAAACGCAATTGCATCATTGACGGCAAGTTCAGCCAGAACCTTACGGTCCAGCATAATGCCAGCCAGATTGACACCATTCATAAAGCGCGAATAGGTCAAGCCATGCTCACGCGCGGCGGCATTAATCCGTTGAATCCACAAAGCGCGAAAATCGCGTTTTTTATTGCGGCGGTCACGGTAGGCATAGCGCAGGGCTTTTTCCACACGTTCCAACGCAATACGATAACAATTATGCGAGCGACCGCGATAACCCTTGGCCAATTTCAAAATTTTGACGTGGCGGGCATGTGCGCGCGGGGAACCTTTTTTTACACGGGACATTCTATCTCTCCTTCCTATGCAACTTCAACGGGAGCGGGATTATGATTGGTTTTATTTTTTCCACGCTCATAGGGCAGGAAATTTTCCAAAATAATGCGTCCGTCCATCTGCGCCAGGATCGAAGTCCCGCGAGCCTTACGTTTCATGGATTTTGGCTTATTCATTTGCATGTGACGCATTTTGGCCTGTTTAAACTTAACCTGGCCCGAACCGGTCACTTTAAAGCGCTTTTTAGCAGCACTTTTAGTTTTCATTTTCGGCATTTTCTTCTCCTATTTAATCATTACCAAATTCCTGCAAACCTTAAAATCAGCCGATAGGTCAAGCCCAACAGCCAATTCCAAGCGGTCATCGAGGCAGCCGATATTCAGCCAGATCACCTATATTGCCGGAAGCTTAAGGCTTATACACTATAAATTATGCACATTGCAAGCAGATATTTCTGCTCAATTCCTATTGCAAACGCTTATCAGGCTTTGTTACGGAAGCACCCCCCGTATTCCCTGTATCTATGGACACACTGGAATTCAGCGGTGGCTGCCAACCTCCGCCCAAAGCTTTGACTAAATCCACCGATGAAGAGAGTTTTTGCTCCAACGCCTGCGCATATAGATCTTCTGCGCTGAGCAGGGCGGCCTGAGTATCCAGCAAGGTTTGGAAATCAATCGTGCCCACATCATAGCGCTTGCGGGAAATATCATAGGCGCGGCGGGCCTCATCGCGCGCGGTGCGCAGCGCTACCTCACGTTCCGACGCGGCGCGGGTTGCGGCCAACGCATCCTCAACCTCACGGAATGCCGTTAACACAGTGCCGCGATAATTTTCAATCAACTCACGCTGGGCTGCATTGGCTTGATCCAATCCGCCCTGAAGCCGCCCACCCTGGAAGATCGGCGCGGTGAGCGATGATGCCAAGCTTAAGATTGAGGTTGACGGGTCACCAAACGCAGTGCCGGCAATACTGGCATTGCCGCCCAATGTCAGGGCGGGAAAGAATGCCGCGCGCGCCGCACCAATATTGGCGTTGGCCACCATCAGATTTTGCTCGGCGACATGGATATCGGGACGACGTTCCAACAACACCGCAGGCTGTTCAGGCGCAATATGCGGCACGGGCACGTCAAATAACGTGCGATCAGGGGTAAAGTCAAAATCCTGTGGCGCACGACCAACCAGCACCGCCAACGCATTTTGATAGGTTGATTGCAATTGTTTGAGGCTGGCCAGATTGGCCTCACTAGAGGACACCGCCACACGTTGCTGAGCCAATTCCAAATTGGAATCGAGCCCGGTTTGCACCCGCACATCAATAATATGAAGCACATCACGCGAATTTTTCAAATTATCTTCGGCAATGCGCACCCGTTCACGGGCGGCAATGAGGTTGAAATAAGCCGACGCCACATCCCCCAAAGTCACAAGTTTGAGTGACTCTTGTTGATATTTCTGGCTCTTCAGGCTGGCGCGGGCCGAGGCCACCTGCGCACGGTTACGCCCAAAAAGATCCAATTCATAGGAAATTGCCAAACCGGCGGAGAGATTATTTTCCGTGACAGTCGGGCCAATTTCCGGGTTGGTGCGGCTGCGGCCCGCCCCCAAGGATGCATCCGCCGATGGCAACAGGCTCGCCCCCGCAATTCTCAATGCCGCACGCGATTGATTAATACGCTCCAGACCAGCTCTGAGTTCTGGATTTTGCCGTTGTGCAATCCCCATTAAATTATCCAACACGGGATCTTGGTAGAGCGTCCACCATTGCGCAGGAATGGCTTGGGATGGGTTCTGGGCTGTGCTTTCGGCGACCTCACCGCGCCAACGTTCCGGCACTTCGACATTGGGTTGCTGATATTTGGGGATAAAGGAACAAGAGACCAACAAAGATGTCATTAATCCCAATTGCAAAAATCTTTTCATACATGATCTCCTGAAAAACATGCACAGAGTTTAGATGAACTGACAAATAAATCAACTCTTCATGTCATAGTTTTTCCGCTGTTGTCGCGCGGATCACACAGGGGGATCACACAATGGCAATTGATGCCGAAACCAAGTGGCCTGGCGTTTGGCATAATGTCTGGTTTCGTTTTGCGCGAGGGTGATTGCCGTCTCTAAATCCATCTCTCCCCGCACATGGGATTGTAACGGCTGAAACCCCAAAGCATGGGTGAGCGGCGCATCAACCGCGATTTCGCCCTGAAGGATTTTGGTATCAAATTGTTCGACTTCTTCAATTGCGCCCTGTTTGATCATCTCTTCAAACCTGATGTTACAACGATGATAAAGCTCTGCACGCTCAGGCATGATGAGTTCGATTTCAAACCTTATTCCCTGCGGCGGGCCGCTTTTGGGAAGGGATTGCCAGTGGGTTATGGAGAGTCCGGTGGCGGCCATCACTTCATAGGCCCGCACCAATCGTCTGGAATTTTTCGGGTCCATCCGTCCCTCCAGCGTAGGGTCCGCGGTGATCACAAATTTATAAAATACTTCGTCGCCCATGCGGTCTTTTAAATCTTCGATCATAAGGCGAATAAATTCAGGAATCTGGGGAATGGGGGAAAGTCCCTCCATCAATGTTTTCAGGTAAAACCCCGTGCCGCCAACGATGATCGGGTGATGGTTTTGCGCCGCCGCCGCCCGTATCTCCGTAATCGCCAAATCCCGCCAGCGCATGGCATCCATAGGGTCATTGGGGTTCAAAATGCCGTAAAGACGATGGGGGATATCGGGCATGGGGGACGGTTGGGCGGTGAGAATGGGGAGGTCACGATAAATTTGCAACGAATCGGCATTGATCACCACTCCGTTACGCGCACGCGCCACATCCAATGCCCGCGCTGATTTACCGCCGGCGGTCGGACCCGCGATAATGGTCGCGGTGATGGTATCTTGCTGGTTTGGCGGATTTGGGGAATTTGGAGGGGTTGGACCTGGCTCACTCATAAACAAACTCGCTCATAAACTCTCTCACTCATCGGGCGCGGCAAAACCAATTACTGAATGATTTGTGGAGTGTCGCGCTCGGCTCCATCCCCTTCCCCATTTTCATCAGGGGCTTCAAGGGCAGGGTCCGTTGAGTCCTTTGGTGGCTCTGCTCGATCCGATTTCATTTTAGTTTTTTGAATGGCTTTGGGGTCATGCAATCGCAACGCCACAAAGCGCACATCGCCCTGGCCCTGATGGTCAACCAATAATAACGCGATCTGGCGCGGATCACGGTTGGATTTCAGAAGCGCATTGGCCTGTGCCACTGAGGTCACCGCATGTTGATTAATCTCAATAATCACATCGCCTGCACTCATGCCTTTTTGCGCGGCGTCGGAATTGGGAATGATTTTGGTGACGACAATGCCGCGACTATCTTCGGGAATTTCATAGGTTTCGCGCAATTGATTGGACAGGTCATTCACAAATACGCCCAACCCGTCCAGTTGCATGGATTTGGACGGCCCGGATTTTTCATCATTTTGCGCATTTTTAACCGCGCCCGATTGCTCCGCCTTTTCCAACTCTCCCACCACGACATTCAGGGTCAATTCCTCTCCATTGCGGATAATTTTGACCGGTACGGATTGCCCCACGGGAGTTTCAGCGACCATGCGGGGCAGCCCGCGCATCGAGGTTAATTTTTTGCCGTTAAATTCGGTGATGACATCACCCTGCATCAATTTTGCACGATCGGCTGGGCCGTCCGGCGTAATGCTCGCGACCAACGCGCCGCCCGTGGATTTCAGGTTCATGCTATCGGCAATTTCCTGGGTCACGGTTTGAATTTTAATGCCCAACCATCCGCGTTTGGTGCGGCCATATTGCACAATTTGATCAACCACCGGTTTCGCGAGATTAGAAGGAATCGCAAACCCGATTCCAACTGATCCGCCGGATGGTGAAAAAATCGCCGTGTTAATGCCAATCACATCGCCGCGCAAATTGAACATCGGCCCACCCGAATTGCCGCGATTGATCGAGGCATCGGTTTGAATAAAATCATCATAGGGGCCGGAGTGAATATCGCGTTGACGGGCGGAAATAATGCCGGCCGTAACCGTCCCGCCGAGCCCGAAAGGATTGCCAATCGCCAACACCCAATCCCCCACGCGCATCACATCACTATCGCCAAACGAGACAGCAGATAATTTATGTTTTGCGGCATCAATTTTCAGCACCGCCAAATCGGTTTTATCATCGGTCCCGACCAGTTTGGCATCAAGTGTTGTGTCATCATTTAAAATGACCTTGATTTCATCGGCATCCTTGACCACGTGATTGTTGGTGACGACCAATCCCTTTGCGGCATCAATTATAAACCCCGAGCCCAAAGAGGTGGAGGGCATCATCTCCTGCCCCTGGCCGTAATTACGCTCCATAAAATCCTTGAAAAAATCATTAAAGGGAGAGCCTTCGGGGAATTGTGGAATTTCAGGCATATCGCCCATTGTCTGGGTCGTGGCCTTCACCGAAGCCGAGACATTCACCACTGCGGGCAAAAGTTTTTCAGAGATATCCGCAAAGCTGCGCGGCGCGCCATTGGCAAGCGGGGCGGCAGATGCGTTTGAAGATGAAGCCGTATTTGAGGCCGCATTTGAGTCCAATGCTCCGCCCGGTATGTTTTTTTCACTCAGCGTATCGCTTTTGGCTTCAGCGGTTGCGGGCGCATCTTTCTTTTCAAACAATCCCGCATGGGCCGCGAGTGATCCGCCCAACGAGATCGTAACTCCCGCACCCAGTACCAAACAAGCGGTTAAACACGTGCCCCAAAACGTAGGGTGGCGTGCAGAGCCGCAAGTTTGAGTTTTGCGTTTTTGAAGGGTAGTGTGATCGTTGGTTTTCATGGGAATCCTGCCATTCACTCTAGTTAAGCACATTTTAGCTCAAGATAGAAATGTAATTTATGGATAAATGAGTAATCGGTCAATCGCCCACAGAAAAAAATTTTTTCAAAATCACGAAATAGGTTTGGGTCAAGGTTTCCAAGTCATTGAGGAAAACGCATTCATTAATCTGGTGAATCGTGGCATTGATCAACCCATATTCCACCACCGGGCAATACGGCGCGATAAACCGCGCATCCGATGTGCCGCCGCCCGTATCAAAGACCGGGCGAATTTGGGAAACTTCCTGAACCGCATCGGCCACCAATTTTCGCCACATGGCATCATTGGTCATGAAACTTTCGGCATTGCACCAACCATAGAGTTCATAGGGAATTTTTGTTTCATCAAAAATGCTGCGCACATGCTGCTCAAGACTTGGGCCCGTCCAATGATCGTTAAATCGGATATTGATCAATGCTTGCGCGCGCGCCGGGATCACGTTTGTGGCTTCATTCCCGATATCAATCGAGGTCACCACCACGTCACTCGGTTTAAAAAATTCGGTCCCGTTATCAAATTTTTGCTGCAGCAATTGGTGCAGCAAAGTTACAATTTTATGCGCCGGATTATCGGCCAATTCAGGGTAGGCGGAATGCCCCTGTTTCCCTTCCACAATCAACTTTCCGCACCATGATCCGCGCCGCCCCACCCGCACAATTTGGCCCATAAATTGCGGATTGCTTGGCTCCCCCACCAGGGCCGCATCGGGGATGTGATCATGATCGCGCATCCATTCCACAATTTTCACGGTGCCGTGGGCGGCCACCCCTTCCTCATCTCCCGTGATTGCCAAACTAATCGTGCCGTTCCAATCGGGATAGCGCAGCAAAAAACGCGACACCGCCGCAACAAAGGCCGCATTGGCCCCCTTCATATCTGCGCTGCCGCGGCCAATCAATCTGTCGCCCTCAATGGCGGCATCAAAGGGCGGGGTGGTCCAATCCGACAAACGGCCCGTGGGCACCACATCCGTATGCCCCATAAAACACAGGCGCGGACCTATTTTTGCTGCGCCTTCTTCACCATTTATCGAAGAGTCAGCAAGGGGAGAAGAATGAGCGGCAGAGTTTAAAACCGTGCTGCCTTGACGGCTCAAATGCGCAAAGAAATTATGAACCGGGTTTGGGGTCTCGGTTCCGAAAATCAGGCGATGAACGGTGAAATTCATCTGTTCCAATGCGGCCGTCATCACCGCCTGCGCGCCCGCATCCACGGGGGTAACACTGGGGCAGCGCACCAATTCTTGAGTCAGAAGGACAGGATCAATCGCCATAAACTAAGCCCACTTGTAAGCTCACTCGTAAGCCCACTTGCCCCCGCCTTAATCCCGCAGCAAATCATTGATTGAGGTTTTGCTGCGCGTGGTGGCGTCCACCTGTTTCACAATCACGGCGCAGGCCAAATTGGCTTTTTCACCCGGCAAAGTCCCCGGCACCACAACGGAATAAGCCGGCACGCGGCCCTTAAAAATTTCGCCCGTATCACGGTTGATGATTTTGGTTGACGCGCCCAAGAATACGCCCATGCTGATCACCGCGCCTTCCTCCACAATCACGCCTTCGGCGACTTCTGAACGTGCGCCGATAAACACGTGATCCTCAATAATCACGGGGGCGGATTGCAGCGGCTCTAACACCCCGCCAATCCCGACACCGCCGGAAATATGACAGTTCTTGCCTACCTGCGCGCATGATCCGATCGTGGCCCAGGTATCAACCATGGTTCCCTCCCCGACATAGGCCCCGATATTCACAAAAGACGGCATCATCACCACATTGGGTGCAACATAGGCCCCGCGCCGCACAACTGAGCCGGGAACCGCACGAAATCCTGCCTGGCCAAACTCCCCCACGCCCCAATGCGCGGTCTTCAGCGGCACCTTATCCCACCATTGCATCCCAATATCCGTGCCCACCATCATGCGGTTGGGATGAAGACGAAAGGACAGCAAAACCGCCTTTTTAAGCCAGTCATTCACCACCCACCCGCGCGCGGTTTTTTCGGCGATTCTGACCTCTCCGCGATCAAGAAGATGGATGGCCCGCTCCACCGCCTGAAACACGTCCTGGGGGCCATGGACATTGACCTGATCCCGTCCCTCCCACGCTTGATCAATAACGGATTTCAACTCATCCAAATTCAAATCGTCTGAAACTGTGGCATGTGCGTTTATATTTTGGGTCATGGCGTTTCCTTATGTGCTGATTTTTTGCCGTAGATGCGCCCACTTTGATATAATTTCGCCATAATTTCAAATATAAAAGCAGTACTCCATCCAAAAATAATCATCCCGTTAATCGCGCACGTCCCCGCCAGAATGCGCCATTTCTCGCTTAAGACAATATCGCCATAACCGACAGTGGTAAAGGTAACGGTGGCAAAATAAAGCGAATCTTCGGTGTTTTTCACGTTTTGCGGGTCCAGATAGGCAAACGCAAAACTCCAAAGCCAAATATCCGCCATGATCGCCGAGCCGATGAAAAACACCGCCGTAATCAGGGTAAGAATAGTGCGCAGTTGCCCGAGCCTGCGCGCGCCCTCCTCCCCTTTTTTATCCACGATTCGAAGCGTGCAATCACACACCACGGCATGGATGACCACCGTTAAGCCGATGATCACCGCGCCAAAGATCAATTTCATGATAAAGAACATGGGTATCAACTATGCCAAACGATATTGCATTCCCGCGATTATACCCCCGACCATTCGATTTCGCCAGCCACCTGCGACAAAAAATTCTTCCCCGCATTGAGATTATAAACAAGCCCTAAAGATTGACGCACAGGCGGAAACGATATAGATTACATCCATCATGTTTATCCCCGCCGCGCATAGGCGGGTTATTTTTTTAAAAGATTGCATGCTGATCATGCAGGATAGGACAAATATTATGAACAAGGTTCCGATGACACATATTGGCTTTGAGCGGTTAGAGCAAGAGCTCAAAAACCTCAAATCCGTTGAACGTCCGGCGGTGATTCAGGCAATCGCCGAAGCCCGTGAGCATGGCGATTTATCCGAAAATGCCGAATATCACGCAGCCCGCGAACGGCAAAGCTTTATCGAAGGCCGTATTCAGGAGCTTGAGGCGGCTCTTTCCGTAGCCCAGGTCATTAACCCAACCACCCTTTCGGGCGACAGTGTTAAATTCGGCGCCACCGTCGTGATTGTGGATGAGGAAGATGACGAGGAGCTCAAGTTCCAGATCGTGGGGGCCTATGAATCCAATGCGGATGAGGGGAAAATCTCGATCACCGCACCGATTGCCCGCGCCCTTATTGGCAAATCCGTGGGCGATAGTGTAGAGGTTCAAACCCCCAAGGGCCGCCGCCACTACGAAATTTTAATGGTCATGTATGTCTAGACCATTTTCGGTTTAAGTATACTTGGACTACTGAACTCCCGGACGTTGTCAACAAGCTCCTTACGTAGAATCCCTGCGCTGCGTCGCTTGTTCCTAGCCGGCAATTCAGTAGTCCAAGTATAGAACCAAAAAAAATGGTCTAAGTATTTGTTTTGTCGCATTTTGTTGCGATTAACCGGCTTCCACTTAATTGCAAAATGCTCCGAATTCTGCACAATTTGGCAACGATAATAAACTGTGTTTAAGCTTGTTTTTATATTTGAGGAACCAGCCAATCATAGGCTGCCTCCGCCAAAAACTCGTGACCCGCAGCATTCGGATGGCTCCCATCATAGAGCATCTCGCCCCATATAGGCGAACCATGGCAAATATCATAAAAATTCAGAACCGGAATATTGCAGCGATGCGCAATCGATTGTATTAGGTCGTTATAAATCTCAATATCACGGTTCAAATTATAATATTTCCAATCAAAAATACCTATCAGCGGGTTACGGCTCTCATCAACCGGTGGGACTGTAAAGATAAAAATTTGTGGTACAATTTTGGTTGCAATTTCGAGTAGCCTCGCCCAATATTCTTCGCTGGTTCCCAAGGACAGGCTAAATCCATTCTCTGGACTATGAAAACGGATCACATCATTGGCCGTGGCCGCAATCAGAAGACTGTCCGGGTTGCTGGATATAATATTCATACAAAATCGGTGATACATATCGCAAATTCGGTCACCGGAGACAGAAAAATTCATCATCCCAATGTCATGAGGCCGAAGAAGCGATAATTTTGTGGTTAATCGCTGTACCCATCCGCCGAAAGGATGGTCAAAGTAACCATTGGAAATTGAGTCGCCTAAAACTGCTATGGATTTATATGACATTTCAGTGTTTCTGTGTGATGTGAAGATATTTCAGCATATATTGTAAAGGCGTTCTTATCAAAAAAGACACCAATCTGCAATTTTTGATATCATCTTTGGGCTTTTAATTTTTTATCAATTTCTATAGGGTACAAATAAATTGACTCGACTCAACAGGTGTTATGATGGATGTTACAATTTATCGCCCCAGCAAATCAACCATGCAATCAGGCCGCGCCAAGCTTGAGGATTGGGTACTGGAATATTGTTTAACCTCTGCCCGCACCCCTGAAAGCTTAATGGGATGGAGCAGTTCCGCCGATACGCGCAATCAGGTAAAATTGAAATTCCCCACATTGGAAAAGGCAGTGGAGTATGCGCGTACGCAAAATTGGTCCTATACAATTTTACCATGCCAAGAGCGCATCGTAACGCCGAAAAACTATGTCGATAATTTTAAATATGTGCCGCCCGAAGCAGACGGCACCACCGCGGCAGGAGCCTAGTTTTCCCTTGCTTTCCCTTTTCAACGGTCCCGTAGCTCAATTGGATAGAGCATCTGCCTTCTAAGCAGAGGGTTGCAGGTTCAAGTCCTGCCGGGATCGCCAGTTTACAAGGGTTTCAGAGGTTTTTAAAAATCGGTTTGTACTATAGAACAGCATTCATACTATTGAACGGATTTTTTATAGTTATGTCCATCAAAAATCCACATTCGCGTAATGCTTAGCAGGATATTGGCCGGGCATGCGTTCATCCAAAAGCGATTTAAAACTGGGTCGCGATTTGATACGCGCATACCATGCTTTCGCCCCCGGATGCTTGTCCCACGGCACATCACCAATATAATCCACGGTTGAGAGTTGTGCGGCAGCCGTCATATCTGCCTGAGAAAATTCTTCGCCCGCCAACCAATTGCGCTTTTCCAATAAAAATTCAATATAATCCAAGTGGTAATGGATATTAATGAGCCCCGCACGAATGGCCGGGCCATTCGGCTCTCCGCTACGCTGCAAGCGTTTCACCATTTTCTCCCCGACCAGATTATCACTTACTTCACGGGAAAATTTAATATCAAACCAAGTGACTAAACGTCTGGTTTCCGCGCGCTGCACCACATCGCGCCCCAGGAAATCCGGTTGGCCGTAACTTTCCTCTAAATATTCCGAAATGGCATACGCCCCGGACAGCACAGCCCCATTTGTATCAATGAGGACCGGGACCTCCCCCGCCGGATTAAGGCTTAAGAAATCCGTACGACGTTCCCACGTTTTTTCAATCTGCAAATCAAAATCCAGCCCCTTTTCCAATAAAAGCAGGCGAATCTTGCGGGATTGAGGCTGGAGCCAAACGTGAAATAAAGTGCGCATCTTGGCATTGACTCTACCCGATTTTTCTCTTTCCCGCCAGTATTTCGCACCACCTTTCCAAATATTTCTTTTCTAGACCATTTTTCGGTTACGTATACTCGAAAAAATGGTCTAAATATTTGTTTTGTCGCATTTTGTGACGATTAACCGGCCTCCACTTAATCGCAAAATGCTCAAATATTTTTCTAATTTTCTATGGGAACAAATTTGCTTGCCGTGAGTAGGAAAGGCAGAAGCGATTTTGATAAGGGGTTTTGAAAAAAGCTCTTCAGTTATGGGTCGCGGTTGGGCGGGGTGGCGGGCTTTACATTGTAACTTAAGGAGATGAAACATGTTGAATTGGGCATTAACTTTTTTGGTCTTGGCGTTAATCGCCGGTTTTTTTGGGTTTGGCGGAGTGGCCGCAGTATCAGCGAATTTTGCACAAATTTTGTTTGCAATCTTCATCGTACTGTTTCTGGTCGCAGCCCTGTTTAATTTCTTGCGCGGTCGCAGACCACCCCTTGCGTGAGAATCCGCGCAAGAAATAAACCCACCAGCAATCGCCGTGTTATGCGGCGATTGTTGTGTTTTCATCGACCGAAAACTAAATTGACTTGGAGTGATCTGAATTATATTTTATGTCTCTATATAAACGACTGGATACCTCTATGATCAAAAATAACACAACGACATTATTTGTGGCATCGGCTGTGTTTATTTTTGGATGCCTGATGTATGTCTATTTTTTTATTAATTCTTCACGTGATGAGGTAGCTAGGTTAAATGAATGGGTGGATCATTCCAAGGGGGTGATTTCCCAAATTCATACGGTGATGACGCTGCAAGAATCGATCCTCTCTGAACAGCGCGGCATGATCCTCACGGGGGATCCCAAATTTTTGAATGCTTTCCAAATCAAGAGTGAACAGCTCAACGCCGCCACTCAAAAATTGGTTGATATCACCAATGACAATATTGATCAAAACCAATCCGCACAAGAAATTCGCGATTTTTCCAAGGAATATGTGGCCATACTTGAGAGCAGACGTGAAAAATATAAAGATATCTATAAAACTTATAACCCTAAATTGACCAATGAATTTGTACAAGGCACTCAAAAGGTCGAATTTGCGCATGATCGGCTCTCGGATCTCGTCAATCAACTCCTTGATCGCGAGAGCGATTTGTTAAAAGAGAGAATTGCCATTGCCGATCAAAAACGTGAAGATGACGGGCGTAATATTATCCTCTCCTTATTTGGAGCCTGCGCGCTTATCATGGTCATGAATTGGGGATTGTTCCACACTCAGCGGCGATATTTTCTAGATAGCGAGCGGCTCAGAAATATCGACGATCGCCACAAAATTGCTATCAAAGCCACAAATGACGGGGTTTTTGATTGGAATATTACCGATAAAACCATTTTTCTTTCCTCTCAAATTTTTAAAATGTGCGGGTATGAAAAGGATGATTATGAAGGATCCTTGATAGGTGTGATCCCGCACTTATCCGGCACCAATCCTGCGGATCTTATTCATCCTGATGATCTGGCTGTTTTCAAACAAAATATCAAACATTTCGCGGATGGCAATACTTCAGAATATAGTAATGTTTTCAGGGTTAAACATGCCAACGGGTATTGGATATGGGTTCATGCACGCGGCGGCGGTGTTTTTGACGAAGACGGCAAACCCATGCGGATGATTGGATCCCATACAGATATCACCGTCCAAAAAAAGATGGAAGATCGGCTTAAAAAGGAAATGGAAGAGGCCGAAATCTCCAGCAAATCAAAAATGGATTTTTTGGCGCATATGAGCCACGAAATCAGAACCCCTCTCACCACCATTATGGGCATCGCGGAAATTCTGGCGCGGCGCGCAAGCTCCTTTGGCGAAAAGGAGAGAACCTTAATCAAGTCCCTTGTTACAAGTTCCTCGACGCTCAAAGAACTCATTAACGACGTGTTAGATTTTTCTAAAATTGATAGCGGTGAAATTACCCTGGAAAAGAATCCGGTTCAGGTCGCGCATTTAATGGGTGAGATTATCTCGATTATGACGGTTCAGGCAGTGGAGAAAAATCTTGATTTTAAGGTCCAGCACGAAACCCTCGACGAACTGGTTTTTGAGGGCGATCAAACCAGATTGCGCCAAATTTTAATCAATCTTGTCGGCAACGCGATTAAATTCACTCAACATGGCTCGATTCAGGTGATCTGCAGCTTAGCGGACCTGAATACCGCTGAATCAGCCGCAATTTTAAACATTAAAGTCATTGATACCGGCATTGGGGTCGCGCCACAATATCAAGAAATTATCTTTGATAAATTTAAACAGGTTGATGATACGATTTCCAAAGGATTTGGCGGCACAGGATTGGGCTTGCCGATTTCCAAACTTCTCACCGAAATGATGGGCGGCAAGTTAAGCGTAATCAGTGAAGTTTGTGAGGGCAGCACTTTTACGCTTGAGCTACCCATTAAAATCCTGAATCTGCAAGATTTTATTGACTCCAGCTCACAAAAACTCCTCGCCCTGCCCCACATTTTTTCCGTGCCTTCGCTCACTGTTACCGGGTCAAAAGTACTTTTGGTAGAAGATTACGAAGGCAATATAGTGGTCATTGGATGTATTTTAGAAGATATGGGGCTGAGTTACGACATCGCCCGCAATGGCCAGGAAGCCATCGATATGTTCATTCAGCATGGCTATAATATTATCCTGATGGACCTGCAAATGCCCAAAATGGATGGGTTGAGCGCGACTGTCAAAATCCGCGAAATTGAAAAAACTGAACAACGATCCTATCGCACGCCAATCATCGGAATGACCGCCCATGCTACGTATAAAGATAAAAATAGTTGTCTTGATGCGGGTATGGATGAATTTCTGACCAAGCCAATTGATCAGGCTAAATTGGTCGGTGCGCTGATGCGTTATATTCGCAAAAACTAAAACCTCCCTCACGTCCTTATACCTCATAAAAAATCGCCCCAATTTAATTTGGAACTCTTTTTGGCGTGGGGCGTAGGCTAGGCAAGTTTACAAACGCGACAATATCGGGGCCTTACCAAGGCTTTATGTTGCTCGCGGTAAAAACCTCTCAACGAAAGGAAAATATCATGAATACGAAACCTCTCTTGTTGGCGATCTCGGCGGCGGCGTTGCTGCATTCCGGATTTGCCTATGCCGAAACCAAGTCGGCCAATGAAATCCGTGCGGAGGAATCCACCACAGGTAATATGAAGGAAGATGCCAAGAAAGCATGGAAAGATGTCAAACACGATGCCAAAGAAGCCGCCGCAGAAATTAAGGCATTCTTTGTATCTGAGGACGAAAATGTTCCTGCTAAAGAAACCATCTATGCCCATGTGTCTGCCGCCTCTAATATTCTTGGCGCAGAAATTGTGAATTACAAAAACGATAAAATCGGCAAAGTCAAAGATATTATCGTGGACGGCACCGGTCACCCGCAAATGGTGATCGTGGCTGATAATGACATCCCCGGATTTGATGGGAAATTGGTGGCTTTTGATTATACATCCGCCTTTACGCCTAATGCTGAGGGTGACGTGTTGTCATCCATTAGCGAAGAAAATCTGAAAAACGCCAAGGAATTTTCCTATGATTTCGATGATAAGGACGACGTGAATGATCCAAAAATCATCACCTTGCCCGCAGGAAGCTATAGTGTGGAAAAACTCTTGGGCGCAGATGTTTACAATGCCGCCGGTGAAAAAGTCGGTGATGTTGACAATATCTATTTCAAAGGCGGTACCGCCAGCCTTGTCATCATTGACTTTGACACCGTCATGGGAATGGGTGGGGATAAAGTCGCCGTGGATTATGCACCGCTTAAACTCAATAACCAAGACGATAAGCTAACCTATAGCTTGTCGGATAAACAGTCGGCTTCGTTTGAAGCTTACAAAAAATCAGTCAAAAAATAATTTTTGGCTGATCCTACTCAACCTTTAACAGATAGGAGTCTATAATGAATACAGATATCATGGAAGGCAATTGGAAAGTCCTCAAAGGTCATGTCCAAGAAAAATGGGGCAAATTAACCAATGATGCATTGGATGAAATTGAAGGTAACCGCCAAAAATTAGCCGGTCACATTCAAAAAGCCTATGGCCATTCCAAAGAGGAAGCCGAAAAAGAAGTGGAAGAGTGGGAAAAAGATTACAAAAAACGTAATTCTGACCGCGCTGCTTAAATTTGAAAAATTTATGATGGGTAAGCTTTCAAAACTTGCCCATCATAAAAATAAAATCAGCAAAACCCAAAATTTTTATAGGAGTAAAAAAAATGGACATGGAAAACCTTTATGATTTGTTTGTTGAACAATTGCGCGATATTTATTATGCCGAAAATCAACTTTTAAAGGCCTTGAAAAAAATGTCTGAGAAAGCGACTTGTCCTGATTTATCAGCCGCTTATTCGGAACATTTAGAAGAAACACGCGGCCAGATTGAAACATTGGAACGTGTTATGCAATCTCTTGATCTCGAAGTTAAGGGCGAAAAATGTGAAGCCATTATGGGGATTTTGAAAGAAGCGGATGAGCTAATCTCTGAAACTGAAAATGAAGCTGTTCGCGATGCCGCCATGATCCTGGCTGCGCAAAAAGTCGAACATTATGAGATTGCCACCTATGGCACACTCTGCGCCTTTGCGGATTGCCTAGGACTGGATGCTCAGGCAGAACTTTTGCGCAATATTTTGGCCGAAGAACGCAGCGCCGATGAAAAATTGACCAAATTGGCCATGAATTTGAAAAACGGCGTCAATAAAACAGCCATGCAAGAGGCAGCATAGAGCTTCGTGGTTAATATATTTTTCTATGATTTGGGATAAGGACGCATGATTCTTATCCCAAATTGCGCGCCCAAGGCACGCTTGAGTCTGGCAATATTAGAAAATACCATCCGTGACTAACAAAATAAGTCGCGTTTACTATGGCTCTCAGAATAGTGCCCGGCGATTATTTTCTCTTCAATTTTTCAAATTCTCTGATTACCCGCTGATATGCATGTTGCGCATGTAAATTCTCTTGACAGCAAGGAATTTTCTGCGTTACCATCTGAACATGGTAACTTATTCCCAATACTTATTCGAACGACGATAAATCTCTGAATTAACGCTGCCCCTTCAGCGTTAAGTTAAATAGTTACCTCATTTTTTCAAAAATCATCAGAGATTTATTCATGCACACAGCTATTGCTCCTAGCCTGCCATGCGCAGGACAATTAACCATATGTTTCCTGAATGCCAATAATGTAGACGCAATGCAATCCCTTCAAGCAGAGGTTTATCAAAACCTTCCGCCAGATTGTAAAAGCTTTATTGTTCCAAAAACGATGGAAGATTTTAATCAACATTTAAAACGCCCAGGAAGTTTAGCAATCGGCGTTTTTCATGGTACGGAGCTAATAGCACAATGCCTTATCGTCAATCCTAGTGACGAGCACCCTGAGACTGGCATGGTGGATATGAGACCCCTAAACTGTGTTCCTCAGGAAATATCCGTTATTCAAGGACTTTTAGTGAGCCCCAGACATAGAGGCTTAAGAATAGGGGCCCGATTGATTGCAGAGTGGCAAAAAGTTTGCGCCCAAGGAAACAAAACACGCCTGCTAGTGGAAACAGCAGTCGCTAATCGCTATAGCTGGTCTTTATTCCTTGATGCCGGAATTCCAATTGTGAGCCATGGGATTGATCCGACTGACGATACGCATGTGTTCAACCATTTGAAAATCTGCAATTAACCTTTGGGAGTAAAATATGAGTGATATTAACCATTTTATATTTGATTCAAAACTTGAAGGACCCTCATTACTATGTTTAGGGGCTATTCACGGAAATGAGACTTGTGGAACTGATGCCATATTAAAAATTATGACTCAAATACAGCAGGGACATTTGAAAATTGGCAAAGGAAAATTAACGTGTATCCCTATCTGTAATCCTGAGGCATACCAGCGCAAGAAACGATATGTTCACGCCAATTTGAACAGGCTATTTGGTTGTCAGGAAGATTTCGAAGCTTATGAGAAAGATTTAGTCAGAGAAATATCAAAATTCATAAATTCACATGACTATATACTTGATCTCCATTCCTATCATTCGAAAGGAAACCCGTTTATTTTCTTAGACACTGATCATCAGAGGGAGGTTGATCTCGCAAAATCTGTGGGAATTAAAGATATCATCACGGGATGGCCTGAAATGTATAATGAAAAAGACTACACGACCTCAGGATATGCGCATGCACTCGGCAAAATATCTTTAACCGTAGAGTGTGGACATCACCATGATCCGCAATCGTCTATCGTAGCCTATGATGTTTTAAGAAAGACTCTGAATTATTTGGACATGGTAAATTTCTCATCCGCAAGCATCCCAAATCATCATATCGTGCATGCAAATACTATTCATTATAAAGCGCGCGAAGGATGTTTTAGCAAGAATTGGCAGCACATGGATTGTCTGGAACCAAACGAAGTGATTGCAAGCTATGCTGACGGGACAGAAATAAAGGTTCTCGAAAAATGTTATATTCTTCTTCCCTATGAAAACGCACAAATAGGGGATGAGTGGTTTTATACGGGAACATCTCTTGAAGATTTATAGGTTGTTCCTATGATTGATCCTCATCCGTATAAATTTTTTGACGGAGCTGAGGGGTGAGGACATAGGTGCCAAGGCATATGGCGATGCTCACCACTCCGCCAAAAATAATCGAGGGGATCAAACCCATCAACCGTGCGGCGACACCTGATTCAAACGCTCCCAATTCATTTGAGGAAATCACAAACATCGAACTGATCGCCGACACACGCCCGCGCATATAATCAGGTGTCAAAATCTGTTTTAATGTCAGGCGAATAATCACACTGACGGTATCAAGCAAACCGCTTAGACCCAAAAAAAACATCGCCCAGGGAAGAGTTTCGCTAAAACCAAAGCCGATCATACAGGCTCCGAACCCGCCGGCCGCCCAGAGCATTCGTGAAAGCGGGAAAGTCCGCATGGGGAATAGCGCAAAATAAACAGCCGTCAAAATAGCCCCCAGGGCCGGCGCGGTGCGCAATAATCCCAGTCCCTCCGGCCCGACATGCAAAACCTGATCCGCAAAGGCCGGCAACATCGCCACCGCCCCGCCAAATAGGACAGTCACCATGTCCAGCCCCATCACCGTAAGCAACAGCGGGCGTTTCAAGATAAAATGCCAACCATCAATGATATTTTTGATCGCGCTGCCCGAAAATGCTTGTTGTTCCATCGCCCGCAAATTGCGCACATGAAGAATCGATAAAAATCCCAAAATCATAAAAACGGTGGGCAGCGTCCATGCCGCGCGCACACCGTAAAACCCATAAACCAAGCTCGCCGTTAACGGCCCCACAATCACGGCAATTTGAATGCCGGCGTTGCTCCATCCATTGCTGGCGGCATAATGTTTTTTCTCAACTGCTTGGGCGAATAATGCCGAAAAGGCAGGGATCAGGAAGCTGCGGGCAATGCCCGACACAAATATTCCCGCAAATAATAGGGCAATGACCGTGCTTTGAGAAAAGGCAAACCATTCACCCCCCACCGCCCATAAAAATGCCATATTGAGCACCAGAGTTCCAACGCAGAGCCGATAAACGAAATAAGGTGAGGTTAAATCCACAATATAGCCCGAGAACAAGGCGGATAAAATGGCGGGGACGGCTTCAGTTAATCCGATTAGGCCCAGCAAAAATTCGGAATGGGTGAGTGTGTAAATCTGCCACCCCACAATCACCGCGCTCGCCTGCAACCCCATATGGCACAAGGTGCGCGTGAGGAAGAGCAAGCGAAAATTATGATTTTTAAGAATATCAAGTGAGAGAGCCATAAAAACCCGGAAATACCACGCATAAAAAACGAATTATATCACTTGTTTAAACGTATCAATGCATAAAACACGAGAAAACAAAGAAATGACAGGCCGGCACAAACACCCCAAGCAATACCCGCCTGTTCCAGATGTACCAGACCATCTTCATAACAACGGCCATCTTCATCAAAACAACCACGCCAGCGCGCATATTGTTCATACCATAACCAAACAAAAATTAGAGAAAAGCTCAGACTGATGCCCGCACAGATTTTTTTCCACAATCCCACAATTCCCTCCTTTCTAGAGAGATTTTATTGACTAAAGCCCCTCTCTGAGACATTGTAAACAAGCTCTTAGAACCTGTTCAAGCAATCTTTTACACCAGCTGTTCAAGGCTTTTAACGAAATCGCGGAAATCTTCGGCCCGGCTGAAATCACGGTAAACCGAGGCATAGCGAATATAGCCGATAATATCCAGCTCCATAAGGGATTGCATCACGAGTTCCCCGATCAGGCGCGAGGGAATTTCATTTTCGCCGGTAATTTCCAACTGCCGCACAATGCCGTTCACCGCGCGTTCCATCTGATCCGCCGTGATCGGCCGTTTGCGCAGGGCAACCTGCATGGACCTTATAATTTTATCGCGTTCAAAATTTTGGCGTTTATCGCCTGATTTAATCACAACCAAATCACGCAATTGGCTGCGTTCATACGTATTAAAGCGTGCCCCGCATTCAGGGCACGCGCGACGTCGCTTAATCGACGTCCCGTCCTCACTGGGACGGGAGTCTTTAACCTGCGTTTCCGCAAATCCGCAAAACGGGCAATGCATTTAAAATATGCCTTTTAAACCCAGACTATGAACCAATTGGGCAACCAATTAGTTCACGATTTCCCACGTACCATCGGGGCTTTGGCAAGCTGTGCCATGGCCGCTTTGTTGGCGTCCGCCCACATAGATAGTTTGGGTATATTCACGGCAATAGCGCCCTGCCGTGCTGCTGCCTTCGCGAATCGGGGTGATGGTGCCCGAATGCCCGGATTGGGGGTTATTCCAGCTGATCGTCTCGCCTATAGGGGCTTGATAAGCACGCTGAGTGGCTTGGTTGGCATAGGCCAAGTCGGCGCGATCAAGCGATTGCCCAATTTCACTTCCAACCAAACTACCAAGGAGAGCACCAAGTCCAACGCCCACCAACTGGCCCGTTCCTTTACCGAACTGAGCCCCCGCAACGCCGCCCAAAATAGCCCCCGTCGCAGTTCCCAAGGTTTGCTTGCTCCCCGCTTGCTCCATACACGCCGTCAGAGAGAGCGAAGCCATCAATAATACGGCCAAAAATTTCAATTTCATGTGATTAAATCCTTTCAAAAAATTTGCATTACGCGCGTCACAGTTACAACGCATATATAAATGGTTTTTCCCCGCAAGAAAATATAGTATAAAAAATTATTTTTTAACCATATGGCGGTGTAGAAAAATGGACGTCTTAAGTGAGTATCCAAACTCTCCCTACGAATTATTTCAAAATTGGTTCCTTGAGGCCAAAAGCTTAGAGCCCAGCGACCCCGACGCGGCGGCCCTTGCCACGGTTGATGATGAGGGACTCCCCGATGTGCGGGTGGTGTTAATCCGCAGGATCGACCCGCGCGGATTTTGCTTTTTTACTAATTTTGAAAGCGCAAAAGGGCAAGAATTGATCCAAAACCCTCTTGCCGCCATTAATTTTCATTGGAAAAGTTTAAAACGCCAGGTGCGCGTGCGGGGCGGTATTGCCCCCGTAAGCACAGACGAAGCCGATGAATATTACCATTCTCGCCCCTTGGGAAATCGCATTGGCGCGTGGGCGTCCCGCCAATCGCGTCCTTTGGCGGATCGCGCGCAACTTTTGGAGCAAACGCGACAAATGGAGGAAAAATACGGCGATTCCCCCCCTCGACCGCCTTATTGGTCGGGATTTCGTCTCATCCCGGTTTCAATTGAGTTTTGGCGCGAAGGGGAGTATCGTTTACACCGCCGTGTACGCTATAAACTTTCCGGAAAAGGCGAAAATTCTTGGGATAAGGAATTTCTTTACCCTTAAGTTAGGATTTTACCATAAAATATAGGTGGGATTATTGCACCGCAAAAGAAACGGCGGCGATTTTATTTTGTTAAAAAATAAGATATTAAGATATAGTGCCGAAGGATGAATTAGGAAAAAGATAAATGACTGATTGGACCCCTGCTAGCTGGCGCACGAAACCCGCCAAGCAATTACCAAGTTACGGCGACGACGCGCCGCAATTAAAGGAAACCGAAGCTAAGTTGCGGGAATTGCCGCCGCTTGTGTTTGCGGGGGAGGCACGGGCTTTAAAGGCTCAATTGGCGCAAGCCTCCGAAGGGAATGCGTTTGTTTTAATGGGCGGTGATTGCGCCGAAAGCTTTGCTGAATTTAATGCGCAAAAAATCCGCGATACGTTCCGTGTCTTGCTGCAAATGGCTGTGGTCATGACCTTTTCCGGTTCTATGCCCGTGATCAAGATGGGTCGTATGGCGGGCCAATTTGCCAAGCCGCGATCCGAAGATACGGAAACGCAAAACGGTCAAACTCTTCCTACCTATCGCGGCGATATTATCAACGGCATTGAGTTTACGGAAGGCGCACGCCGCCCCGATCCGGTGCGTATGTTGCGGGCCTATAACCAATCCGCCGCGACGCTCAATCTATTGCGTGCCTTTGCCTATGGCGGTTATGCCGATTTACACATGGTGCATAAATGGAATCTTGATTTCGTGCGCGACACGCCGCAGGAAGCTCGCTTTACCAAATTATCCGAACGGATTGAACAGGCACTTGACTTCATGACGGCCTGCGGGATGACCGGTGAAACCATTCCGCATATTTTGCGCCAAACCAATTTTTACACCTGTCACGAAGCCTTGTTGCTCCCGTACGAAGAATCACTTACGCGGATGGATAGCATCACCGGGGATTGGTATGATTGTTCGGCGCATTTGGTGTGGATCGGTGCCCGCACGAACCAAGAGGACCACGCCCAGATTGAATTTGTGCGCGGCATTAAGAACCCTGTGGGCCTTAAATGCCCGCCATCTTGCTCGCCGGATGATCTCATACGTTTGATTGACCGCATCAGCCCGGATAATGAACCGGGGCGGCTCACCCTCATTTCCCGCATGGGATCGGGGAAAGTTTTTGATCATTTGCCGCAATTGGTCAACCGCGTGAAGCGTGAAGGGCGCAATGTCACCTGGATTTGCGACCCCATGCACGGCAACACGGTGAAAAGCTCCAGCGGATATAAAACTCGGTTGCTCGAATCCATCATGAGCGAAGTCAAGGATTTCTTCGCGGTTCATAAGGCCGAAGGAACTGTGGCGGGTGGGCTTCATATCGAAATGACCGGCCAAAACGTTACCGAATGTATTGGCGGGATTAACGAGATTCGTGAAGAAGACCTCTCCGCCCGTTACCATACACATTGTGATCCGCGCCTCAATGCCTCCCAATCATTGGAACTCGCGTTTATGATTGCCGATGAACTTAAAACCATTCGCCGTGATCGTAAATCGGGGACTCTTACGTAACTTTTTGTGATGACTATACCCTCCAACTCCTCGCGCCCGCCATCTGTGCTCCCCTCATCTGTGCTTCAGTGCGCTAAGCCATTGCGTCTGACCCTCGCTCAAATCAATAGTTCGGTGGGTGATCTGATTGGTAATTGTGCGAAAATCAAATCGGCATGGGGTCGCTTTGAAGGGCAAACAGATTTGTTGATTTTTCCTGAATTGGCATTGATCGGCTACCCTGCTCAGGATTTACTTTTAAATGCAGGATTTTTAGACGAAGCGGAGAAGGCCCTCCATGATTTAGCATCTTACGGGCGCAACTATTCTTGCGCCATTTTGCTCGGCACTCCCCACCAAAAAGACGGAGAGCTTTATAACAGTGCCGTCATTCTTGATCGCGGTGAAATTCTTCATCACTGCCACAAACAATATTTGCCCAATTATGGCGTGTTCGATGAAAAACGATATTTTACAGCGGCCGAAAAACAGCCGATCATTGGCTTTCGCGGCACAAAATTGGGTGTGATGATTTGTGAAGATTTCTGGTATGCGGAGCCTGCTCAATATCTCAAATCCTGCGGTGCGGAGATTTTGATTGGCATTCACGCGAGCCCGTTTGAGAAAGATAAAATCACTCAACGGCAAAATATTGCGCAGCAAAGATTCTCAGAAAATCAGCTGCCGATCATCTATGTGAACCAGGTCGGCGGGCAGGATAGCTTGGTGTTTGACGGGCATTCTTTTGCGGTGAATGCTGCGGGTCAAATCTCGCATCGCTTAAAAGGATTTGACGAAGATTTTTTAACCATCAGAAGTGATGAACTCTTGCAAACTGCCTCGCACGAAGCACCACTCGAAGAACAGCCCGAATCTTTGGCCTATAATGCTGCGTGCTTGGGCTTGCGCGACTATCTCAAAAAATCTGGCCAATCCGGCGTCTTGATTGGGTTATCGGGCGGGGTGGATAGTGCATTGGCGGCTGCGATTGCGGTTGACGCTGTGGGGGCTTATAACGTTCATGCCATCATGATGCCTTCACGTTTTACCGCGCAGCAAAGTTTGGATGACGCTGCACTTTGTGCACAAAATTTAGGGATAAGTTACGAAATAATTCCAATCGAAACTTTGATGCAAAGTTTTATGACTCTGGAGCCAAACACACAGGGTCTAGCGCACGAAAATTTGCAATCACGTCTGCGGGGACTTATCCTGATGACACGGTCCAATATGACCGGCGCAATGGTGGTAACAACGGGAAATAAATCCGAAATGGCGATGGGATACGCGACACTTTACGGGGATATGTGCGGCGGTTATAACCCGCTTAAGGACATTTATAAAACCGAAATTTACCGCATTTGTGATTGGCTCAATCAAACACAGGCTGCGCAATCGGCAGGGCTAGGCGGCATCATCCCCCAATCCATTCTTGATCGCCCGCCATCGGCAGAATTGCGCGACAATCAAACGGATCAAGATAGCCTGCCGCCCTATGAAATTTTGGATGAAATTTTGCATCATTTGATCGAAAAAAATCTCTCCATTTCCGCTACCATCGCGCGGGGATATGATGGCGACATGGTGAAAAAAATTGCAACACTGCTTAAACGTGCGGAGTATAAACGCCAGCAATCTGCTCCAGGGCCAAAAATTTCACGCCGCGATTTGAAATCTGGTCGCCGCTATCCGATTTGCAATGGCTACAATTCCTGATTATACGGCTATAAATTCTGCCACTTCGCAGCCTAGGGAATTATTTTTATTTCCGTGCAATATTGCCATTCTTCAGGTTGCACAAACCTATCACAATCATCATGGATTCTTGTGGTTTGATAGTGCACGGGATGGGCATCTGCTCAACCGTTTTTCCTATGTGATGTGGGGCCCGGAACAGGTTAAAATTTTTGAGGATGGTGAGGCTTTTGAGTCCCATTCTTTTCCATGTTATGATTGTCGCCCTCCAGGTCAAAACACCATAAAAATTTTGAATAGTCGGGATGATCTTCATTTGAATCCCACAATTTTTCTGGGCGGTTGGGCGGGTTACTGGGCCTATGATTTGGGGGAGAGTCTTGAGTCGAAATTGCGCCAAATGATTTTACCATTAGGCAAAAATCGCGCGCCCTATCCATTGGCTCAGTTCGGTTTTTATACGCAATTTTTTATCCATGATCATGGCGCACAAAAAACATGGTTCGGCGTTTATGCTGTGGATGAAACAGCGGCAAATAATCTTTATCAGAATTTTGAATCTGACCTTCTTCAATCTCACAGAAAAAGCACATCACCCACAATCCAAAGGCTCAGTTTTTATGCGCAAATCACGCGGGACGAATATCTTTCTCATGTAGAAAAAATCATTGATCTTATTTTTGCGGGCGAGGTTTTTCAGGCCAATTTTGCGCAGCAATTTTGCGCCTCAACACCAAAAAACTACGACCCCTTTGCAGCCTATTTGAATTTACGCGTGATTAACCCTGCCCCTTACGCCGCCTATATGAATTGGGGGGATTTAAAAATACTCTCTGCGTCACCGGAATCATTTCTTGAAATTTCTTCAAACGGTCATGCGGTAACCCGCCCGATCAAAGGCACGGCGCATGATCTTAATTCCCTCAAACACAGTGAAAAAGACCGCGCAGAAAATTTGATGATTGTGGATTTAATGCGCAATGATTTTTCTAAAATTTGCGATTTCCAATCGGTTACAGTTGAAAAAATCTTTGAAATTCAAAAATTCGCCGGGCTTTATCATCTGGTTTCCGAAGTGCATGGCAATATCGCACCAAAAAATACCTCTTTATCCCTTCTCAAATCTTGCTTTCCCGGGGGCTCGATTACCGGCGCACCCAAGATTCGCGCGATGGAAATTATTGCGCAGCATGAATGCTTCACACGCGGTGTTTATTGCGGGTCCTTAGGGTGGGTGGGGATAGACGGTGCCTTGCAAACCAACATAGCCATTCGGACACTCACCCATCATCAAAACACAATGACTTTTTGTGTCGGCGGGGGGATTACCGCTTGTTCAAACGCGGCCGCAGAATATGCGGAAACACGGCTTAAGGCACAAAAAATTTTCGAAGCTTTAGGGGATTTGTCCGCACTATGACCCAACCGCATTCTGACATTTTTGACGATATTTATTTTGCGGCCGAGGATGGGTTGAGCGAGAGTCGCTATGTTTTCTTGCAGCAAAATAACCTCCCCGCCGCTTGGGAACATCGGCAAAATTTCACCATTTGTGAAACCGGATTTGGCACCGGGCTCAATTTTTTGTGCGCTTGGGATTTATTTGCGAAAACCGCCCAAAAATCCGCAAAACTCAGCTATATTTCCTTTGAAAAATACCCGCTCTCACCAACTGAAATTCGCCAATATTTAACCCCCTGGCAGGATCAATTGGGGAAAAATCTTGACCTTATATGCGCGTCCTATCCGCCGCGCATTGGCGGGTGGCATCATATTGCGCTCACGCCCCAGATTGATCTTTTGCTCATTTTTGATGATGTCAATCGCGCGATTCTGGAATTGGATGAGGCGGTTACAAAAGTCGATTGCTGGTTTTTGGATGGTCATGCCCCGGCCAAAAATCCCGATATGTGGTCCGATATTTTGTTTAAAAATATGGCCAGACTATCAAGTCCCAATGCGAGCTTTGCCACTTTTACAGCGGCGGGATTGGTAAAAAACGGCCTTCGCCAGCAAGGATTTGAAGTCATCAAAGCCCGCGGTTTTGGACGCAAACGCGATATGATTAAAGGACATTTTGGGGGATATTTTGCTGCGCAATCTTGTGCTGTATCGTCTGCGCAAAATTCCTTACCAAACGCCTGCCCCGCATCATCCGTGCAATCCGTTGCAATTATCGGCGGCGGCCTTGCGGGGGCGAGTGCCGCTCATGAACTCCTCCAACATGGTATCAAGGTGGATTTGTATGAACGCGCGGGACTTGGCTCGGGGGCGTCCGGGAACGCCTTGGGGCTTTACAATCCGCGGTTAACTGCGCGCCGCGGTTTTGAGTCCGATTTCTATTCCCCCGCCTTTGCGCATAGTTTGAAATTGTTTAAACAGGCGGCCAAAGATACAGCGAAAAATCAAGATAACGCGGGTCCTTTTCATCTACATTTTGGGAATTTACATCTCTCAAATGCTGCAGATCATATCAGTGACGCAGGGCAGGAAAAGCGTGAGCATCGACTTGATGTATTTCCCCACGAATGGGCGTGGCACCATGATCACGCCGTGAGGGTGAATGCCGAAGAAGCCAGTGACCTCGCACATATCCCCCTCAACAGTGGCGGCGTATTTTTGCCCGATGCCGGATCTGTTTCACCCTATCATTTTGTGCATTATTTGCTGCGCGCGCACGCCAATCTTTCAGTATATTTTGAGCAAGTGGATAGACTAAATCCGCAGGGCACACAATGGTGTGTGAACGGAAAAATATATGATGCAGTGATTTTAGCCTGCAGCAATTACGCAGCAAAATTTTTCAATTCCAACTACTTGCCGCTTCAAACTGTGCGGGGTCAAATCAGCGTGATCAAAACCCCTGCAGCTTTTGAAAATCTTGCGCTTAATCTTTGCTATGGCGGTTATGCATCCAAGCCCTTTGATGGACCTGACGGAACCCATATGGTGGTGGGATCGACCTTCGAACCATGGGATGAAGGTGTGGACGTAAGGGCGCAAGATCACGCATTTGTTTTGCAAAAACTATCGCACCAAATTCCGCAATTTGACGGTGCAGCCACGATTATTTCCGGGCGTGCTGCACTGCGTTGCACCACACGCGACCGTATCCCGATCATCGGGGAATTACCGCATTTTCCGCGATTATATGTCTCACTGGCTCATGGCTCACACGGCCTTATCACCGCGCCACTGGGGGCAAAAATTTTGGCGCATTTGTGCATCGGTGGGCCGCAGATTCTACCAAAATCAGTTCTCAAAAAACTTGCGCCATCGCGCATTATAAAGCCCGATCAACCTGCAAATCTTACGATTTCCTAAAACCAATTGCATTACCATCCGTCAATTTTCAAATCATCCCGTATCCGGACCCCGCATCAAGTGCGGGGTTACGAAATTTGACGGGTGGTGAGATCAATTGCACAAAATATTCGGTTTCCGTTGATAATAATCTTTAGTTGTTCTATGGTATATTCCATAGATTTTCTTTGATTCGCGATGGGATCCATTGGCTAAATTGTCTTCTGATATCAACCACGCCATGAAACGTACGCAAACGATTATTCTGGCGGGCGGACGCGGGACGCGTTTAAAACATTTGACCGACAATCGCGCCAAACCCGCGGTGCATATTGGCGGAAAATATCGAATCATTGATTTTACTCTCTCGAATTGTATCAATTCCGGATTGCGCCGCATTAGTGTCCTGACTCAATATAAATCCCACAGCCTCATGCGGCATCTGCAACAGGGGTGGAATTTACTGCGCGGGGAAGCGGAGGAGTTTATTGAGGTTTTGCCCGCACAACAACGCATTGACGAAAGCCAGTGGTATCAGGGCACTGCGGACGCCGTTTATCA
>JAEUKN010000143.1 GCA_016794305.1 Alphaproteobacteria bacterium | reverse complement strand
GATAATTTTTCCTGAATCAGTTTTTCATCATTGCTTTCCATTACGGATTTAAGCTCGGCGATTGCCGCCTTTGCTGCCTCGGCCTCAGCCGCCGGAACATCGGCGCCCAAGTCGCTTAAAGATTTCTCCGTTTGATGAATGTGGGCTTCGGCTTGGTTATGGAGTTCCGCCAGCGCACGGCGTTTTTTGTCCGCTTCGGCATTAACCTCGGCATCCTTAACCATTTTTTCGATATCGGCATCAGACAGGCCGCCGGAGGCTTGGATGCGGATATTTTGCTCCTTACCCGTTGCCTTATCCTTGGCCGTCACGTGGACAATGCCGTTGGCATCGATGTCGAACGTGACCTCAATCTGCGGCACGCCGCGCGGGGCCGGCGGAATGCCCGTGAGGTCAAAGCGGCCCAGCAGGCGGTTCTGCGCCGCGATGGGGCGCTCGCCCTGATACACCTGCACCGTGACGGCCGTCTGGTTATCGGAAGCCGTGCTGTAGGTCTGGGTT
>JAEUKN010000142.1 GCA_016794305.1 Alphaproteobacteria bacterium | reverse complement strand
CAGGGGTACAAGAAACCGCGAGCTTAGCGACCTTCGCAAGCTCGGTGGACATGGGTGAGGAATGTTGAATGAAACTATTCATAAGCTCAGCGTACCACAAAAACAATGGGCAATGCAACATATCGTTTATGCCGTAATACTCCCTCAATTTTTTCTTCAAATCTCGTAACCCCGCACTTGATGCGGGGTCTGAAACATTGATCAAAATTTTTTAAAACCGCCAAGTCGCAAAGACGCAAAGTTTTTACGCGAAGTTACGAAGTCACGAAGGATTCTTTTTACACGGAGACGCGGAGGCGCGGAGTCTTTCAACCGTTTTTACTTTGAGGACTCATGAATGAATTTTTGTATTTGGAGTTAGTTTTTAAAAAACTACAGAGATAAACAGAGGTCGCAGAGAAAAATCCGTCAAAGTCAGTTAAAAGCACTTTAAAATTTAACATTGAAAGCTTATCAGTTTGCAAAAAACAGAACGCTTCGCGTTCAATCATTAGTGTTTATTTTTGAG
>JAEUKN010000141.1 GCA_016794305.1 Alphaproteobacteria bacterium | reverse complement strand
TCAGGGCATTGTCGTAGGCCTGGCTGGCGATATGGATGGCGGAGCGGTACTCGGCAAAGACGCTCAGGGCCAGCAAGGCCAGCAGGGGCCAGGAGATGAAAGCCAGCAGCCGGGCCCGGAGGGGACGGACATCACGGTGCCGGCGCAGCATCATCCGCCTCCGGTTCGATGCGATAGCCGATCCCCCTCACGGTGCGGATACTCAGGCCGCTGCCCTGCAGCTTGCTGCGCAGGCGGGACACGTAGATCTCCACCGCGTTCGGGGTGATCTCCTTGTCCCACTGGCTGAGGCTGTCGGCCAGCTTGGCCTTGGCGACGACCCGGGGCATGCCCAGCACCAGCTGCTCCAGGATGTTCCATTCGCGCCCGGTGAGCTCAAGGGGACTTCCGCCCAGACGGGCCTCATGGCGCTGGGCATCCAGCTCGAGGGCACCTACGGACAGGCTCAGGCTGGCCGCTGCCCGGCTGCGGCGGATCAGGGCCCGGATACGCGCCATCAGTTCCTGGAG
>JAEUKN010000140.1 GCA_016794305.1 Alphaproteobacteria bacterium | reverse complement strand
CGTGATCGGCAAAGGTTTGCAAAACTTTGATCAGCATCATGGAATCGGGCGTGAAATCCGCGCGACCAAATCCGTCCGGCTGCATCCAAATACGCTGAACGGCCATGAATTTGCCGCTTACGTCGCTAAACGGGGCCAGCATCGCCGGGGAATATTGTTTGCTCGGGTGATGCAAACACGGGTGAAATTTCAAACATTCCGGCACCCCGCCCAAATCGACGGGATCAATCATGCAATATTTTAAATAGCTATTGAGCAAAATATCATTGCGCCGCGCGGCCCAATACATCGCAAACGCCATGCTGCGCTTGTGGTCGCGGGATTTTTGATCGGGGATGGATGGTTTCATGCCACACCCCCGGAAATGCGGCGGTGAACGGGACCGTCCGCCGTGACGCCACAGGCTGCGGCGGCCTGCGCCCCGCCTTGAAGGTACTTCACCGCATCGCAAAGTTTCAGATTGTAAAAGCGGCGCAGATATTCAAGTGCGTTTCCGCTCTCCGTACATTC
>JAEUKN010000013.1 GCA_016794305.1 Alphaproteobacteria bacterium | reverse complement strand
TGCTGATTCGCCTAAAGGACCGCACATGGGGCAAAAATAACCTGGTTTTGTACTATCTTGCGAATCAGGGTGAACTGCACCGCTTGAACGGCACATCCCCCCCGATTCATGAGGTCAATGCCAAGGCCCCGATCAAGGTCACCGAAGAAAACGTGCTCGATTATTTGCGCTTTTTCTGCTTTTTCGTGCGCGGGGAAGAAGGTCCGTTCCTGATTTCCGAAACTATGGAGGATCCTTATATCCCCAAAACCACGGATGCCAAGGCACGTGCAGTGATTGAAGGCACGGTGCGCCCCGCCAGCTATGAAGGGCGGAATGAGCAAGGCTATTTCCTCTGCGATGCCGTGGTTTATTATTCCAACGCGTTGTTTATCGCCAATTTTGCGGTTCAACCCTCGGGAATGATTGAAATGCTCTCTGACGAACCTATCGCCGCCGACTTGCCTGTAAAGGTCGATGCACCGGTGAGCTAACCAACATGGTTTAACGCAAAAAGGTTTGTATGTGCCTGCTATAATGCGTCAATTGTTGGGGTTTTTATATTCTCAAATTTCAGCCGCGATTTTTGCGGCTTTAATTTTAGCTCTTGTGCTCCTATCAAAATGGATTTGGGGAGCGGCAGAGTCTTGGGGCTGGGCGGCCCCACTCTCTCTCGCGCGATATGATGTCCTGTTTTTATGCGCCCTGTTTATCCAAATGATGTTTGTGATTCACGGCGTAGAAACATGGGAGGAAGTGCGGGTTATTGCGGTTTTTCACTTACTCGGCACATTCATGGAATTATTCAAAACCCATATGGGGTCGTGGGAATATCCGGAGGAAAACTTTTTCCGCATCGCCGGTGTGCCTTTATTTTCGGGGTTCATGTATGCATCGGTCGGCAGTTATATCGCCCGCGCATGGCGAATTTACCAATTCGAACTCATCCATTTTCCTGCAAAAATATGGAATTTTTTGATCTGTAGCGTGATTTATTTCAATTTCTTTTTTCATCATTTCGGCCCTGATTTAAGGTGGGGAATTTTCGTGATCATCGCGATTTTATATTATCGGTCGCGATTGAGCTTCCTCACATCCAACGGCACGCGCGGGCGAATTCCGCTTTTACTGATCTGGTTTGGCTTTGCGGCCCTGATTTACGGGGCGGAAAATATCGCAACCCATGCCCGCATCTGGATTTACCCCAACCAACGTGAGCAATGGCATCCCGTGCCGCTGCCCAAATTCGGATCATGGTATTTATTGATGATCATCAGTTTTATGTTGGTTTATTTGATCCATCAAGGTAAAACTATTCATCGTGCTTTAGAAAGAGAAAAATCGCCATGACTTTAAAGGTTCCTCGTGTGATCGGCCATCGTGGTGCCTGTGCCTATGCCCCTGAAAACACGCTCATCAGCCTTCATACGGCGGCGGATATGGGGTGCAAATGGGTTGAGGTGGATGTGAAACTCAGCAAGGATTTCGTACCGATTTTGATGCATGATGACACGCTGGATCGCACAACCGGCATTCAGGGCGCGGTGAAGGATTATGATTTCCACGAATTGCGTGACATGGATGCGGGCCAATGGTTTGGCGATAGTTTTATCAACACGAAAATTCCGAGCTTGGAAGAGGTGATGGAGCTTATTTTGCAGCGTAATTTGGGCATAAATCTGGAAATCAAGCCATGTCCGGGACGCGAGCATGACACGGCGGAGGCAATGTTCGATCTGCTCTCCCAAATCTGGGACGATGATGCCCGCGACCGCGTGTTGATCACCAGTTTTTCCTATATCGCGCTGGAAACCGCTATGGATATCGCCCCCGATTGGGCGCGCGGATTGTTGATTGATGATGATCCCGACCCAAATTGGGCGGACATGGCCAAATATTTCGCCGCGCAAACTATTCATTTCAGCGCAGAAACAGCCACACGTGAATTTGTTGAAGAACTCATGGATTTTCAATCTCCGCTTTATGCCTATACTGTCAACGACCCGCGCACGGCGCAGACATTCAGGCAGTGGGGTGTCGATGGGTTTTTCACCAACACACCCGATATCATCCATGACGGACTTTTTAAGGTGAATTAGCATGCCCATCTTAAGTTCTCAAGGTGTTCGCACCATCGGGGTGATGTCACCCTCTAGCACCATCGTGAGGGAGCGTTTCGAAGTCGGGCTCAGTATCCTTCGCGGAATGGGGTTTAAAGTGATCGTGCATCCCCAAAGTTATGAGGGGGCAGACTCTGATCATCAAAATACGGGCAATACAGCGCATAAAGTTGCGGCCTTGCGTGATTTGACGGCAAACCCCGAAATTGATTTGATTATGGCGTCATGCGGGGGCAATCGCGCCTGTTTTATGTTGGATTTGCTGGATATTGCCCAGGACCTCCGCAAGCCCATGATGGGATTTAGTGACACGTGTATGTTGCTTGCGGCCCAATATCGCGCGGGGGTTGCGGGGATTTTTGGCCCCACGGTCCAAACCCTGACCCGTATGGACGCTCAACATCTCAATCTAACACACCAAATTTTAAAGGGGACTACGCAAGGTTTAACCGAATCAGATTTCCCCACGGCGATTCCCCTCCATACGCAACCTTTTGATCCCATAACCGCGCCGGTTTTTGCGACCACGCTCTCTATCCTCTGCTCGCTTTTTGGGACTAAATATATGCCAAACCTTGAGGGCCATATTTTAATTTTGGAAGATATCGGCGAGGAAATTAGCCACCTCGACCGCAGCCTATGGCATTTACGCCAAATCTTTCCGGCCAGTTTTTTGAAGGGCTTGGTTTTTGGAGAGTTTTTAAACATGATCGATACAGGCCGCCCCTATGGTGAAGGGCTTGAAAACATCCTCAAAAATCATGCACGTGCGTTTGGCTGCCCTGTCCTGATGCATTACCCGATTGGCCATAGCGGCGCGATTTTCCCGATTTTTCAAGGGGAGCCGATAACACTGGATGTAATAAACGCGGCAAAGGGTCGCTTGATTTTTTGCTCTCATTTGCTTAAAACTAAATAAATTTATGCTCGCTTTATGACTCTTTAAGACAGGACTGCCGCCATGACGTTTGTTGTTACCGATGTTTGTATCAAATGCAAATACACGGATTGCGTTGAGGTCTGCCCCGTGGATTGTTTTTACGAAGGTGAAAACACGCTTGTGATTCACCCCGATGAATGTATTGATTGCGGTGTGTGTGAACCGGAATGCCCGATAGAGGCGATTGTGGCCGACTCGGCGCCCAAGGGTCGCGAATATTTGGAAATGAACCAAAAATATGCTGCCCTATGGCCCAATATTACCCGTAAAAAACCCGCCCTGCCCGAAGCCGAAAAATTCAAATCAATCAAAAATAAATTCAAAGACTGGTTTTCCCCAAACCCCGGCGAAGGGGATTGAACCACGAAGGGGATAAACCAGAAGAAGTAGGCGCTGATAAATTATCAGCCTACTTCGTCAATGGAACGCTTGGTGCAGGTGCGCTCGGTGCATCGGATTTAGATTGATCTGATTTCACAGTATTATTGGCCGCGCCGTTAGCGCCATTGTCATTCGAAGCCCCCGATTCAGTGCCGGAAAGCGGCACTTGCGGTGCTGAATTTTGCTCTGCATTTTTATCCGAAGCTTCCCCCTTATCGGCAGGAACCGCAGTATTTTCCAATCCTTGGGCTTTCTGGCCTACCGTTTGGCTTGCGGATTGGTTTGGGATCTGATCAAGGATGCTTTTTTCACCACCCGAACGCGACGCCATAATCGCCAAAATCAGGCTCGTGGCGAAAAAGCCGATAGCCACAAATGTTGTGATTTTGGTCAGCGCATTGGCGGTTGATTGCGCGGAGGCAAAATTGCCCAATCCGCCGCCGGTCCCCAGACCCAGCCCCCCGCCTTCGGAGCGTTGCAATAAAATCAACGCAATCAAAACGAGGGTTATAATCAAATGTATGACCAAAACGACGTGATCCATAATGTTTTTATCCTAATAATTTTTGTCTTTTGTGTTTTACAATTCTGTGGTTTTTCTCTGTGGTTTTTTTGCGGGGCCAATTTTTTTCCCGCAAGCCGCATTGCTCCAAACTATAATGCCGCGCGGATAATATCAAGGAACTGATCCTCTTTCAAACTCGCGCCGCCAACCAACGCCCCATCAACATTGGCGATGGCAAATAATTCCCGGGCATTTTCAGCCTTGACCGAACCGCCGTATAAAATACGCGACCCGGCGCATTTGTCCAGCTTTTCCTGAAGAAAACGCCGAATAAGTGCGTGCATAGCCTCAACATCCGCCGGTTTGGCCGTTTTTCCGGTGCCAATCGCCCATACGGGTTCATAGGCAATGACCAAATTCTCACTGCTCGCACAGGGCGGAATAGACTCGCGCAATTGGGCGACAACGGTTGAATCCTGCACACAAGCATCACGCTCGGCTTGCGTTTCGCCCACACATAAAATGGCGATTAATCCGGCCTCATGCGCCAATCTGATTTTTTCAGCCACGCCTAGGCTTGATTCGTTATAATATCCGCGACGCTCCGAATGCCCCAAAATCACATATCGGCAGCCAATATCACTGAGCATCGCCGCCGACACATCCCCCGTAAAGGCCCCCTGTTGCCCCCAAGCGGAGCAATCCTGCGCGCCCAAGGCAATTGATTGCGCGGCCTTCAAGGTTTCAAGTTTTTCTGCGGTGAGAGAGAGATAAGGAAACGGCGGACACACGCAGATATCCGTTTTTTCGCCCAGATTTTCATCGGCAATTTTTTGGGATAACGAAGTGAGCAAGGCCACCGCCTGCGCGTGCGAGCCATTCATCTTCCAGTTTCCGGCAATTAATTTTCTCATAAAAATCCTCACGAATATTTCAGGGGGCAGACTGCGATTTTGTCGCCCACCTCCCGTGTTTTAAACAAGATCAATGTCCCTGTCTAGTCTCTCAATATAGGGCACTTCTAAAAAACCCGTCTTGCGGCGATCTACGGCGTCTGTGACAACTCGTATCCGCACGTACCCGAAAGTACGCTTACGGTCGTGCGTTTCTCGCTCCTGGTATCTCATCCGCAATCCAGAGTTTTTAGAAATGCCCTATACGCAATACCACATACAATATTTGCTTTACAGCGGCAAAGCCCGCTGCGCAATCGCCGAAAAATATCGAATGACATCGGGAATAATCGCATCATTGAAATCATATTTGGGATGATGAAGGCCGTGATTATACGGGCTTGCGGGGTCTTGCGGTTCGGCTTGGCCGAAAATGGCGTAACAGCCGGGCCGTTGTTTGAGCATGGCGCCGAAATCCTCGCCGCCCATGCTCGGTGGGAAATCGGTCATAATTTGTGATTCGCCAAATAATTCACGCGCTATATCGGCACAAAATTTGGCGTTTTGCGTGTGGTTGATGGTGGCTTCGTATTTGCGTTGATATTCGAATTCCGCCGTACATCCGTGCGCCTGAGCGGTTGAGCGGATGATGAGCTCCAATTCCCCCGCAATAAAATCACGCACGCGGTCATCCAATGTGCGCACCGTGCCCTTCATTTCAACCTCACCCGGGATGATGTTCACCGCACCGGTGCCCGCCGCAACATTGGTGATACTGATCACAGCCGCGGACAATGGGTCCAGCCGCCGCGAAACCAATGATTGGACGGAGGCAATGACGTGCGCCGCCGCCACGACCGGGTCAACACATTCATGCGGCATCGCGGCGTGTCCGCCCTTACCGCGCAGTTTGATAAAAATATAATCCGAATTTGCCATGATCGGGCCGGGCTTAATCCCCACCAATCCGCGCGGCACATAGGGCCAATTATGGACCGCATAGACCTGTTCCACCGGATATTTTTCAAATAATCCCTGTTCAATCATGCGGATGGCCCCGCCGCCGCCCTCTTCGGCGGGTTGAAAAAACAAATGCACAATGCCGTCAAAATCCCTGGTTTGAGCCAAAAATTTGGCGGTTCCGAGTAACATCGACATATGCCCGTCATGACCGCAAGCATGCATTTTTCCGGGGCAGAGCGAGGCCCAATCCGCGCCGGACTCTTCGGTAATATCAAGCGCATCCATATCCCCGCGAAAGCCGATCCGCCGCCCGAATGAATTGCGTTGACCTTCGATGGTTGCCACAATTCCGGTGCCGGCCCATCCGCGTTCATGCTCAATGCCCCATTCCTCCAGCTTTTGCGCGATCAGGTCCGATGCATAAAATTCTTCATAACATGTCGCCGGGTTTTGGTGGAGCAAATGACGACAGATTTTGACTTCCTCAACTATATCGCTGAGCAAATTGTGATGGGGGAAGTTTCCGGATGGGTTGTTCATGTTTCTCTCTCTCTCAATTTCTAACTTTTAAGAACCTGTTCATGATCTCGCTGCGGCTAAGGATTTTCGCGGTTGCTCAAAAACCGCATCGGATCGTACTTAAGGGTACGTGGACAAGGAAGCGCAGAAAATCGCTAAAAAGCCAACGCCGGAATAGAGATCATGAACAGATTCTAAGCAGCATCTATCAGCCTGTGATTATCCTTTTTATACTATAATTTCGTTTTGCGCGGGTCAAACGCATCGCGTACGGCTTCCCCGATAAAGGTCAAAAGCGTGAGCATCATGGCCAGCGAGAAAAAGGCGGTGGCACCGAGCCAGGGCGCCTGAATATTATTCTTACCTTGGAAGAGCAGCTCCCCCAACGACGGCGAGCCGGGCGGCAAACCAAGCCCCAGAAAATCAAGGCTGGTGAGGGCCGTAATCGACCCGGTCAAAATAAACGGCATCATCGTCAGTGTGGCCACCACCGCATTGGGCAGGATATGCCGCCACATGAGGGTCATATTACCCACCCCAAGTGCCCTGGCCGCGCGCACATAATCAAGGCTGCGCGCCCGCAAAAACTCCGCCCGCACCACATCAACCAGATGAGTCCAGGAAAACAGCAAAAGAATCAACAGCAACGTCCAAAATCCCGGCACAAACATCGCGGAAAAAATAATCAGGATGTAGAGGCTGGGGAGTGATGACCAGATTTCAATCAATCTCTGGCCGATTAGGTCAATCTTGCCGCCGTAAAACCCCTGAATAGCCCCGACAAAAACACCGATAACGGAGGAAAAAATCGCGAGTGCCAAACCAAACAAAATGGAAATCCGCAATCCATATACCACACGCGCAAACACATCGCGTCCCTGATCATCCGTTCCCAACCAATTATCGCGCGTGGGGGCGGATGGCGCGGGCGTGGGCAGATCGTAATTGATTGTATCAAAGGAATAATGCACCGGCGGCCAGATCATCCATCCGTTTTTATTGATTAAATCGCGCACAAAGGGGTCGCGATAATCGGCTTCGGTTTCAAACTCACCGCCGAACGCGGTTTCGGGGTATGACTTCAAAAACGGCGTATAAAGCTGATGGTTATGCATCACCAAGAGCGGTTTGTTATTGGCAATGAAATTGGCGGAAAGCGTGAGGATAAACAAAACCAAAAAAATCCATAACGACCAATATCCGCGTTTATTGGCCCGAAACTGCGCCCACCGCCGCCGCGTGATCGGGGTGGGGGCGAAAATTTCGGCTATAGTTTTAAAAACGCGCATCGCCTATCCCCCATCAAATATTTTGCGAATCAAAATTAATGCGCGGGTCCACACACACATAGACAATATCGCGAATGAGCGTGACCACCAACCCAATCAACGCATAAATATACAATGTTCCGAGCACGACAGGATAATCCCGCGAAAGTATGGATTCGTATCCCAATAACCCCAAACCGTCGAGCGAGAACACCACCTCAATCAACAACGATCCGGTAAAGAAAATATGCATAAACGCCGCAGGAAACCCGGCAATGACAATGAGCATGGCATTGCGAAACACGTGACCGTAGAGCACCTGATGCTCGCTCAACCCTTTGGCCCGCGCGGTGAGGACATATTGCTTGCCGATCTCATCCAAAAACGAGTTTTTCGTGAGCATCGTCAACCCCGCAAAACCCGATATCACCATGGCGATGATCGGCAAGGTCATATGCCAGAGGTAATCCAGAATTTGTTTCCACCATGGAAACACGTCCCAATCATCCGAAACCAGTCCGCGCAGTGGAAAAAGATCAAAATATCGCCCCCCTGCAAATAAAATAATCAGCAAAATTGCGAATAAAAAAGACGGAATCGCATAGCCGATAAAAATCACCGCAGACGACCAAACATCAAAGCTCTGCCCGTCCTTCACCGCCTTACGAATCCCTAACGGTATGCTGATAAGGTAAATAATCAACGTGGACCACAAGCCCAGCGAAATCGACACCGGCATTTTTTCCAACACCAAATCCAGCACCCCGACATCGCGGTAATAACTATTGCCCAGATCAAAATGCAGGTAATTTTTGATCATAATCCAGAATCGCTCAATCGCCGGTTTATCAAAGCCGTAGAGGGCTTCTAATTCCTTGATAAATTCGGGGTCCAGTCCTTGCGCCCCGCGATATTGCGATGATTGCCCCGTGAGTTGCGCAGTGGTATTGGCAGATGCGGCACCGCTCGAAAAATCGCCATTCCCGCCGGAAAACCGAGAGGCGACGTCCCCCCCATGGCCCTGCAATTGCGCAATCATGCGTTCCACGGGGCCGCCGGGAACGAACTGAATCACCACAAAACTAACCGTCAAAATCCCGAAAATTGTCGGGATGATCAACGCCAAACGCCTTAAAATATAAGTCAACATAAAATCTATTCAATCATATTTGCCCGCGTAATCATAGATGGATTCGTCATCTTGTTATCCCCCGTTAAGGCACAATTAACCTTCGGCGCGTAGAGTATGTAATCCTTACTGAGTTTTTAATTCAAAATTCAAACACTTATCATTCGAGGATTTCTATGTCTGACTCCAAAAACACCGAAACTACCGGAAAAACCTTTACCCTTAGCAACGATCAAACCGGAGAGAAGTGGGTTCTCCCCGTTGTTTCAGGGACTTTGGGGCCGGACACGATTGATATCAGGTCATTATACGAGGATACAGGTGTTTTTACGCTCGACCCGAGCTTTACCTCCACCGCCAGCTGTAAATCGCGCATTACCTTTATCGACGGCGATAAGGGCGTTTTGCTTCACCGCGGCTACAACATCAAGGATTTGGCGGAAAAAAGCAATTTTGTGGAGGTTGCCTACCTCTTGCTGTACGGCGATTTGCCAAGCAAAAAACAATTCGAAGAATTCCGCAAAAATGTGACCTATCACACGATGGTGCATGAACAATTGCAGTTTTTCTTTCGCGGGTTCCGCCGTGATGCCCACCCAATGGCGGTGATGTGCGGCGTGGTTGGGGCACTGGCTGCGTTCTATCACGACTCGCTTGATATTTCCGACCCGCAACAACGTGAGATTTCGGCGCATCGCTTGATCGCTAAGCTGCCGACTCTTGCCGCTATGGCGTTTAAATATTCGATCGGCCAGCCCTTCGTTTACCCGCGCAACGACCTTGGATTCGCCGAAAACTTCCTCCATATGTGCTTTGCGGTGCCGGCGGAACCATACAAAGTGTCCCCCGTGATTGCCGATGCCATGGATAAAATCCTGATTTTGCACGCGGATCATGAGCAAAATGCCTCAACCTCTACCGTGCGTCTCGCGGGATCGTCCCAGGCCAATCCGTTTGCCTGTATTGCCGCGGGGATCGCCTCACTCTGGGGGCCTGCGCATGGCGGCGCAAATCAAGCCGTGCTGGAAATGCTTCAGGAAATCGGAAATAAAGACCGCATTCCGGAGTTTATTCAGGGGGTTAAGGATAAAAAATACCGCCTGATGGGCTTTGGCCACCGCGTGTATAAAAACTTTGATCCGCGCGCCACTGTCATGAAGGAGGCTTGTGACAAAGTCCTGGCTGAGCTTGGAATCAAAGATCCGCTGCTCGAAATCGCTATGGAAATGGAGCGCATCGCCCTGTCCGATCCTTATTTTGTCGAACGCAAATTATATCCGAATGTGGATTTTTATTCGGGCATTATTCTCAAGGCGATGGGTTTCCCCGTGTCCATGTTTACCGTGCTTTTTGCCATGGCGCGCACAGTCGGATGGGTATCGCAATGGAAAGAAATGATGGAGGAGCCAAGCAACCGCATCGGCCGCCCACGCCAGCTTTATACAGGCGCACCAGATCGGGATTACGTGCCCGTGGATAAGCGGTAAGAACGGCCCGAAATTTTTCTTAGCCACGAATGATTAGGCACAGAGTATATTCATAGTCATTCGTGGAAATTCGCGGCTAAAAAAATCATAGACTCAACAGCTTTAAAAACAACGAACCTGTTCGTGATGCGGTAGAGATCATGAAAGAGATCATGAACAGGTTCTGACAATTTCGCTATGACTAAGCCGCATTTTTCTTGCAATGAGGGGCGCAGTTTTGCGGACAAGCGCGCAGAATGCTCGCCCCCGCATATTTTGCCATATCGCCCAATTCTTCCTCAATACGGATCAATTGGTTATATTTCGCAATCCGGTCTGAACGTGACAAAGAACCGGTTTTGATTTGGCCCGCGTTGGTCGCAACCGCCAGATCGGCAATGGTTGAGTCCTCGGTTTCCCCCGAACGGTGAGAGAGAATCACACCCATGCCCGCTTTTTGCGCCATCTGAATGGCTTCCAAAGTTTCGGTCAGCGTGCCGATTTGATTAACTTTCACCAAAATCGCGTTGGCCGCTTTGCGTTCAATCCCCATACTGAGGCGTTTCGGGTTGGTCACGAACAAATCATCACCCACCAGTTGAACCCGGTCGCCCAGCACGCGGGTAAGTTCAACCCAACCGTCCCAATCATCCTCGGCCAAGCCATCCTCAATCGAGACAATCGGATATTTATCGCACAATGATTGATAGTAAGCAATCATTTCAGCGGTGGAGAGGATGCGCCCCTCGCCTTCCAGATGATATTTGCCGTCCTTATAAAACTCGGTCGAGGCCACATCAAGTGCGATCATGATATCCTCACCCGCTTTGTATCCCGCAGAGTCAATGGATTTCATGATAAAATCCAGGGCTTCTTCCGCTGATTTCACAGCCGGGGCAAAGCCGCCCTCATCCCCCACATTGGTATTCATTCCGGCGGCGGCGAGGTTTTTCTTAAGGGCATGGAAAATTTCGGCCCCATAGCGTACGGCCTCCGCCATGGTCGGGGCGGATACGGGCATGATCATAAATTCCTGGAAATCCACGGGGTTATCGGCATGTTTACCGCCGTTGATGATATTCATGAGCGGCACAGGCAGCAAATGCGCATGCATCCCGCCGACATAGCGATAAAGCGGTTGGTCAAGTTCATTGGCCATTGCGCGGGCGCAAGCCAGTGAGACCCCCAAAATAGCATTGGCACCATATTTCGCCTTATTTTCCGTTCCGTCCTCTTCAATCATCACGCGATCAATGAGCGCCTGAGCCTCCGCATCCATCCCGCACACGGCGTCATACAAATCGTTATTCACAAAATTGACGGCTTTTTCCACGCCTTTGCCGCCATATTTTTTCTTATTTTCGTCGCGGAGTTCCACCGCTTCATGCGCACCGGTCGATGCCCCCGAAGGCACAGCTGCACGGCCAATAGAGCCGCTTTCCAAAATCACATCCACCTCAACGGTCGGATTGCCGCGGCTATCCAAAATCTGGCGGCCAATCACATCAATAATCGCAGTCATCGTTCTCAATCTCCTTATTTTGTTTATCACCTAATTTTGTTTATCACCTAGACCATTTTTGATTTGGGTAGAATTAAAAAATGGCCTAAATATCCGTTTTGTTGCATTTTGTTACGATTACCCGGCTTTCACTTCATCGCAAAACGCCCTAATCATGACATATACCCTGCTGACTCACATACCGCCTTTCAGTGTAAAATGCAAGAATGCGCCAACGCAAAAAGCGGATTTTTAAACGCTTTTATCCGTTCTGATCTCGCTGAGGAAATTTTCAACAGATGCCCCGAGAGTTTCACAAAGCTGTGCGATTGTATCGGCGTGGCTTTTTAACATTAGGGATGCCTCACCCGTTTCCTCCGCGCCATTTTGAACCTTCACAATCGCCGAGGATACCTGATCCGCCGCAACAGAAACTTCGGAAATATTGTTAGAAATTTCGGTGATCATGGCACTTTGTTCCTGGGCCGCATTCGCGGTTTGAGAGGCCACCTGGTCAATATCCGCAATATTGCGAATAATTTCATTCACTGCCACAACCGCTTCTTGCGCCGCAGATTGTATTCCTGCAATTCGGTCCTCAATTTCATTGGTTTTTGTCGCAGTTTCGGTCGCCAACTTCTTGACCTCTCCCGCCACCACGGCGAATCCCTTCCCTGTTTCCCCCGCACGCGCGGCCTCAATAGTCGCGTTGAGTGCCAACAGATTTGTCTGTTTGGCAATATCACGAATCGATGAAACTACGTGGCCAATATTTTGTGCCAATTGATTTAACTGGTCCACTTTGTGCCCCGTGCCCGTAGCGGTACTTGAAGCAATATTTGCTTGCTGTGCCACGTTTTCGGCTTGTGACGCAATTTGGTGCGCTCCGCTGCTGATTTGACTTGTGGCATGGGAAACCGATGACACATTCACACTGGTTTCCTGTGCGGCAGAGGCAACGGATTGGCTGAAACTCTGGGTTTCTTGTGCGGTATTGCCCATATTTTTTGCCGCCGCTTGTAATTGCTCCGCTGCCACCGAAAGGCTCTGCAGCGCACTACCCACCTGTCGGTCAAATTGATCCGCAAGCTTATGCATCAACGCGCGCCGCTCTTCATTCGCCCGCTGTTTCAAGCTCTCTTGCTCGGCCTGAAGGTTTTGAGCTTGTTGAGAGTTTTCTTTAAGAACACTCACGGCATCAGCCATAACGCCAATTTCATCGCCGCGTTCCATTCCCGGCACTTCGACGGCAAAATCACCGCGCGCAATTTTATTCATTGCATTGGCCATCTCTGTAATAGGTCTGGAAATTTTACGCGACGTAAACACCGCAATCAGCGTAACCAAGACCACGACACCCAAGGTGACAAAGGCGATATATAACTGCATGCTGCGGACCGGTGCCCGAACTTCCGAGTCTTCAATTTCCGCGACCACAGCCCACTTCGTCCCCAAGAAATCTAACGGCCCATAGGCCGCCAAAGACGGCAAAGCGTGAGCATTTTTTACCTTCATATATCCGCTATTCCCGTTGAGTGCTTGCTCCACTGCTTTATTTTGAATCTTGGTTTTTAAGATTGTTGACTCTTTTTCAAACCGCGAATCGTTTCGCATGAGGTAATCCCCCCCAACAATACTGATTTCCCCGGTTTTGCCCAACCCATTGGCCGATTGCATCACCTCGTTTATCCGTGAAATTGGCATTTGAAAAGCCAAGACGCCCGCGAAATGACCTTGTTCATCCCTGATTGGTTGCGCAATAAAACTCGCCGGCGCATCGTGGCTGGGCGCATAGGGTTTGAAATCAAAAAACACAGGCTGTGATTGATCCGGATTTTGTTTAACAGCGCGGAAAATATTGCCCAAATCACTGTCTTTCCACTCCCCATTCAAGACATTTGTGGCAAAATCCGCCTCTTTAAAAACGGTATAAACAACATCGCCGTTCGGGGTGAATAAAAATATGTCATATAGCCCCTTTTGTTTGAGGAAATGCCGAAACCACGGATGATAATTCGCATGAAATTGCGAATATAATGATCCATCACTGGCAAAATCCAAAGCTTCCTTTTCACCCACCGGGTGCGGATTTTTTTCAATATAGAGCGTTTGTAAATTCTTGGTTGGATCCGAAGTGGCGCGTATTTGATCCCATCCGGTCGTAAAGTCTCGCAAAGCCTGTAACGTGCGGGGATTGTGGGATAAAATCTCCAAATCCTCTTGAATAGAGCGCAAATAGTTATTTAGCTCCGATGTCCTGGCCTCTTGCAAAGCCACCAACTTTTCCTCGTTTGCATGATCCAGCTCAGTATTGGCTTTGCGCACGGTAATCATGCCAATGACGAGTGCCGAGCAAATGCACAAAAAAACAATTAAAATGGGCAGTTTTTGCGAAATTTTGACCCGCGCCAGCATGGAAAACCTCATATTCTTAATTTTGATTCTTTTGATAACTTTAGAGTATTTTGCAATTAAGCGAAAGCCGGCCAATCGCAATAAAACTCGATTAAACAAAGACTTAGATCATTTTTTGATTCCACCGAAACCAAAAACGGTCTAAAGGTATAATCTACAACTCAGATATTATTACGCCTATAATTTTATAGGCCTTTTATTGCGAATAAGTGTAAAATTTGTATGAACAAAAATTTTTTATCCATACCAATTTTAATGAGAAAATTTAACACTTCATATAGGTTTTTTTAATCATTTTGCTTTAGTCTTTTCGGCAGTTTTTAGAATTATCCCCTTTAATTTTCTTGAATTGACTATGCCGGAGAAAACACCATGACTTTTTCAATCAAATCCACACTATTGACTTTTTCTGCCCTGGGACTCCTGATGGCCGGATTGCCTGTGACTCAAACGGCTCAGGCCGAGGAAACCGGCGACCTTAAATCCCGTTTTAAGGCCGAACGTCAAGAGCGCATTCAAGCCGCCAAGGAACAACGACAAGAACAGCTTCAAGAGCTTAAGCAAACGCGACAAGAGCAAAGAGAGGCTGCCCGCGCCGCGCAACAACAGCGGGCAGAAGAAGCCAAAGCCGCGGCCGAACAACGGATCGAAGATGCCAAAGATGCCCGCCAAGAACGCATTGATGCCGCCAAAGATGCTCACCAAGAGCGCGTTGACGCTGCCAAGGATGCGCATGAACAACGTGTTGAGGATGCGAAAGCCGCTCACGACCAACGCGTAGATGACGCCAAGGCCGCCCATCAAGAGCGCGTGGAAGATATCAAAAGCCGTATTGATAGCCGCAAAAAAACCACGCCTTAAACACTTCTAAACCCGGGGGATGGTTACGCCGGTTTGTTTCATGTATTTTCCGGAACGATCGGCGTAGGAGGTTTCGCAGGGGCTTGAGCCCTTAAAAAACAGGAACTGCGCGATGCCCTCATGGGCGTAAACTTTTGCCGGCAGGGGGGTGGTGTTGGACAGCTCCAACGTGACATGGCCTTCCCATCCCGGCTCCAACGGCGTGACATTCACGATTAATCCACAGCGCGCATAGGTGCTTTTGCCCAAGCAAACCACCAACACATCCTTTGGAATCCGGAAATATTCAACAGTGCGCGTAAGCACAAAGGAATTGGGCGGAATAACGCATATATCATTTTGACGTTCGACAAAGCTTTGGTTGGAAAAATTTTTGGGGTCCACAATGGCGTTATCAACATTGGTAAAAATCATAAATTCATCCGAACAGCGGGCATCATACCCATAGGACGAAAGGCCATATGAAATAATCTTTTCCCCGTTTTTGTCCCGATTTTGCGTATCGACAAACGGGCTGATCATCTGATGCATTATGGATTGTTCGCGGATCCAATGATCGGGCATGATCCCGGGCAGGTGAGAATGATCAGGGTGTGCAATGATATGATTCATGTGATCTCAAAAAACCTTATTTCGGGGGATGATCGGTGATGGGCGCAGCCTCAGGGACTTGACCGAGTGCGGAACGAGAGCCGGATTGCTCCTTACGTTTGCGCAAGTTACTTTTAAGGGCCGCAGCCCTGCGCGCTAATAATTCCGGATTTTCCTTACGTTCAGACATGCCCCAGAGTAAAGAATTTTCACCCGATTTTCCAGTGATAATTTTATGTCCGCTCCCCTACCCTGCAATCTCCAAATTCAGCTGCTCCAGTTTTTTGATTTGGTCGCGGAGGTCGGCGGCGGTTTCGAACTCAAGGTCGGCGGCGGCCTTGAGCATCTGTGCGCGCAATTTTTCGATTTGCCGCGTGAGGAGTTTCGGGTTGTGAATCATCTCTTGCTCTTGATCAGAAAGCCCCACGACCTTGAGTGACGGCACGTCTTCCTCGGTTTCCTTTTGCCCTAATCCTTCGGAAATCGCCTTTTGCACGCTGGCCGGGGTGATGCCGTGGGCGCGGTTATATTCCTCTTGTTTTTCGCGGCGGCGGTCAGTTTCCTCCAATGCCGCCTTCATGCTTTTGGTGATGGTATCGGCATATAAAATCGCTTTGCCGCCCACATTGCGCGCGGCGCGCCCGATGGTTTGGATGAGCGAGGTGCGCGAGCGCAAAAACCCTTCCTTATCCGCGTCCAATATCGCCACCAATCGGCATTCGGGAATGTCGAGCCCTTCGCGCAGCAGGTTGATCCCGACCAGAATATCAAACTCCCCCAACCGCAAATCGCGAATAATTTCAATGCGTTCGAGCGTGTCAATGTCAGAGTGGAGATAGCGCACGCGCAAGCCGTGTTCGACCAAATACTCGGTTAAATCCTCGGCCATTTTCTTGGTCAGCGTTGTCACCAAAATGCGCCCGCCACCATTCTCGTCACCCGTCACCACGCGGCGACATTCATGCATCAAATCATCAATTTGAAACTCGGTCGGGCGAATTTCCACCGGCGGATCGACCAATCCCGTGGGGCGCACCACCTGTTCGATAAATTTGCCGCCGGTTTGTTCCAACTCCCAATCCCCCGGCGTGGCTGACACATAAACGGTTTGCGGCCGCATGTCATTCCATTCGGTGAATTTGAGCGGGCGGTTATCAAGCGCAGACGGCAAGCGAAAGCCATACTCCGCCAGAACGGTTTTGCGCGCGCGGTCACCGTTATACATGCCGCCGATCTGGCCGACCATCACGTGGCTTTCGTCAATAAACAACAGCGAATCTTCGGGCAGATATTCAAACAAAGTCGGCGGCGCCTGGCCCGGTGCGCGACCGGTCAGATAGCGCGAATAATTTTCAATCCCCTGGCACATGCCCGTGGCCATGAGCATTTCAAGATCAAAGCGCGTGCGTTGATCAAGCCGTTGATATTCCAGCAATTTATTCTCCGCTTGAAACTCCTCAAGCCGGATTTTCAGGTCTTTTTTGATCGACTCAATCGCCTGGGCAATCGTCGGGCCGGGGGTGACATAGTGCGAATTGGCATAGATGCGCACCCCGTCCATGCGCGTAAATTTCTGGCCCGTGAGCGGGTCAAACTCGCTGATTTCCTCCAACTCATCACCAAAGAAAGAAAACCGCCAGGCACGATCATCAAAGTGAACGGGAAACAGTTCGAGCGTATCGCCACGCACGCGGAAACTCCCGCGTTCAAAGGCAATGTCGTTGCGTTTATATTGCAATTCAATTAGCTTGGCGATGAGCTCATCCCGCTCCAACCGCTCGCCCTTATGCACCTCCAACGTCATGGCGAAATAATCTTCCTTGGACCCAATGCCGTAAATACACGACACCGACGCCACAATAATCACATCGCGCCGTTCAAATAATGCGCGGGTCGCGGCGTGGCGCATACGGTCAATTTGCTCATTAATCGTGGATTCTTTTTCGATATAGAGATCAGTTTTGGGAACATAGGCCTCAGGTTGATAATAATCATAATATGATACAAAATATTCCACCGCATTATCGGGGAAAAAGCTTTTCATTTCGGAATAAAGCTGCGCCGCCAGTGTTTTGTTGGGCGCGAGGATAAGCGCGGGCCGCTGGGTTTTTTCAATCACATGGGCCATAGTAAAGGTCTTCCCCGACCCCGTCACCCCCAGCAACACTTGGTCAGAGAGCCCCTCCGCCAGTCCCCCCACCAATGCCGCAATCGCCCCCGGTTGATCCCCCGCAGGCGCAAAATCCGAATGAATTTTAAATTTTTGGGACATGATCTCCATTATTTCTTCGGCTTCAGCGCCGCGAAGCCTATGCCGGCCAAAAATCCGCCGATATGGCAAATCCAGGCAATCGGTTGGCCGTTCGGTGTGCCGATTAGTCCGCTGACGATACTGATCACCACATAAATAAGACAAATCATCATCAGGGGGCTTTGCATCAATGAGTCCTGCCCGCCCCCTCCCCGTGTCTGCGCCCCGCGCGGTGCGGCATAAAGATTATAAAGCACGGCACCGAAAATTCCGCTAATAGCCCCCGAAGCCCCCAAAACCCCGACGGTTGCGAAGGGATAAAAGGCAAAATAACTTAACAGCCCGACGACTCCGCTGCCGAAAAACAAAACCAAATATTTTTTAGTGCCGTAGATTTTCTCGGCCCCCGAGCCAAAAGCCGCCAAACTCACCACATTAATCCCCAAATGGAACCACCCGCCATGCGCGAACATCGACCCCAAAGGCGAGAGAATTGAGGCATTTTGAAACGCATCGCCGCTCGACCAAAGTTCGGGAATAAAAATCAGGATTTGAGTAAGGATTGGCAAGGCTTGCGGATAAAAACTCTGGGCAATCTGTACCATAATTTCAATCGCCGCCATCACCATTATCAAAATTTTGGTCACGCGGGGAATATTAAACATCGGGGGATGTTTGGCCCCAAACGGCGCGGTGTGCAAAGTATAGGATGACGGGGCTACACGATTAGAGTCGTCATTTTCCCGCCATAAACGATGTTCGGGTGTTTGATTTTTTTCACTCTGGCCCCTCACCCGCGGAATAAACTTTACCACATTATCGGAATGTGGCTGTTCTTGGGATGGTTGCTCCGAATGATCATCAGGATGGGACATGGCCAATACATTTCGGGCGACAGCGTCAAAAGTGCAAAAACGCACCTGACTCCATCGCCCGAATAAAAATTAACGTTTAACCCATTGTTTGGCGCGGCGTGCCTTATGGAGACCGATTTTCTTACGCTCAACCGCACGGGAATCACGAGTGAGCAATCCCGCCGTTTTCAATGGTGCGCGCAAATCCGGTTCAAAATATTGCAATGCGCGGGAAATACCGTGACGAATGGCCCCGGCCTGACCGGACAGCCCGCCGCCGCTCACCGTGCAAACAACATCAAATTGATTCAACCGATCCGCAATTAAAAACGGTTGGTTTAAAACCAAGAGGTGCGTTTTGCGCCCGAAATAAATATCCTGATCTTTGCCGTTAACGGTCACGCGGCCGCTTCCGGGTTTGATCCATACGCGCGCCGTGGCCTCTTTACGACGACCGGTCGCATAGGAACGCCCCTGAGCATCACGTTTCGGTTCACGCGGGGCCGCAGCATCCGCAACACTCGCATTTTCGGAAAGATTTTTCAAATCGTTCAAATCAGCCATCATCATTATCCTTTCACATTTTTGCGATTCATGCTCGCCACATCCAGAATTTCAGGATTCTGCGCAACGTGCGGGTGTTCGGCCCCGGCATACACACGCAGATTTCCCAAAACTTTGCGCCCCATCGGGCCTTCGGGCAACATACGCTCAACCGCTTTCATAATAACGCGTTCAGGAAAACGACCATCGAGCAGTTGCGCCCGTGTACGTTCCTTCACGCCACCCGGATACCCGGTGTGCCAGTAAAATTTTGTGCCTTCGCGTTTATTTCCGGTCATATGCACTTTTTCGGCATTGATGACCACGACATAATCGCCCGTATCCATGTGGGGGGTAAAAGTTGCCTTATGTTTGCCGCGCAAACGCATCGCGATCACCGAAGCCAAACGGCCCAAAACGAGATCCTTAGCGTCCACAACAATCCATTTCTTCTGAATGTCAGAAGGCTTGGCGGAAAAGGTTTTCATGACCTGTGTCCTTTAAGTCTATGGTTGATTAAAAATTACACGCTTTTTATCCCATTCATTCCGCGGCGTCAAGGAAAATAATTCAATCAAAACTCGCCCAATGCCGCAGAAATCAACAGATCAAAAAGTACGGTATCAAAATACCACATACAAAAAGGGGGTTAAACGATCATCGCTCAACCCCCTGCTGCCTTGCGCCTATAGGCTAAACATCACTTTTAATAGCCAACCTTATGCATTTTGATGGCGGTATCGAGCATACGGTTCGAGAATCCCCATTCATTGTCATACCAGCTCATCACCCGGACCATCTTACCGTCAATGGCTTTGGTCCCTTCGAGTGAGAAGATCGAGGAACGTTTATCATGGTTGAAATCCGTAGATACCAACGGTTCGTCATAATATCCCAGAATACCTTTGAGTGGCCCGTCAGCTGCGGCAATAATCGCAGCATTGATTTCCTCAACGCTCGTGTCGCGCTTCGGAACAAATTTAAAATCCACCAAGGACACGTTGGGGGTTGGAACACGAATGGCAACACCGTCCAATTTGCCTTTGAGTTCAGGCAAAACCTTACCCACGGCCTTGGCCGCACCGGTAGATGTTGGAATCATGTTAAGTGCCGCTGCGCGCGCGCGGTGCAGATCCTTATGCATCGTATCGACAATATTTTGGTCGCCGGTATAGCTGTGGATGGTCGTCATATATCCGCGTTCAATCCCAACCGTATTATGAATGGCCGATGCCACGGGGGCAAGGCAATTGGTGGTGCAGGAAGCGTTGGAAACGATTTTGTGGCCTGCCTCTAGCTTGCCACAATTCACGCCATACACAACGGTTAAATCTTCGTCCGTAGCGGGGGCAGAGATCAGCACTTTTTTCGCGCCGCCCTGTAAATGCAGCGCAGCCTTATCCCGCGCCGTGAAGATGCCGGAGCATTCAAGCACGATATCCACACCATATTCACCCCATGGCAATTGCGCAGGGTCACGTTGTTGGAACACTTTGACGGGTTTATCGTTGAGCACCAGCATGTCGGGCCCGTCTGCGCTGACTTCCCCGGGAAAACGGCCATGCACCGAATCCCATTTCAACAAATGCGCGTTGGTGGCGGTATCCGCCAAATCGTTAATTGCCACCAATTCGATGTTTTGGCGGATATCGGCATCGGCTTCGTTCAATGCGCGGCAAACCAAGCGGCCAATGCGCCCAAACCCGTTTATTCCTACTCTGACTGTCATAATCAACTCCTCAAAAAATAAATGGTCCGGCTGCATTTATTCTCAATTAAAATCTGTTTCATCGGACACACTGAGTCCTAATGATTTTTTGCCAAACTTCAAGGGGGGATTTTGAGATATCAACCGAATAAATATCAACCAAATGATGCGCCAGAAAATCAAAAAGCGGTTCGTCTGATCAAGCGGATTTTCGTTTCACGTCAAATACGGCGTTTTCCTTATCCAGCAAGAATCCGATAATTTTAAAAATAAAGCTGGCCTTGGGATTGCCGGTGGCGCTCACCATTCTCATGACAGATTTGGGACTAACGCCCAGATGGGCCGCAAGTTCGGAAAAACCGCAATGGGCATTGACAATATTCCTGAGCATGAGCAGCCCGCTGCGCGTATCACCTTCAAGCATGGTTTTTAAGGCCTCCGAGATATGCTCCTTTCTCAAAGAACTACTCTTTTTCAGCTCCGCTACGATCAAGTCGTTGATGTGTCTCATAACTTCCCCCTGTCTCACAATCTTTCAAATAGTCGTTCCAATAATCTTTGGCTTTAAGAATATCTTTCTTCTGGGTGGATTTATCACCGGCACATAGCAAAATAATCAAATTATTGTTATGATAGCCGTAGTAAATCCTATACCCGCAGCCGTAATGAATTTTAAGCTCCATCACGCCGCCGCCAACGGGCGCGGTATTACCGATTAATCCGGTTTGTAGTTTTGTCAAGGATTTCAAGATAATGTTCTTGGTTTTCACATCCTTGATCTCTTGAAGCCAATCATGTAAAGGCTCATAGCCAGTTTGACTTTTATAAACCTTAACTTCTATCATAGACTACAAACCCTAATAGTAACTTAAATGTTACCAACATTTTTGTCAATCATTATTTCAAAAGTCTATCGATAATCTTTTGATCGCTCTATTTATTCGGATTAAGGAGCGAGTCAACCGTTCGGGACATCCAGGACCGTTCATCCTTAAGATGCGCCCTTTGTGCAGAATCGAGGAGCGCATAGCTGTTTTGATACCATTTGCTGCCGGGGTAATTATGGCCCAAAACCGCCGCCACGTGGGTGGCTTCATCCTTAAGTCCCAGAATCGTATAACATTCCACCAATCTGTGCAGGGCTTCCGGTGTGTGGGTGGTGGTTTGATAGGTTTTAATCACCGCCAAAAAGCGATTAATGGCCGCATTATATTCCGATTTTTTCATGTAATAGCGGCCAATCTCCATTTCCTTACCCGCCAGATGATCCTGAACCAAATCGCGTTTCAGGGCCGCATCACGCGCATATTTACTTTCGGGGAAGCGGTTAATTACAAGGTCGAGTGCCTCTAACGCCCGCTCGCTCATCGCCTGATCGCGCCGCACATCGGTCATTTGTTCGTAATAACACATGGCCTTCATGTAATAGGCATAGGGCACAAGATCATGGCCCGGGTGAAGTTCCACAAAGCGGTCAATGGCCACAATCGCATCATCGTATTTGAGCTCGTTATAGGCTGTTTCCGCCTGGCGAATTTGGGATAATGTAGCCAGTTCCGAATAGGGATGTTGCCGTTCAACTTCGCTGTATAATTTCACCGCCGTTTGATATTTATCGCCCTTACGCGCGGCTTCGGCCTCCGTATAGATTTGTTCCGCCGGACGGTCCACCGTAAGGGGATCAATTTCCTTTTTTTGGCTGCAAGCGGTTAAACTCATGCTCAACGCCAAAAGCAAAACGGCTATGGTTTTTAGTACTGATACGTTTATCTGTGTTGTCATTCGCGGGAATCCTCTACCAAAATCCTCTACCAAAACCCTTTAGGCCAAATCACTCTAACTCGCAATTTCTATCATAGACAGAAATTTTTTCAACCGTTCGGATTTGGGGTTACAAAGGATTGTAGGCGGGCCGTGTTCCGCGATGATGCCATCGCTCATAAAAATAATTTGATCGGCGGCCTTGGCCGCAAAGCCAATATGGTGAGTGATCAGGAAAATGCCGATGCCGCGCTCTTTCAACTGCGCGAGTTTGGTAAGGATTTTCGCGGTTTGTTCAATATCCAAGGCCGATGTAATCTCATCCAACAAAATATAGCGCGGATTGAGAATGAGCGCACGCGCAAGGGCCACACGCTGCCGTTGACCGATGGAGGCTTGATTCGGATAATTACTGATAAAATGCCCCATCTCAAAGAAATTAATCAACCCTTCGATATCTTTTTCCGCCGCCGCATTACGCGCCCGCGCAGGCAGCAAGATATTTTCCCGCAACGTCAAATGCGGCCACAGGAAAAGGGATTGAAACACCGCCGTAACATTGGGCCAAATCGTGCGTTCAGGCGCAGGCGGCGGCAGATCGGGGCCAAATTGGAATTCCTGACCGTCAATATGAATGGTGCCGGTATCGGGGAAATCAAGCAAAGCCAAGGCCCGCAAAAGGGTCGTTTTTCCGGTACCGGAGGGGCCAATGACACAGCTGATGGTGCCGGGTTTAATTTCCAGTGATAGGCCGTTCAAGACCTCGCGACCATTGAAAGATTTGTGAATCTGCGTGCAGTGTAGCATGGCTGCCCTTCCCCCTATCTTTCCGACATATCGCGGGTGAAACGCCTGCGCAGCCAATAGGCGAGCGCGTTAATCGGCAAACACACACCCAGGAAAAACACACCAAGTGCCGTGTAAATTTCTACGGGGCGATAAATTTGCGCATTGATTCGCTGCGCCACGCGGAAAATTTCCTCGACCGAAATCAAACTGGCAAAGAGCGATGTATGCAGCATTGCCACCTGAAGAAAAATCAGCGAGGGTAAAATCTGGCGCAAAATCAAGGGAATCTGGATTTTGAAAATGGTTTGTCGGCGGCTTAATCCCGTGACCTTGGCCGCGATCAAATATTGCTGCGGAAAATCGTTGAGCGAGCCGCGCACAATATCCGCCACCCCAAACATGTTGACGATGGTGAGGGTAAAGGCCGCAGTAAAAAACGGATCAATCACCACATCGAACATCGCCTGGACCGGGTAATGCAGCCAAAACAGAAACACCAGAAGCGGCACACCGCCCAGAAAAAATGAAACACCGCGCGATGGCCACCCGATGCTGCGTGCAAATTTCCACCCCAAGAACCCCAGAGCGGTGCCGAGGACAATGCCCAAACCCCAGATAATGCCGCAAAGTTTGAGCGTCACACTCAATCCGCTAAAAAACGCCGGATAATATTTGATTAAAATTTCCCACACGGACATGATTCCTCCCCTCCCTCCCGCCTAAATTATTCCTGCTCTTGATTCGCCGGCTCAATCGTCCGCAGGTAAATGGGCCGAAAATGATCATCCTGACGTAGTTCCAATTGGCCTTGTTTAGCAAGCTCCAACGCAGAGGTGAGCAATGAAGCCAAAGCCGACCGCGCATATAATTCCCGCCCTGCCTGATCCGCCGCCGGCGTGGGAACAAAGCTCGAAAGTGTGGTCCATACGGATGAACTCCCGCTTTTGGGCAACCGCCCCAGCATTTTCGTGAGCCGCGCCATGGCATCCTCCATCGACATCACGGGAAAACTCACGGGTTTATAATGGCTCGAAGTCTGGCGTTGCGTGATATCGCCATAAGCCTTTAGGAGTTGATAAAGATCAACTTTATAGTGATCCTGCGTCGTTTGCGTGAATGTTTCTCGTGAGCCGCGCCCATGAACGGAAAGATTGCGCCGCATGGCGTTGCGCAAAAATTCGGCAGATTTTTGAATGGTTTCAAGGCGGCGCAGCTGGAACGCCAATGCTTCGGCCATCATGGCGGCACTGGGCTCGTCGCTTGCCGTTTGCTCAACAGGTAGTAATAATTTTGATTTCAAATAGGCCAGCCACGCCGCCATCACCAAATATTCGGCGGCGATATCGAGCGAGAGTCGCTGCGCCTGATCAATAAATTCCAAATATTGCCGTGCTAATTGCAGGATGGAAATTTGGTGGAGATCCAATTTCTGATCACGCGCCAATTGCAGCAAAACATCTATCGGCCCTTCAAACGCATCAAGACGTAAGAGCAAATAATTAGCATTGGGCGCGGTTTGGTCATTCATTATGTTTTATTTTGGTATGTTTTTTTTGGGCAAAAGGCTGCTCTGCCACCGCTCCCACCCTTTGGCGGAGAGAGGGGGCAGTTGAGCGGCCATGAGCTCCATCACTTTTAAATCTGCCCAACAATACAAAGCAACATCGCACCCGGCTTGCAAGCATAAATTGGCCCGATCGGCAATTGATCCATAGTTTTCTAAGGCCTTCATGTCGATATCATCAGAGAGTAAGAGCCCGTCAAACCCAATCTCCCCGCGAATCACTTCGGCAATCACGGTTGGTGAGAGTGTGGCGGGAAGACGCGCATCATAGGACTCATAAACAATATGCGCGACCATGCCCCAGCATTTTGGCGCGATGTCGGATTTTGAAAGGGCCTTGAACGGTGCAAAATCATGTGCGATTAAATCCGTGCGCTCGGATGACACACGGGGGAGGGTATGATGCGAATCGGTTCGCGCCCGCCCGTGTCCGGGGAGGTGTTTGATCACCGGCGTCACCCCGTGTTGAATAAAGGAGTCCGCCGTGAGATAGGCACATCGCGCCACGGTTTCGGGGTTAAGCGCATAGGCGCGGGAGCCGAGAATCTCCGCCGTTTCAGGAATCGGTACATCGCACACGGGTGCGCAATTCACATTGATGCCGTGGGCGATCAACATCTGCGCCATTTCGGCCATATCGTCGGCCATATCGTCGCGCAAAATTTGCTCACCGTCCGCTGAATTGAACCCATCGCCGTAAATGCGCGCAGGTTTAAATTCGGGCCAGTGCGGAGGCCTGAGCCGCGCCACGCTGCCCCCCTCCTGATCAATTAAAATCGGGCAATCCCACCCCACCGTTTCACGCAATGCGGATGTAAGTTTTTTCAATTGTTCAGGATTTTGGCAATTCCGCCCGAATAAAATAAACCCCAATGGCTGCGCCGCAGAAAACAAAGATTTTTCCGCCAAACTTAGCTCACTCCCCTGAACGGAAAATATCGCCGCCAGCGGGAGGGGTTGGGCAGATAAGCTCATTTTATTTAGCCTTGTTCCTGAAGCAAACTATAAAACCTAAACATGGGAACTTATATTCTTCCCAATTTTAACGGCATAGGCACTTACGCCAATCATGACTAGCCCCAAAATAATCAAGGCAATCGGCCAGCCAACGATATTTTTAAAATATTCATCGGTGAAGTAAACCAGATATCCCAAAAGAGATATCACCGCAACCGTAAGAATTGTCCGGCTGGCGGCCATCATGGCAACGTAGATCAAGATGCATGAGACCCCCACCAACAAAATATCAAATTTTGTTTCCTGCAAAAGATCAAATGACGCAATCGCGGCAATCCCCGACATACAGAAATAATAAAACGGCGTTATGGACCTGTGGCTTGTTTGATCAATGCCCCAAGCAACCATCAACCCTGATATGCCGATGACAACCGGGACTATCAAATCTCTTATCTCCCACAGGTTAAAAATCATGCATATGAAACTATAGAAAAAGAACACGCTAAAGAATAAAAATCCGGTCACCCCCGTGGCCATAAAAGCTATAAATTGCTGCACAAGCATAAATCCCATAACATAGCATGCTGGCAATGTGACATTGCCGGCATGGGGCAAATATTCATCCATAAAAACGAACAGACCCACCGGTTGAAGGATTCCGGCTATGATAATAAATGGCGTGAGTGCTTTGGTAAAACGGGCATCGCTGGTGCATAAAAGGCTTAGGATAAAAGCCACAAAGCCGCTGCCTAATGTTATAATGACGCGGGACAAAGAATTGATGTCATCCCATATCATATTGATATAAACACCCAAGCCTGCGAATATAAAGATACCGCCAAGGTACATTATCGTGAGTTGTAACAGATTCGCAGGTTTAGAATCTTGAATGGACGATTTTTTGCATAATTCCAATATATCAAACTCGCTCAGATGATGAGTCTCTATCAAATCTTTAATCTGAGTGATTGCAGCTTCTCTGGTTTCAGTCATTTTGAGGCTCCCTCATTCACCCACCCCAAAAACTTAGTCCGATTATAGTAGTCATTCACGCCTACTATTTCCATGACATATTTATTTTTCGTTAGGACCGGCCCGTCATAATGTCGACGACCGCCGAAGATATCAATAAGGATAGACGTTCTGCTTATGTAGTAAGAGCGTTTGAACTCATACCCATCAGGTGCGATGGCATCCGGCAGAATTTCAAGATCTTGAAATTTTTGCAAAGGCGTTACTTGATTATTTTGATCAAGTGTAACCTCTGTACTCTCTAAACTGCCTGATTTTCCATCGTAAAGATATAAAACTGCACTAGGATTTGCTGTGCCGTTATTTTCTATCACGCTCCCAGCGTCTTTGGGCTGAAATACTGCGCTAATTTTTCCATCACTATTTGGTGTTACTTTGATAGTCCCTATCACACTGGGTTTGCTGACATAAAACAGCGCTTTATATTGCGGCGGCTCAATGGTCGCCAGGCGGGACAACATAAGGGCAATGATAAGAAGAAACGGTAAAACAACCCCTGCAATTAGAACTTTATTTCCTTTTATGAAACTTGCCGCGGACATAATTTTCTCCTCTTTTTTTAGATCGTCTTCGATATGATCAAGCGAGTCAACAAAATTATCAAAAGAGTCGATAAATTAATCAAAAAATTGTGATGAATTTAAAAAATGGTGCCTAAGGCCGGAATCGAACCAGCGACACAGCGATTTTCAGTCGCTTGCTCTACCGACTGAGCTACTTAGGCACTTGAGAAATCAGTTCGGTGTGGAAGGTTTATAGAGAATTACCGATTGTTTGTCCAGAGCATTTTTGCAGATATTACAGTTTATCGTCATGATTTTATTCCGGTGATGGTTCTATTCCAATGCGGGGGCTTCCTCATTCAGCTCAAGCGCAAACACCAGCACCGATCGACCGGTCACATCATAAATATCGCCCACATGAATGGAATATTGCTCTTTGATGCTGTCACTATCGCTATCGGCCAGAATATTAGTATCAAAAATTCGTTTCCATACGTCACCACCCATACAGGGCGGCATGGTAAATTTCACCAAATCATGATGGGCATTCAGGATAATCAGCAATGTGACCTCTTTCCCTTTACGGTGAATACCGGTGGTTTGGGTGCGCCCATCCAGAATCACCCCAAAGCACCGCATAATATTGTCCGCCCAATCTTTTGGCTTTAGCTCCACACCATCTGCCCTGATCCAGGTTGCGTCCTTGACTTCCAACTCATCATCATAGGCACCGGTAAAGAAGCGATTATGCCGCAAAATATGATATTTCTTGCGCATCTCTATCAGGGCGGTGACAAAGGCAATCAGGGATTTTTTTTCGTCCGTCATCTCCCAATTCAGCCAGCTAATTTCATTATCCTGACAATAGGCGTTATTGTTTCCAGCCTGAGAATGACGCATCTCATCCCCCGCCAGCAGCATCGGCGTTCCCTGGGATAGGAGCAATGTCGCCAACATATTGCGCACCTGACGGTTACGCAGGAAGTTAATATCCTCGTTATCCGTTGCGCCTTCTATGCCACAATTCCATGAATGGTTATTATCGCTGCCATCCTTATTATGATCCAAATTGGCTTCATTATGCTTTCTATCATAGCTCACCAAGTCATTGAGCGTAAATCCGTCATGTGCTGTAATGAAATTCACGCTGGCCCAAGGCTTACGCCCTGAGTGGTTGAATACATCGCTCGATGCCAGTAACCGAGAGGCCAATTTGGTAGCATTACTGCTACCCTTCCAAAACTCGCGCACCTGGTCGCGAAATTTATCATTCCATTCCGCCCATCCGGGGGGAAACCCCCCCACCACATATCCGCCCGGTCCGCAATCCCATGGCTCGGCGATCATCTTAACCGAGTTGAGTATTGGATCTTGGGTCACGACTTTTAAAAACCCGCTAGAGCTGTCGAATCCGTCCATTTCACGGGCCAACACAATCCCCAGATCAAAACGAAACCCATCCACATGCGCTTCATGAACCCAATATCTTAGTGAATCAGTCACCATCTGCATTACCCGCGAATGGGTGATATTGAGCGTGTTGCCCGTTCCCGTATCGTTAATATAAAAACGTTTGTCATTCGGCATAAGTCGGTAATAGGACAGATTGTCGATGCCGCGGAAGGAGAGAGTCGGACCATTCTCATTCCCCTCCGCCGTATGGTTATAAACCACGTCCAGCACAACTTCTAAGCCCATATCATGACACTGGGACACCATATGCTTAAATTCATGCAATGCGCGTTTTTTATTGGCGGCATAGCGTGGGTCCGGGGCAAAATACCCGATGGAATTATAGCCCCAGTAATTCACCAATCCTTTTTCAAGCAAATAACTATCATTCAAAAAAGTATGAATGGGCAGCAACTCAATCGTTGTCACTCCCAAATTTTTGATATAGCCAAGCACCTCTTTCTGACCAAAACCGGCATAGGTACCGCGAAGTCTTTCTTCAATATGCGGGTGTAATTTGGTAAACCCCTTAACATGGGTCTCATAAATAATCGTCTCGTTCCATGGGATAAAGGGACGACTGGCCTGACCTTTCCAATCAAAACTATGGTCCGTAACCACACATTTTGGCACAAAAGGCGCGCTATCGCGGATATCAAATGATAAATCTTTATCGGGCGATCCAATGGTATAGCCGTAACACGCAGGGTCCCACTTTATTTCGCCATGATGCTGTTTGGCATAAGGATCAAGCAACAATTTATTTGGGTTAAACCGATGCCCGTCCTTTGGCTCATAGGGGCCATAGACGCGATATCCATAGATTTGCCCCGGGCCGACACCTTGTAAATAACCATGCCAAACCTCATCCGTATATTCAGGCAGGGCAATACGGTGATCTTCCCTCTCGCCTTGGGCATCAAACAAGCATAACTCAACCCGCGTGGCATGTGCCGAAAAGATTGAAAAATTCGTCCCCTGCCCGTCCCATGTCGCCCCCAGCGGATAAGGATTGCCTTCTTTTAATACAAAATCTTTCATATAAATTCAACCGACTAGCTTTTAAACCTATAACGCGTGAACGCAAATCTTATATAAATCTCGCGCCCAAAGCTACAAGATAGTTTTCAATATACATGTTCAGGGGGCTTGATTGCCGATTAAATGCTCCAGCGCGTAAAGGCAAATGCCCGTAGAGACAGCCAAATTCAGGCTATCCGCGCGGCCGATCATGGGAAGTTTAATGATCACATCCGCCGCATGGCGCAGGTCAGCCGACAAGCCTGCCTGTTCATTGCCCATGAGCAATAGATAAGGTTGGCCCGGTTGGTGGATGTAATCGCGAAAATCCATCGCTCCCTGAAGTGCGGTGGCAATGACCGTTCCAATCTTGTTTTCCGCTCCCTCCCGCCACTGTACCACCCAATCCAAGAAGTCTGATGCGTCCGCTTGGTAAATCGGCACGGCAAAAATCGATCCCATGCTGGCCCGCACGCATTCAATCGAATACGGGTCACAACATGCCCCGACCATCACCACCCCGTCCGCCGCAACGGCATCCACCGTGCGAATGATGGTACCCAAATTTCCCGGGTCGCGCACCTGTTCCAACACCACTAGTTTTGAGAATCTCTGCGGGCGTTTTGGACCCTCACGCACTCCCCCCTTTTCCTCCTTCTCCGTGGTTGAGGGCAGCCTAGAGAGTTTTTGTTCAAAAACACCGATCACAGATTGCGGGTTATCCTTGCGCGATATTTTTTCCAACACATCTTCATTGACTTCTAATACTAAGCCTTTGGCGGCCTCGCACGCTCCCACGACCTCCCCCAGCTCTTGCTTTTTCTCTAATTTCTGGTGATAGGCAAGGTATTTGAGCGCAAAACCAAGCTCTACGCCCTCGCGCACCGCGCGCAGCCCCTCCACGATAAACAACCCGCTTTCTTTGCGGCGCTTGCGCAGCTCCAACGCCTTGATATCCTTGATGATCGGATTGCTTGGGGATGTAATTATTTTCACGGTCATGCTGTCGCCCGCCACCGCGCGAAGAGGGAGGTGGATAAAAAACGGTCGCCGTTTTTTTGCGCAATCAGTAATTCCCCGGATTGGCATTCACCGCCCAAATTTTTTGTTACATCCCGCAACGCCGCGCCCAATGATATTGAGGACAGGCGCATGGCATAGGCAGTGAGGATCATGAAGCTGGGGCGGTCACTGAGCAACGCGGCGCAGTCCCTTAAAAATTGCGGCAAATCTTCTTCAATTTGCCATCTTTCGCCATTGGGTCCGCGGCCAAATTTGGGGGGGTCAAGAATAATGCCGTCATATGTGCGCCCGCGCCGCAATTCACGCGCCACGAAGGCCTTGGCGTCATCACAAATCCACCTGATGGGGCAATGAGTTAATCCACTGGCCTCTTGGTTTTCTTTGGCCCACTGGATGGCTTTTTTGGAGGCATCGACATGCGTAACCTGCACCCCCGCATCGCTCGCGGCGGCAGAGAGGCTGGCGGCACCCGTATAGGCAAAAAGATTGAGAATATTTAATGGCCGCCCTGCCGCATGAATTTGGTCATTCACCCATTGCCAATGGGTCTGTTGCTCAGGGAATAAGCCCATGTGGCGAAAGGACATCAGGCGACACATCATGCGAATATTTTGCCATTCCACGGCCCAAGAATCCGGCACATCGCGGTTGATCTTCCATTTTCCCGCATCTTGTTCTTCGTCCCCCGAATTGGTGAAGCGCGCATGCGCGCACTCCCATTCCTTGGGTGGCAACGACATATCCCACAATGCCTGGGGTTCCGGGCGATCCACAATAATCTTGCCGTATCGTTCCAATTTTCGGCCATGGCCGCTGTCGATCAGCTCATACCCCTTATCACCCGCCTTCTCGTCCCTCTGCCCCCCCCTCGGTTCCCACCTCTTGGCGATCAGCGGTAAAATCAGAGAGTTCGAGGATGGGTCATTCGGCGTGCGCAACGGTGCATTCATGGGCTTAATATATACTCGTTTGGGTTCAATGTACTACAGAAATGCCAGAACATAGACCGATAGTCGAGAATTAATTATCAAACAAAGTTGAGAGATTGGCAATTAATGCCTCCCCCAGTTCTGACGGATCATGAATCATCATGGAATTTTGGTAATATCGCGTCACGTCATGGCCGATGCCGATGGCCGTTAGGTGTACTTTGTTAATCATTTCAATGCGGGCGATGACATGCCGCAAATCATGTTCCAACATATTCGCGGGATTGGCCGCCAAAGTGGAATCATCCACCGGCGCACCGTCTGAGATCACCATCAGGATTTTACGTTCCTCCGCCCGCAGCGCAAGGCGGTTATAGGCCCACACTAGGGCCTCCCCGTCTATATTTTCCTTTAATATCCCTTCTTTGAGCATCAATCCCAGATTCTTGCGGGCGCGGCGCATCGGTTGATCGGCGGATTTATAAATAATATGCCGCAAATCATTGAGCCGCCCGGGATGCGGCGGGCGGCCGTTTTCCATCCATAATTCGCGGGACCTGCCGCCCTTCCACATTTTTGTCGTGAAGCCCAAAATTTCAACCTTAACCGCGCAACGCTCTAACGTTCTGGCCAAAATATCGGCACACATCGCCGCAATCATAATCGGACGGCCACGCATAGACCCGGAGTTATCCAACAACAACGTGACCACCGTATCCTTAAACGGAATTTCCTTTTCCTGTTTAAAGGTGAGCGGCATAGACGGATTGGCGATCACCCGCGCCAGCCGCGCACTGTCCAAATATCCTTCCTCACGGTCAAACAGCCAGGATCGCTGCTGTTGCGCCAATAATTTCCGTTGCAAACGATTGGCCAGCTTGGCAATCAGCGGCTGCAAATGTGCCAAATGTTTATCCAGCATCGCGCGCAGCCGGTATAATTCCTCAAAATCCGCCAACTCCGCGGCATCAATCACTTCATCATACTGCGTGCAATAAATCGGATAAATCGTGCCCACATGATTGGCTGCGTCGCGGTTGGAGCGAATATCGCCATAGGGTTGAGCACCACCGAAATCATCATCATTTGCGCCTGCCCCCTGCCCGTCCGGCTCCTGATCCATTCCCGTTTTTTGGTTTAGGCCTGAGTCCTCATGCTCCCCGCTCTCCCCGTCATCCCAAGCTTGTCCATCGCCCTCCGTGTCTGCGTTTTCGCCCCCCTCCTCATCATCCGCGCGCGTATCTTGATCGTTATGATCACGAGAGTCTTCAGCAGCTTCAAGGCCTTCCGAGTCACTATCGGTGTCTGGAGACTGTTGTTTCTTTCCGTTTTTGGAGTTTGAATGATGATCGTTTTCTCCGTCTTCATCCTCATCTAACGCATCAATCAAATTCCAGCGATGGAGCAATTTTTTTGAAAATCTCGCGAAATGCGCCTGTGAGTTGATCATGGTCGATACTTGATCGAAATCAACCTTTGAGAGATGTTCATTGAGCCAATCTTGCCAAACATGATAAAAATGCCGAACCTGCGGCGGTAAGTCGCGCGCATCCATGCCATTTGCCTGCATCTTCATCCACAGATAAACGGCATCGGACATCGTATCAAGGCGCGGCGTGTTCAGGTGATGGTATCCCATCTGGGCCGCGCGTAGGGCAAAGGATTGATCGAAATTATCGCTCATGCCTTTATAACTGCGGGCACCCAATATTTCCAGCCGCGCACGTTCAAGCGAATCGAGCATCACCGCCGCGCGGTCATCATAGTTTTTGCCCCGCTGATGGAGAGCCGAATCATGATATTTTAACCGCAGCCCTTCGAAATCTGCCTCCGCCCGCATCAACGATTTTTCGCTTGGTGAAATCCCCTCCCCCGCTTTGCCGGAATGAGCAGATAGACGTGCCTGAGCAAGAGGCATTTGCGAGATTTTTTGATGGATCAAGGCCGCCGGCACATAAGAAACATCCAATTCACGCCTTTGCGCAATGGCGCGGATGAGGGCCGATTGCGCATCCCGAAACACGTCACCGGCTTGGTTTTTTCCGGGCTGAAGGCCGGGGCCTGGCGGCACAGGCGGGCCGGATGGGGCGGCTGGTGAATGAGACATAACCCAAATCCCCGCTTAATAATCCAACTCAACCCCAAAGCAACGCTGGTAATATTCATGCAACACGGGACGTTCCAGCTCATCACATTTATTGTAAAAACTAAGGCGAAACGCCAATTCGCGGTTGCCAAAAATCCGGTGGTTTTCCGCCCAACTAATCACCGTGCGCGGGGACATCAGGGTGGACAGGTCGCCATTCCTGAATCCCTCGCGGGTTAACGCCGCCAAACGCACCATATTGGCGACATCCTCAATATGTTCCCCCGGTACTTTGGCACAAATAATTTTCACCTCTTCCTCATGCGGCAGGTAATTCAAAGTAGTCACGATATTCCACCGGTCCATTTGCCCTTGATTGAGCTGATGCGTACCGTGATATAGGCCGGTTGTATCACCCAACCCAACAGTGTTTGAGGTCGCAAACAACCGAAACGCCGGATGCGGCACAATAATTTGATTTTGATCCAACAAGGTCAAATGCCCGTCGGTTTCGAGCACACGCTGAATCACAAACATCACATCGGGCCGCCCGGCGTCATATTCATCGAATGTCAATGCCACAGGGTGCTGAATGGCCCACGGCAGGATGCCATCGCGCCATTCGGTGACTTGTTTGCCGTCCTTAAGGACAATCATATCCTTACCCAACAGGTCAATCCGGCTCACATGACTGTCCAAATTCACGCGCACGCACGGCCAATTGAGCCGCGCCGCCACCTGTTCAATATGGGTGGATTTGCCGGTGCCGTGAAAGCCCTGAATCATCACGCGGCGATTAAACGCAAAACCCGCGAGCAAAGCCAAAGTCGTATCATGATCGAATTGATAGGTCGGATCAATATTGGGCACATTGGGCAGAGCATGCGCAAAACCCTTTACGATCCAATCACACTCAATCCCAAAAACATCACGGACATTATAGGCTTTATCGGGAAGGATCTGGGATGCCTGATACGGGGACACAAGAGAAGAAATGGACATGATGCACTCTTTTGAGAATTAAAGGGCTTAAGAGAAAGCACAAGAATGATTGGATATTAAGGATAATAACAGGATTGTTTATAAGGGGGATAATAATTTATATTCCTGCCCCAATGCAACATATCTGTCGGCGGAAATTTGTAAATATTCAATTTCGGCCGCGGTCATATCGCGGACATAACGCGCCGGGCGGCCGGCCCATAATTGATGGCGCGGGACACGTTTTTTGGGGGAAACCAACGATCCTGCGGCAACCATCGCTTCATCCTCAATCACCGCTTCATCCATAATCAGGGACTGCATGCCGATAAAGGCGCGATGGCCAATGGTGCAGGCATGGAGCAACGCCATATGCCCCACCGTGACATCATCCCCGATATAGGTTCCCTGAACACCGAGTGATGTATGAATCACGCATCCGTCCTGAATATTGGTGCGCGCGCCGATTTTAATGTCGTTGACATCGCCGCGCATCACGACACCGTACCAGATATTGCTCATCGCGCCGATGGTCACATCACCGGTTAAAACTACGTTATCGGCGATAAAGGCCGTATCATCAATGACGGGCATAATCCCATGATATGGCTTAAGCAACATGGCTTTGGCGCAAGGATTTCAATTTGTTGAGAAAGGCCGGCAGAATCGCCCCGCGTTTGGGGGCTGCCTGTTCTTTGGAATGCGCCAGAATTGAGGGAATCTGCGGAATCAATTGATGATCAATATAATCATAAATTACATTCACGATGTCAAATTGCGCATATTTTTCCACACCGTGAAGATTGGGCGAACTATTCACTCCGCACACCAAATAGCCGGTTTCGCTCATCAACAAATCAACCGCCGCAATATCGATTTTGAGCGCAGCACAACTGGCCTGAACCAATCGGCGCATCTCGTCATTCATTTCACACGGCTCACCAATTCCGCCGCGGGCAATGTTGGATTTAAAGCTGCCGTCGGTGGATGTGCGCTCCATACACGCCACAACTTTACCGCCAACGTAATAGGCCCGAATGTCGCGCCCGTGGCTCTCGCTCACATATTTCTGCAATAAGATTGGCGCGCTCAACCCATGACTCACCAATAAATCACTCACATCCCGCACCGATTCGGCGTTTTGACACAAGAACACCCCGCCGCCGCGCGCACCTTTAAGCGTCTTGACCACCACTGGAAAGCCAATTTCACGTTCAATCAACGCCAGATCAATCGGGCATTTGGAAAATAACGTCTTGGGAACCGCAATGCCGTGAGCATCCAGAATCTGCAGCATCTGGATTTTATCAATCACTTGACTGATTGACTGCGGCGCATTTACCACCGCCACTCCGCACGCCTGTAAATGCCGCAAAATCGTCATGCTCAGTTCGGTTGACCCCGCATAAATGCGCGAGATCACAATGTCGGGCAATTCCTTCATTTGCCCATCCACAAAAATCGCCCGCGCGGATTTGTTTTGCCCGTGAGCATGTTCGGACTCACTTGCCCCCTGATGCCCCACCGAATGACCCACCGCGCCAATCGTCAATTTAAATTGATCGGGGGTAAAAATTTGGACCTCATGCCCGCGATTGCGGCCAACCTCGCGCAGCCGCGACGCATCATATGAACCGCTGTTATCCTGGTGCGTATCACCTTCCCACAAATACCAAATTTTCATATATGCTCCTGTGTTATATGCTGAAGTTCTGAACCGAGTCTGAGGGGGACCAACCAGACAAACTCATCCGAATTTACCCTTCATCCTACTCTTGGCGCAAGAAAAAGAGCCATAAACGCCTAAATAATTCGGGATAAGTACGCATTTTTAATTTTGCTTGAAAAATATGTTAAATTTTGCTATGAATATTTTCATTATTTAAAATCATACTCATAGACACAATTTTCATGACTCAACCCTTTAGAGCGACACATGGCATATTAGTCAGGGCAAAATACTAAATCGTTAACAGGTAAGCAATTTTGTACGGAAGTCTTTATTGAGGGCGGCTTTGAGCT
>JAEUKN010000139.1 GCA_016794305.1 Alphaproteobacteria bacterium | reverse complement strand
ATTACAAACTATTGGGCGTTGAAAAAACAGCGAGTGATGACGAGCTGAAAAAAGCCTATCGCAAATTGGCGATGCAGTATCACCCTGACCGCAACAAAGATGATGCGGCGGCGGCTGAAGAAAAATTCAAAGAAATTAACGAAGCCTATGATGTTTTGAAAGACCCGCAAAAACGTGCGGCCTATGACCGTTTCGGTGCTGCGGGCGTGAATGGCATGGGAGGCATGGGAGGTGGAGCCGGATTTGGTGGAGCGGGATTCGGATCCGCATTTTCTGACATTTTCGAAGACATGTTCGGCGAAATGATGGGCGGCGGTGGACGCCGATCCAACGGTCCTCTGCGCGGATCCGATATGCAGTTTTCTTTGGACATCACATTGGAAGACGCGTTCAAAGGCAAAGACGCAAAATTAAAAATCCCGACTGTTGCCACCTGTAACGATTGCAAAGGGACAGGATCTTCCGATGGCGGAAAGCCTGAAAAATGTCCTGATTGTGGTGGTGCCGGGCGCGTC
>JAEUKN010000138.1 GCA_016794305.1 Alphaproteobacteria bacterium | reverse complement strand
TCATTAGAGACAATCTCGTAATGCGTCGTCTCCCCGCGAATAACACACCCCAATACAACATAGGCATCGAAACAACGGCCATTCTGACGCCGCGCCGCATATTGCAAAGCAACCGGAATTTCCAAGGCCCCTGGAACAGTTATTTTTTCGAAAGTTGCACCAACATTGTTTAAGGTATCGGTCACACCGTCCATCAACATATCATTGATATCATCATAAAACCGTGCCTCAAGAATCAAAACATGCGGAGGATTCAAAAACTGTAATGCGCTAACAGCATTATGTGTGTGTCCAATGTTCACCATGTGCAATAACCTTTTGGTTTTTAAAGTCTATGTTTGCATTCAAACCAAACTTGAAGAAAATGGGGCGACTGATGGGGCTCGAACCCACGACCACTCGGACCACAACCGAGGGCTCTACCAGCTGAGCTACAGCCGCCACAAGAGAGGATCTTCTTATGCTTAAAATATCTTCATTTGTCCAGTGAAAAAATCATATATTTTTGTGGACGATGC
>JAEUKN010000137.1 GCA_016794305.1 Alphaproteobacteria bacterium | reverse complement strand
CCGCCAACGCCATTAAAAAACATCGTGTGGGGGTCAAATGCGCAACCATTACCCCGGATGAAGCCCGGGTCAAAGAATTTTCCTTGAAAAAAATGTGGAAATCCCCCAACGGCACCATCCGCAATATTTTGGACGGCACAGTGTTTCGGGAGCCGATCATCTGCCGCAATATTCCGCGCTATGTCCCCGGTTGGGCTTCGCCGATCATCATCGGCCGCCATGCCTTTGGCGATCAATATAAGGCCGTGGACATCAAAATTCCCGGTCCCGGAACCCTGACTTTAACCTATGTGCCGGAGGGCGGCGCGCCCGAAACCCATGATGTGTTCAAATTCACCTCATCGGGTGTCGCCATGGGTATGTATAATGTTGATCTTTCTATCGAGGGCTTTGCGCGCGCGTGTTTCAACTATGCGCTCGCCCGCTCGATGCCGCTTTACATGTCCACCAAAAACACGATCCTCAAGGCCTATGACGGCCGGTTTATTGAGATTTTCCGGGCGGTCTATGATGGCGAGTTTAAATCC
>JAEUKN010000136.1 GCA_016794305.1 Alphaproteobacteria bacterium | reverse complement strand
CAGGCTGCCGCCGTCGGTGTGTATGATGCATCGGCGTTGCAGGATGTAGGAAAAGGATCGCGCATTGCGTCCGATCTAGCTATTCGTTTGAACGAGATGGCTGTCCGCCATGAAAAGGGATGGTCGGTCGCGTTCGAAGAAGGGGAAGGCTATCGCCTGACCCGCACGATGCGGGGTGTGACCGAAGTTATTCGGATTACATCTGAATCTATCCGCTCGACGGATGCGGTGCGGGTGCAGAATTTGATGCCATGGGTGCAGGAGAATTTTGCAGGCAGCGGACGTCTGGATGCCAAGGGCAAAGAAATCTGTACGATTACAGGGCCACTTGGATTTTATAACGCGGTATTGGAATTTTCCAAACGTGGTTTGCAAATCCAGAGATACAAAGGTTTGGGGGAAATGAACCCCGAACAATTGTGGGAAACAACCCTGGATCCCGAAGCCCGTACCTTGTTGCAAGTCAGTATTGATGATGCGGTCGAAGCCAATGATATCCTGTCCACGTTGATGGGGGATGTTGTCGAACC
>JAEUKN010000135.1 GCA_016794305.1 Alphaproteobacteria bacterium | reverse complement strand
CACCACAGCACTGGATGTCACCGTCCAAGCCCAGATTCTGGAACTGTTGCAATCTCTGCGGGACACATTGGGCATGGCTCTGATTCTGATCAGCCATGATTTGAATGTGGTTGAAAAAATGTGTGACCATATCTGCGTCATGAAACACGGAGAGATTGTCGAAAGTCGCAGCACGGCCGATCTGTTCCGGAATCCCCAGCACAGCTACACCCGACAATTATTGGCCTCTGCCCCGCGTCCGTCGCCCATTCCATCCAACCAGAACGCGCCGGTTCTTCTCGATGCCCACGATATCTGCGTGTCATTTCCGACAAAGAAAACATTCTTCGGAAAAGTTATCGAACGTGTCACCGCCGTCGATCATATCTCGTTCCAACTGCGCGAAAAGCAAACCTTGGGCGTGGTGGGGGAATCCGGATCGGGGAAAACAACTCTTGCTCTGGCCGTTTTAAAATTGATTGCCGCGACGGGGTCACTCACCTTCGAAGGACACGATATTACCGCGATAAAAGGCGCAGATCTCCGCGCTCT
>JAEUKN010000134.1 GCA_016794305.1 Alphaproteobacteria bacterium | reverse complement strand
AGACGCGGATAATAAGAACTTCCTCATTGAACTTAACATTGAACACACCAGGCACAATGAGATTCAATTGCTTGGAAACGGTGACTGGAGTATTGCTCTCGGCGGCCGCGATTGTTCGTTGCAAATGCACGAACAAAAGCTAGTAGAACTCTCTATCACAGATGAGCTCTACGCAACAGAGATTCAGATCGCAGAGAGCCGCGGAAAGAAATCGTATGCACAGACTCTTGCTGCTGATCGGGCGCTACTCGCGAAGATGGAAGCCCAGGGCGAGCAATTCGGCAAAGCCACCGGACTCAATTCTGCGTCCACTTTTGAGTGTATTGTAGCCGGCAATGACTTCTATTTCATGGAAATGAATACGCGCATTCAGGTGGAACATCGCGTAACGGAAATGGTTTACTCGCTGCGGTTTGAAAACCCTTCCAACAAGAATGATTTCTTCATAGTTGAATCGCTCGTAGAAGCAATGGCCTTATGTGCTGCACATGGCACGCGGCTTCCGCGTCCTATTCGGATCAAGCGTAACGTGGCG
>JAEUKN010000133.1 GCA_016794305.1 Alphaproteobacteria bacterium | reverse complement strand
TGACTGAAAAAATACTGATCCTCGACTTCGGCTCTCAATACACCCAATTAATAGCCCGTGCCGTAAGGGAGGCCAGCGTTTATTGTGAGATTATTCCTTATCATAAAGCTGTTGAATTTGACCCTTCGCTCAAGGGCATCATCCTCTCCGGCTCCCCTTGCTCTGTAAATGAATCCGATGCCCCGGATGTAAATGTACAGTCGCTGGTAAACCATGTACCTGTGCTTGGCATCTGCTATGGCGCCCAGCTTACCGCCAAACGATACGGCGGCCTGGTGGCAAAAAGCAACAAACGGGAATATGGCAGAGCCATGCTGCAGCTAAAACAGGCAGACACCCTGCTGAATGATGTATCGCCACAGAGCCAGGTGTGGATGAGTCACAGCGATACCATCAAGGAATTGCCCGAAGGGTTTGAACTCCTGGCCGATACCGACAGCATCCCGGTGGCGGCTTTCAAAAAAACAAACGGCATTGCCGGTGAGCTTCCCCTTTACGGTGTGCAGTTTCACCCGGAAGTATATCATTCCAAAGAAGGAAA
>JAEUKN010000132.1 GCA_016794305.1 Alphaproteobacteria bacterium | reverse complement strand
CTGTTGTCGCTTTTTAATTTTTAAACGCAGAGGACACAGAGGTAACGCAGAAATAACGAAGAGGGAAGTGGATTATTTTAACTTAAAAATCAATGAATTGCGAAAGTTTTAAAATTATTTTCTGAACGCTGCGCGTTGTGGTTTATCAATTTTTTGAGTATGGCCCCCTATTTCCTTCCTGTCAGGGGACCCTTTTATCCCCTCCACTTTTCAGGGAGAGACTCACCTCTATCTCCTCCCCCTTTCAGGGGGAGATTTTCTTCTTTCCCCTCCCCCTTTCAGGGGGAGGCAGGGTGGGGGTAAGAATATGGCGGTGTGCTAAAAAACAATGACTGTGGGGGTGGAAAATTTTAGCTTGGAGGATAACCGCTTAAACTCTTTTAAAATTCGTGACTATTCGTGATCACTCAAAGCTAAAAACCTTTGCGTTTTGGCGGTTTAAAAACAAGACCCCGCATCAAGTGCGGGGTTACGAAGTTGGAGTCGGGGGTACGGACTAAGTCAAAGTTATACCCATAAATAGTCTCTCATCCCCAGATATTCC
>JAEUKN010000131.1 GCA_016794305.1 Alphaproteobacteria bacterium | reverse complement strand
TATTTCGTTACTGATTCAGAATCAATGGAAGCAGTATTAGAAAATGCGTACATTTTAATCCACGATAAAAAAATCTATGCAGTAAAAGATTTGATTCCAGTATTAGAAAAAACAGCCCAAGCTGGTCGTCCATTACTTATCATTGCAGAAGATATCGAAGGTGAAGCTCTTGCAACATTGGTTGTGAATAGACTTCGCGGAACTATCCGTGCTGCTGCTGTGAAAGCTCCAGGATTCGGTGATCGTCGTAAAGCAATGTTGGAAGATATTGCAGTATTAACTGGCGGTATCGTTATCTCTGAAGAAAAAGGTTTCAAATTAGATGCAGTAACATTGGCTTCATTAGGTCAAGCGAAAAATGTAACTATCGACAAAGATAATACAACTATCGTTGAAGGTGCTGGTACTAGCGATGATATCAAAAAACGTATTGCTGAAATCCGTGGTCAAATCGAAAAAACAACTTCTGATTACGACCGTGAGAAATTACAAGAGCGTTTAGCTAAATTAAGCGGCGGAGTTGCTGTATTGAAAATCGGTGCTTCAAC
>JAEUKN010000130.1 GCA_016794305.1 Alphaproteobacteria bacterium | reverse complement strand
CATGAATACACAACCTTAGCACCTTAGAACCTTAGCTAGTTAGCACTTTGAATACTTTCTCTTCTACCATGAATACGCAACCTTAGAACCTTTGCACCTTAGAACCTTAGAGCCTTAGCTACTTAGCACTTTGAAAATTTTAAATTTGAACGCGGATTGGCCACGGATTAAAACGATTTACGCAGATTTTTTTAAGAAGTTTTATTAAAATACTTTCTCTTCTACCATGAATACACAACCTTAGCACCTTAGAACCTTAGCTACTTAGCACTTTGAATACTTTCTCTTCTACCATGAATACGCAACCTTAGAACCTTTGCACCTTAGAGCCTTGGCTACTTAGCACTTTGAAAATTTTAAATTTGAATGCGGATTGGCCACGGATTAAAACAATTTACGCAGATTTTTAAAGAAGTTTTATTAAAATACTTTCTCTTCTACCATTGAATACACAACCTTACAACCTTTGCACCTTAGAACCTTAGAGCCTTGGCTACTTAGCACTTTGAAAATTTTAAATTTGAATGCGGATTGGCCACGGATTAAAACAATTTA
>JAEUKN010000012.1 GCA_016794305.1 Alphaproteobacteria bacterium | reverse complement strand
CCGCGCCCCGGGGGGTTCGTTCATCTGACCGTAAACCAGAGCAACCTTAGAGGACGCAGCATCACCCGGCACCAAAACACCGGCATCAATCATTTCGTGATAGAGGTCATTGCCCTCCCGCGTGCGTTCCCCCACGCCGGCAAACACGGAAACCCCGCCATGGCCCTTGGCAATGTTGTTAATCAATTCCTGAATGGTCACAGTTTTTCCAACCCCTGCCCCGCCGAACAATCCAATTTTTCCGCCCTTGGCATACGGGCAAAGCAAGTCAATAACCTTAATCCCGGTGATTAATTGTTCGGTTTCCGTGGCCTGTTCATCGAAATTCGGAGCATCGCGGTGAATCGGGTAATAATTGGCGGCATGGATGGGGCCGCGTTCATCAATCGGTTGGCCGATCACATCAATGATACGCCCCAAAACTTCTTGGCCCACGGGAACCGCAATCGGCGCGCCCGTATCCACCACTTGAGACCCGCGCACGAGCCCGTCCGTAGAATCCATGGCAATACACCGCACGGTATTTTCACCCAAATGCTGGGCGACCTCCATCACCAGATTTTTACCGTCATTATTCGTGGTCAAGGCGTTCAAAATCGCCGGAACATTGCCGTCATGAAATTCTACGTCAACCACCGCGCCCAAGATTTGGGTAATTTTTCCGTTTGCTGTTGTCATGTTTTCCTCTTGTTACTTTATCGTGTTTATGTGTTCGTGTTTATTCGTGGCTAAAAACTTGTAGCTAAAAACTCTTTCAAACCGCCTCGGCACCTGAGATAATTTCGATCAATTCTTTGGTAATATAGGCCTGGCGCGCGCGGTTATATTTAATCGATAGATTTTTAATCATATCCCCGGCATTGCGCGTGGCGTTATCCATCGCGGTCATCCGCGCGGCCTGTTCCCCCGCGGCACTATCCAACAGAGCCTTAAAAATCTGCATTGAGATATTTTTGGGCAATATTTCAGCGAGCAAGCTTTCCTCATCCGGCTCAAAACTATAGGGCAACGCCCCTGCCTCCTGATTTTCATTGGCGGGAATGATAAAGGGAATCAGCTGTTGAAAGGTCGGTTTTTGCGCCAAAACCGAGATAAAATGGTTATACACAAGGGTGCAGACATCAATTTCGCCCCTGGCAAATAAATTCATCACCACATCGGACACTTTGCGCGCCCAGGAAAATCCAAGCTTTTCCTTCCCCGTTGGACCATGAAAGGTTTCAATGATCTGCGCCGCGAAATCGCGTTTCAAAACATCGCGCGCCTTTTTGCCGAAACAGATGATTTTCACCTGTTTTCCCTCTGCCATCAGACGCAGAATTTCGCCCTTCACTTGGCGCACCAGATTGCCGTTAAACCCGCCACACAGGCCGCGATCAGAAGACACAACAACCATCAAATGTTTTTGCGATTGCCCGTTCCCAACCAGTAAGGCCGGCCCTGTCCCGCTTTTTAATCCCGCCGCCACCCGCGCAATCATGCCGGCCATGGCGCTTGCATAAGGTTGCGCAGCCTCCGCCGCTTCCTGAGCCCGCTTGAGTTTACTGGCAGCAACCATTTTCATCGCCGAAGTAATTTTCCGCGTCGATTTGACTGAAGTAATTCGGTCTCTGTAATCTCTTAAACTTGGCATATATTTCTCTTCAGTTTTTAAACCGGATATTTTTTCAAATCTTACAAGATATTGAAATCATATCCTCAAGCTGCCAAACGGGCTGCATAATTTTTGGTAAACCCGCCCAGGAATTCATTGATCCATGATTCGATCTCATCATTCAGGGCTTTTTTCTCATGAATAGCCGCCAAAATTTGCGCGCCGGAGGTCCGCAATTCGGTGAGCATCTGCTGCTCATACTCATTCACACGCGCGACCGGCACCTGATCCAAAAAGCCCCTCGTTCCCGCATAAATTACCACCACTTGCTCTTCTGCCGTCAGCGGCGAGTATTGCGGCTGTTTCAAAAGCTGAGTGAGGCGCGCCCCGCGTGCCAATAATTTTTGTGTTGAAGCATCAAGGTCAGAGGCAAATTGCGCAAATGCTTCCATCTCACGATATTGTGCCAATTCCAATTTAATTTTACCCGCAACCTGTTTCATGGCCTTAATCTGCGCGGCCGATCCCACACGTGACACTGACAACCCGACATTGATCGCGGGACGAATACCTTTATAAAACAGTCCCGTTTCAAGGAAAATTTGCCCATCGGTAATTGAAATCACGTTGGTTGGAATATAGGCCGACACGTCCCCTGCCTGAGTTTCAATGATCGGCAATGCAGTCATGGACCCCGCACCAAAATCATCATTCAGTTTCGCCGCACGCTCCAATAAGCGCGAGTGAATATAGAACACATCACCGGGATAGGCTTCACGCCCCGGTGGACGACGCAGCAAGAGCGACATTTGGCGGTAAGCCACAGCCTGTTTCGACAAATCATCATAAATCGCCAAGGCGTGCATGCCGTTATCACGGAAATATTCCGCCATAGTGCACCCGGTATAGGGTGCCAAGAATTGCATTGGCGCAGCATCAGAGGCCGTTGCGGCCACCACGATCGAATATTCCATCGCGCCGGCTTCCTCCAACTCCCGCACCAACTTCACAACAGTCGAGCGTTTTTGGCCAATCGCCACATAAACGCAGACCATGTGGTCTTTGGGATTGGGGGAGCGATTATTGGATTTCTGATTGATAATCGTATCCATCGCCACCGCGGTTTTTCCCGTCTGGCGGTCGCCAATGATCAATTCACGCTGGCCGCGACCAATCGGCACCAACGCATCAATGGCCTTAAGGCCGGTTTGCATTGGCTCATGCACTGATTTGCGCGGGATAATGCCGGGGGCTTTGACCTCCACACGGCGGCTTTCCGTTGCCCCCAAGGGCCCCTTGCCGTCAATCGGATTGCCCAAAGCATCCACGACGCGCCCCAACAATTCACGCCCCACGGGAACCTGCACGATTTCCCCCGTGCGTTTGACGATATCGCCCTCTTTAATCGCGCGGTCAGACCCAAAAATCACCACCCCGACATTGTCCGCCTCAAGGTTAAGCGCCATGCCCTTCGTGCCGTCGCTAAATTCCACCATTTCCCCGGCGCGCACGTTATCAAGCCCGTAAATGCGGGCCACCCCGTCCCCAACCGAGAGAACCTGGCCGATTTCAGCCACATCGGCCATTGAGTCAAAATTGGCAATTTGCCGTGTAATGACTTCGGAAATTTCTGCTGCACGGATATCCATTTTATCCTACCTTTTTTAAGTGAGAATGTGTTTTTTGATTGGAATTTGAATGAAGAGATTTTTTCAGATTGCTGAGTTTTTTAGCCAGCGAATCATCATACATGTTGGACCCCGCCGTAATCACCAAACCGCCTAAAATCGACGGGTCAACCAGGGTTTTGAGGCGAATTTGCTTACCGAACTGGCGCCCCAGAACCTCAAGCAACTGCGATTGCTGTTCATGCGTTAAGGGAATGGCAGAGGTCACCGAGACTTCCTCCCACCCGTTGCGCTTGGCCATTTCATGCTCAAACGCCGCAAAAATCGCAGAAAATCGGCCCAATCGGCGATTGGCCGTCAGAACCTTTAAATAATTGCGTGTAATCTGGGTAAATCCGGCGCGGTCGCATAATTCCTGAATAACGCGTTCGCATGATTTTTCATCACAAAGAGGATTATTGATGAGCTGCGTAAGCTGCGCAGACTCCGCTAAAAACCCATTAAAAACAGCCAGATTTTCATGGACTTGCGAGAGGACGTTCGCCTGTTCGGCGGCAGCCATCAAAGCCAGCGCATAGCGCTGAGCGACCAGTGTCACGGCACCCGAGGCGGAGGAGGATTTCGCCAATTCCTGATCCTTTCAGAATGTCTGATGTTAAATTCTATGACTGCTTGCTAACATATTCGCAATCCATTAGCAAGCAGCATTCGCATGTTTTTTCATCAAAATAATGGGCCAAATGCCGCATGCGTTACAAAAATCAATTCTTATTTCATCGCACTCAATTCAGAATTCCTTCTTTCCTTGATGTTTACACTCTGCTATAAACTCGTAAAGTCAAAAAATTCACTAACAGGAAATCAGGGAGAAAATAATGAGTTCAGCCGATATAGCATGGATGATTGTGGCCACGGCCCTTGTGTTGCTGATGACTCCTGGGGTCGCGTTTTTCTATGGCGGGATGGTGCCGCTGCGCAGCGTGGTGTCAACGAAACTCCAGAGCTTTGCCGCAATGGGCTTTGTGACCTTGTTATGGGCGATTTGCGGTTACTCCCTCGTTTTTTCGGGCGATGAAGGCGGATTGATCGGCAATTTTGATTATGCCTTCCTGAATAATGTGGGAATGGAGCCAAACAGCGTCTATGGCCCGACCATTCCGCATGTTTTATTCATGTTATTTCAATGTACTTTTGCGATTATCACCCCTGCCCTGATCACCGGTGCAGTGGCGGAGCGCGTGCGGTTTAAGGCGTGGCTCGTCATTATGACGCTCTGGTCGCTGATGGTTTATCTTCCTGTTGCGCACTGGGTTTGGGGTCCGGGTGGCTGGATTGCCAAAATGGGCGGGCTGGATTTTGCGGGCGGCATGGTCGTGCATATGACCTCCGGCTATGCGGCTTTGGTGGCCGCCGTCATGTTGGGGAATCGCCAAAATTTTCATCCCGAAGAACAAAATAGTTTCTCGGCCCTCATGGTCTTACTGGGCGGCACATTGCTGTGGTTTGGGTGGATCGGGTTTAACGCCGGGTCGGCCTTGGCAGCCAACGGATTGGCGGCACACGCAGCCGCAACCACAATTCTTTCCGCCGCCGCCGCTATGTCGGCCTGGATGATTTGTGATTGGATTGTGGGCGGGCGACCCACGGCGATTGGTTCCGCCGTTGGGGCCGTGGCCGGGCTTGTCGCCATTACCCCGGCTGCGGGCTATGTATCGTTGCAATCGGCGATGTTGATCGGGTTGATCACGGCTGTGGTTTGCAATTCCGCCACGCGGTTGGTAAAGAAAAAACTCAAAACCGATGATACGGTGGATGTGTTTGCCTGTCACGGTGTGGGCGGTACGATGGGGGCTATTCTTACGGCGGTTTTTGCCTCTAAAGCCATTAATCCTGCGGGGGCCGATGGAATCATTCACGGAGATTATAAATTATTTATTGCCAATTTAATTGGTGCCATGGCCGTGATTGTGTACACGATGCTCATGACCTATATTGTCTTTAAACTTGTGTCCTTTGTTATGCGCGTGCGTGTGAGCGAAAGTGAGGAACGCAGCGGGCTCGACGTGACCCAACATGGTGAACGCGCGTTTATCCTGCGTTAGATGCTGCATAGGTTCTTGGAGTTTCAAAGTAAATTTATGTATTCATAGGCTCAAAAATATCGTAAACCGTTGGAATGATTATTTTCAAAGCGGAATTGGTATTTTTTGAGGATTTTGCCGTGGGGAGCGAGCGGCCGCATGTGCGGTGCCTGCGTTTTGCGCCAATCAATGCGCCTCAAGGTGCCGACACACGGGGATTTGCCGATCATCTGCCGGGGCAATATGCCCTTTTAAAATTTGGTGAATTTGCATGGCGGCCCTATTCGGTGGCCAACACCCCCAACGGCCATATGTTGGAATTTCACATCCGCGCGGGCCATTCGGGACCCAGCCATTACGCCACCCATGATATTGAAATCGGCGAAATCATTGAGATTCAGGGCTTCGCAGGTGATTGTTATTTTCAGGGCGATTGTAACCGCCCGATCATCTTAATTGCGGGCGGCACCGGGCTTGCGCCCATGTTGGCGATTGCCGAGGCCGCATTGGCGCATGATCCGCATCGCCACATCACACTTTATTATGGCGGGCGGCATATGGCGGATTTATACGCGCATCATCTTTTGATCAAACTCCAACAGGATTTCCCGTGCTTTCAGTATTATCCGGTCCTCACCCACCCGCAGGAGCTAGAGCCAGAGGAGCCAAAGCGGGGGGAGCCAGAGATAGAGTTGCTAATGTCTCCGCTGATCGGCACAGTCAGTGAGGTTGCCTTTGCCCATGCGCCGCACTTGAGCGAAAGCCGTGTCTATGCCTCCGGACCCGTTGAAATGCTGCGCCATAGTTACCATTTAGCCGAAAACCTAGCAGCCCAAGCCAAGTTTGATATGGCGCAGTATCATTCGGATTTAAGTGCTTTTGACTTAAGAACCAGTTCATGAACTCACTTTGCCACCCCTTGCCACCCCTTAAATTCCGTAACCCCGCACTTGATGCGGGGTCTAGGTATAGTCGCTCGACTCTGCCAAGACCCCGGATATGCGAAAAATCCTCACGAGTTCGGCTTTTTCTGTTCCGGGGATACGGGCTATACTTGGACTACTGAATTGCTGGCTAGGAACAAGCGACGCAGCGTAGGGAGTCTACGTAAGGAGCGAAGTGACAACGTCCAGAAGTTCAGTATTCCAAGTATAGTTTTAAATTTAAGGGTTAGTATGTGATCTCACTTCATGAACTGACTCTAATCATGAACTGACTCTAAAAACCGTTTAAAAAAATCTATTGAGAGCTTAACAAAAATGTATCACGGTGAAAAAACATCCAATCAAAACACGCCGAAAACGATGGGTAAACCCGCGGGGGCGCTGGCGCATTTGATTAAGACCCTCTCACTTTTGCCTGGGCTGGGGCCGCGGTCGGCGCGGCGAACGGCTTTGACCCTTCTGGCAAAAAAAGAAGCGATGATGATGCCGTTGGTGAATGCCCTCAATGATGCCCTACTGAATATCAAAACTTGCCCTGTCTGCGGGGCGTTGGATGATGTGATTCCGTGCCGAATTTGTGGCGATGAAGGGCGGGATACCCATGTTTTATGCGTGGTTTCAAGCCTCAATGATTTATGGGCGATTGAGCGCGCGGGGGCGTTTCGCGGGCTTTATCACGTCTTGGGCGGCGTTTTGTCTGCGCTTGACGGCGTGGGGCCGGAGAATTTAAACCTCGCAACATTGGAACAAAGATTGCGAAACACCCCGTTTCGGGAGGTGATCTTGGCACTCCCCGCAACCATAGAAGGCCAATCAACCGCGCATGTGATCATGGATATTTTGGCGCATCACGCGGCCCAAAATCAAGCACCGACAGTGGGATCAGCAATCAAGATAACGCGCCTCGCCCACGGTATGCCGATTGGCGGGGAATTGGATTATTTGGACGACGGAACCATCCTCACGGCCTTTACGGCGCGCGGATGACATGGTACACTCCGCCATCGCAAAACCCGGATAACCCCCCCATCAATGTTTCAGGACCCCGAAAATGTCTGTGGCCACCACAAAAACCAAATTTAAATCCGATTTTCTGAATATTATTTCTGAACGCGGTTTGCTCAATCAATGCTCAAATTTAGAGGGGCTTGACGCACAACTCGCAAAAGGCTGCCAATCAGGCTATTGCGGGTTCGACCCCACCGCCAGAAGCTTGCATATCGGTAATTTGGTGCCGGTGATGCTGATGTATTGGTTTCAACAATGCGGGCATAAACCCTATACCCTAGTTGGCCAAGCCACATCCATGATCGGAGATCCATCCTTTAAGGATAAGTCACGCCCTATGCTCAGCGTTGACGACATCGCCGGAAATGTCCGCAATATCCAACAATGTTACAGCCAGTTCCTGAATTATACCAAAACTGCGGGGCATAATAACGCCCAAATGCTCAATAACGCCGATTGGATTATGAAACTCAATTATATGGAGTTTTTGCGCGATTTCGGGCCGTATTTTACGGTGAATCGCATGTTGTCCTTTGATTCGGTGAAATTGCGGCTGGACCGTGAGCAACCGCTGACTTTCCTAGAATTCAATTACATGATCATTCAGGGCTATGATTTTTATCACCTCTACCGTGAAAATGGCATAGTGCTGCAGATGGGCGGCTCGGACCAATGGGGCAATATGATCAACGGGGTGGACCTGATTCATAAAAAATTGGGCAAGGAAGCTTTTGTTTTGACGGTGCCGCTCCTCACCACCTCTTCGGGCCAAAAGATGGGCAAATCAGAGGGCAACGCGGTGTGGATCGACCGTGAGCTTTATGAATCACAAAAATATTGGCAATATTGGCGCAATGTTGAGGATGCGGATGTCGGCAGATTCTTACGTATTTTCACCGCCCTGCCGATGGATGAAATTGTACGGCTGGAACAATTGCAGGGGGCCGAGATTAACGAGGCTAAAAAAATCCTCGCTGATGAAGCCACAAAAATTTGCCGCGGGGCTGAGGATGCGCTCGCTGCACGCCTTACGGCCGAAAAAACCTTTGAACAGGGCGGCGTGGGCGATGATCTTCCCACCCTCTATATCCCGATTGATCGGCTTGCGGCAACATTCACCATGTTTGATGCGTTTTTGGAAACGGGGCTTGTCGCGTCAAAAGGTGAGATGCGACGATTGGTTCAGGGCAATGGCGCGCGCGTGAATGATCAAGTTATCGGCAATGCGGATGATCTCCTCACCACCAGGGATCTGATGGACGATGTCAACGGCTCAGGCGGATGTTATATCAAACTCTCCTCGGGTAAAAAAAATCATAGATTGGTTAAGCTGAAAATCTAGAGCATTTTGCGATTAAGTGGAGGCCGGCTAATCGTAACAAAATGCGACAAAACAAATAGTTAGACCATTTTTTTCGAGTCTGCATAACCGAAAAATGGTCTAGCCCTCGGGTGTGCAAAAAAGTCTCACTGGCTCGACTTTTCCTGCTCCGGGGACACGGGATAGACGGTTTTAAAACCCAACGAAATCCTTTTTTAGCCATTTTTGCCGTAACTTTTCTCCGTAAATCTCACTCCCAATTCTCAAAATCTCTTCTGATTTTAGCGTTTATTTAAAGTCTTTGTGGCGAAATAGTGAAAACATCCGTATCCAGAATTTTAAACTAGGCAATAGAATTTTGCTATGAACGCTGAAAAACCGCAAAAACCACTCAAAAAGCAAGCCAAGCCTCTTAAAAAACCGATGACGCGCAGCGTTAAACATCGGATCGGCTTTTATATGATTCTTTTTAACGGCCTGATTTTAATGCTCGTTTCGTTTATCGTGGCGAATCTTTTTGTACAGCAGATTTTGACTGAGGAAAATGATCGCGCAAAAATCGCGGCTACAAAAGTCATTCAGTCTGATTTCCAGAAATTGGAAAGTGATTTAAATATTTTATCAATATTATTGGGTACATCCAGTTCAGACGAAACTACGCTTGATCAAATTAAAAGAATTTCCCACTTCCCAACCCTCGCGAAAAGTTTGGATGAAGGAAGCCTCTATGGCGTTTACTTTATTGATAAAAACTTTTCAAAAGATAGTTTTTTGCAAATTTATCAACGGCAGACCGCCCCTCCCCCGTCGGGTGCATCCTCAAACGAACCTACGCAACTATCGAAACAAGAAATTCTTAATGAGACTCTGAAAACCGTCTATAAATACGCAAGTTTTGTCTCCGGTCAGGATCATTTCATGTTTGTGGTGGACAAGGAAATGATGGCTCCGCGTAAAATAAGCAATAATCCCGAAATTTTGGCCAAAGATCTGCTGTGGGTTAAACCCATTTTTAATACCCAGAAAGAGGTCGAGGGATTTATCTTTGTCATCGTGGACGCCAATAATCAAGGGCTGTTTTCCGAATTGGCAGAACTGAACAATATCGCCAATTTTTCCGTTACCAATAAAGATTCCGGGGTTATTCTTTATAGTTGGAAAAACAGGAAAGAGGCCAGGGATAGTTTTCAAAACCTTCCGGTGATTTCGCTGGAAATCAAAATGGCCAATAGCACCAGCATTATTTCCGGCAATTTGGTCTCTTCCCAGCAACGCAATCTCCTGATTATCATGCCTTGGGTGGTGTTTGCCTTTATGGCCGGGATTACGGGATTGATTCTCTTATACCTATGGCGATCAGAAAAGACTGCCTTGTCCTTGGCAAAAGTTAACATGATGTTGGAACAAAAAAATCTTCAATTGGGAAATGAAAGCGGTGAGCGCGAACGACTGAACAACATCCTGCGGAAAGCCGAGCGCGAAAACAAAGCTATTATCAACGCGATTTCCGATGTGATTTTTGAGGTAAGTTTAAATGGCACGATTCTGTTTTTAAACGAAGCGTGGTTTAAAATTACCGGGATTACGGTTCAACAAGTGTTGGGAGCTAATCTGTTCGATTATTTGCACCCAAAGGATCAACAAGAGCAGAAAAAATCTGTGTCGCAGATGATTAAGGGATTGCGCGGCGGATATCGCGTGATGACCTCTATCAAAACCAAAGATAATAAATTTCGTGCAGTTGAAATGGCCGTTTCCATGATTCGTATGGATGAAAACCGCAGTATGCGTGTTGTGGGAAGCTTCACCGATATGGAAGAACGCCAAAAGGCCGAATGGGCATTGATGGAAGCCGAACGCAAATATCGCTCTATTTGGGAAAATGCGGGTCACGGAATTTATCAGGCGAAATTAGAGGGCAGTATTTTGTCCGCAAACCCTTCTGTGGCAAGGATTTTCGGCTTTGAAACCCCGGAAATTATGATGCGTGAAGTCAAGAACGCGCATATGGAATTGTTTATTAGTCCAAATGAGCGACTGAAGAACCTTAAAAACCTGATTGAAGACCGGATTCAGGATGTCATGGAATATCAGGCAATTCGCATCAATGGTGAGAAAATTTGGGTTCAGGAAACGATTCGCCCAGTCTTTGATGAGCGCGGGAATCTGGTGTATTTTGAAGGCAGTATTGAGGATATCACCAAACGAAAAGATGCCGAATTACAGTTGCAGGACGCCAAGCGCGAATCTGATATTGCCAACCGCGCAAAATCTGAATTTTTGGCGAATATGAGCCATGAGCTGCGCACCCCGCTGAACTCCATCATTGGATTCTCTGAAATCATTCGCAACGAGGTCTTTGGCCCAATAGAGCCGAAATCCTATTGGGAATATGCGCGCGACATTCACGACAGCGGTAAGCATTTACTTTCCATCATTAACCAAATTCTTGATATTTCTCGCATTGATGCCGGTGAACGTGACCTGCGTGAAACCCGCGTGGACATGAAAAAAATTGTAAAATCAACGCTGGATCTGATGATTCCGAAGATTAAAGAGGCCGGCCTCCTACTCCCCGAACCCGATTTATCCGCATTCACCTACATGATTGCCGAAGAAGCCGCGATCAGACAGATGTTAACCAATCTCCTCTCCAACGCCATCAAATTCACCCCAGAGGGCGGACATGTCAGCGTCAGCGGCGAAGTGGATTCCGCAGGCGAATTCAGAATTTCAGTGACCGACACCGGTATCGGATTGGATGATTTCGAAATTGAGCGTGTAACGTCAAAATTCGGTACGGTGGATGGCCGTTTAAACAAATCTGCCTATGGGCTGGGGTTGGGGCTGTCGCTCGTGCATTCCCTTATGCGACTCCATGGCGGGCGGGTTGAGATTATCTCACAAAAAGGCATCGGAACGACGGTTACTCTTGTCTTTCCACGGACACGGATTGATCAGGCGAATTAGAACCTGTTCATAATCTCACCTCTGGCGTTGGCTTTTCACGGTATTTCTGCGCTTCCGCTTCTCACGTACCTTTAAGTACGATCCGATGCGGTTCTCGAAAAACCGCAAAAATCCTGTGCCATAGCGAGATTCTGAACAGGTTCTTAGAGCATTTAGTGATTAAGTGGAATCCGGTTAATCGTAACAAAATGCGAAAAAACAAATAGTCAGAGCATTTTGCGATAACCAAAAAATGGCCTAAAACCGGTCGAAAGCCAATTAAATGCCAGTTGAACGCTTGTTTATGATGATGACTCATCCAGACTCTTGACGGCGGAGAGAAATTCCCGGCGGGTTTTTTCAACATACGGGTTATCGGTTTGAATGGTGCGATACAGCTCCGCACTATCATACTTAATCATCTCCACCATTTCATTGAGCAATTTATAGGTCGTAGTTTGCTGGTGAATCGGCGGAATATCCATTTTGGTAAAAACTTTGGCAATGAGGTGAGTCATCCCCTGAACATACGCCATTTCCAAATCATGCTGATCCGGCGTGGTTTCAAAGACTCTTAGGCCCAAAATATCCTCTAAAAACTTCCGCACACAAATTTTTCGCTTGGACTCCTTCACATCACACAGGGCAATATCCATCCCCGCAATGCCGTTCCGACCGCTCTGGGGACCAAATAAGGGGTGAAGGCTGATGTAATCCACCCCGCGCGGAATCATCGCACTGATCACCTCAACCGGTTTGATTTTGACTGAGGCCACATCCATAATCATTTGCCCTGGTTGCAGCCGATGGGCAATACTGGCCATAGTTTCCTCCAGATGCGCAACGGGAACAGCCAGCACAATGACATCGCAATCGCTCAAATATTCCGGATCGCAGATTTCAATATTGTAAATTTTTGCCAGGCGGCTCAGGTCGCGGTGAGTGTCATAGACACTGACATTAAAATAGGGAATCAGATATTTTAGAATAAACTCCCCAAAGGCCCCGACTCCCAAAATCCCCAAACTTCTGCGGCGCATAAAATCTTTAGCCACGCATACCTCAATGATTTGTAATGATGATTGGTTCTCTCTATTATTCAGGGACAAGATTAAAAAATGATCAATTTTTGCAGTGCAAACGCCCTATTTTCCAGCATTTTTTAAAGATAAATTATTAATGTGTGGATAATTTGCAACAGTGCGTCATATTTTTTCTTGGCTTTTTTAAAAACCTGTGCTAAATCTCAGCCACATCATGAGAACCAAGTTGCTCCTTTTTGGAACATCTATCTTAGACAACCGGTTGATTGAGCAAACAAAACAAGGAAAGAAGGAAAAGGAAGAATCGATTATTCTTTATTATATTGCAAATGAATAACTGATTCTGAATTTAGCTTATGACCAACACATCCCCCGCGACATATGATAAATACACCCCCTCCGCACGATCTTTAATCATCGTTGACGGCATGTTTTCCCGATTTGCCAAGTGCACGACGACGATCGCATCGCTTGCCATTGACGCAGCGATAGACCTCTGTAAACTCAAGAAGCGTTATGTATTGACGCGCGATAACAAACTTAGATTGCGCTATTTATGCAGCGGTGCTGCGGGTCTCGCTTTGGTCGTTGGCCTCTATGCCAGCGGACAGATTAACCCCCAAAATCAAAAATATGGCAATAGTGACTTTTCTGCCGTTATGCTCCAAAGTCCGGCGATGAGCGGCGTATCGCTTCAAGAGCAAATGACCACTCATCTACTCTCAATGATCACGCCTCAGCAAAGCTCCCGCGCAGCTGTTTCCGCTGCCCCCATTGAAAATCTCAGCCAATATCGCGATGAAAGCGGCCAAATTCGCCGCGACAAAGAAGTGATTGAAACCCGTGAAATGATTGCGGAAAACCAGCCGCCCTCCCCCGCGGCTCAGGAAAAAACCATTGAAATCCTTAAAGGTGACACACTCAGTGAAGCTTTGAGCGACGCAGGCATTACCAAGGCCGAAAGTCAGTTGATCGTTGCTGAAATTTCCAACCATGTGAGTATGAAAAGCGTCAAAGTTGGACAAAAACTTGCGGTGACTCTGGATCCGTCGGAAACCGAATCGGGCTATCAATTCGCCTCCCTCACATTCTCCCCTGATCCGTTGCGCACAATTGATGTCTTTCGGGATGAGAATGGGGACATAAAATCCACTGTGGATAGTAAACATATTGAAAAGAAAACCGAGGCCCGGGAAGTCGATATTAACGGTTCCGTCTATGCCGCCGCAGATAAAGCCGACCTCCCCGATCGGATCACCGCCAACACCATTAGTCTATTTTCCTATGCCGTTGACTTCCAACGTGACATTCGCCCGGGCGACAAAATGCAGGTCATGTATGATTCTTACCGCACCGAAGACGGCTATTTGGCCAAAACAGGTGACATTATTTTCGCGCGCATGATGTTGGGCGATAAGGAATATGCCTTTTACCGCTACCAAACCCTTGACGGGCAGGTCGATTACTACACGGCTGACGGACGCAGTATCCGTAAATCGGCGGGGTTGATGAAAACACCGGTGGCGTATGGTCGTATGTCATCGGGATTTGGCATGCGCCGCCACCCGATTTTGGGATATAGTAAAATGCACAAGGGCGTGGATTTCGCGGCCCCCACGGGGACCAAAATTTATGCAGCGGGGGATGGCGTGATTGAACGTGCCGCTCCATTCAGCAGCTACGGAAATTATATAAAAATTCGCCACAGCTCAAAATTGGAAACCGCCTATGCGCACCTAAGCCGCTTTGCCCCCGGCATTACTCCGGGTACCAAAGTCAAGCAAGGCCAGTTGATTGGCTATGTGGGAACCACCGGGCGTTCCACCGGCGCGCACCTTCATTATGAAGTCATTGTCAACGGTGTCCAAGTTAGCCCAGGATCGGTTAAAGTTGCCGTCGATAACGCCCTTCAAGGCAAGGACCTCCAACGCTTCAAAGCTAACATCAAGAACCTCAATCAACAATATGTTGAACAAATTGATGGTAAAAAATTGGATGTCGCTGTGGTCAAAAATCAGGAATCGGCAAAAACCGTTCAGTAATGGCTGTCGGCTGGTCAAAACCTGTTCATGATCTCGCTGCGGCTAAGGATTTTTGCGGTTTTTCGAGAACCGCATCGGATCGTACCTAGATGTACGTGGACAAGGAAGCGCAGAAAATCGCTAAAAAGCCAACGCCGGAGTAGAGATCATGAACAGGTTCTAAAAACCGCTTAATCACTCTTACCATACTGGGAAATACTTGCCCGCTCTATTCATCCCCGCGCAAGATACGGGCCTTTGAACGGTTCCAATCACGCTCTTTAATCGTTTCCCGCTTATCGTGCTGGGCTTTTCCTTTGGCCAGTGCAATCTCAACTTTGGCCACACCGCGCGCATTAAAATACAGCTTCACCGGAACGATGGTATAACCCTTTTGACGAACCGCCGCGCGTAACCGCGTCAATTCACGCTTGTGCAATAACAACACCCGATCCCGCCGCGGGACATGCTGTAAATGCGCACCGGCGGGATCATAGGGGGCGATATAGGAACCGGATAAAACCAGATTGCCATCCCGTTCTTCGGCAAAGGATTCATTGAGCGAGCATAGACCATGCCGCAGGGATTTAACCTCGGTCCCCGTCAGCATAATCCCGGCCTCGAATTTTTCCTCCAGAAAATAATCAAACCGCGCGCGGCGATTATCCGCCACGGTATGATTGACCGATATTAAAACTTTGTCTTTTTTCTTATGGGTTGACATTTTCTAAATTGCGATATGAAAGCTTGTTTATAATGCAGAAACCGTTGATCTGAAGGATACGCACTTATCCTCCGTTTTGCAATTTATAATGAAACATGAGGGGGCAGGTCAATAGTTCCTCTCTCCCATCTATGGGAAGCTTGAGAGCCTGCTCACGCCCCATGACTATCGAGGTTAAAAATTTTGCTGGCGGTTTTATTGCGGTCAAGCTAATGCACAACGAAGATGCGGCATGTTTTGGGCGAAATCATGGACCAAAAACCTTGCCCGCGCTGGGGTTTTGAACATAAACAACATCCAAAACATAAAAAACATCTGATCTTCGAGATTTTTCTCTTGTTTTTGCCGCGCGGCCTCTTCTTCGCGTTTTTTCATCTGCCACGCCCGATCTTGCTCAATCATCGCAGCTTGAGCGCGGAGAGAAGGAGAGGATTTCAGCTCCAACATCCGCGTTTCAATGGCACAACAGGCACTATCGAACATATCGGCCGCGATATCGGTCATAGCACTTCCCGCGCCATAGCTTTCAATAGATTGGCTCAGTCGTGCTTTCGCCTCACAATATTCCTTGTAAAGCGCAGCCAAACAATCATCAATTTTCATGAATATGCCAATCATCGGCCATTTTTGCTCTTCCGGAATGGGGCCAAGTTCAGCAGGGGAAATGATATCCAACCGGTTGATCATGGCATTCATCAAAGATGTTAACGAGTGTGAAGTATTTGCTTTTTGTGCGGACATTTTTGTCTCCCTGTTTTTACCTCAAGTGCTTACCTCCACTTATAAATACAAAATATGAAAAGCTTTTAAAGAATGTATAAAATACATGATAAATTATTGGGAAATCAGACTCATCACCCGTCAAATTTCGTAACCCCGCACTTGATGCGGGGTCCGATATGGCTGTCTATCCCCCCCGATATTGGATGATTTGAAAATTGACGGGTGGTGAGAAAATCAGATGAAAAACTGAACAGCACTTGCCTTTTCCGTGCGCTCTGCTAATCTTTCGCAATTGATTATATATTCATATTTAAAGGGTTATCTTGGCATGAGTGGTAATAGATTCGGCACATTATTTCAGTATCAAAGCTGGGGCGAAAGCCACGGTCCGGCGATTGGTTGCGTTGTTGACGGCGTGCCGCCGGGCATTGCGCTCAGCGCAGAAGATATTCAGGTGTTTCTTGATAAACGCCGCCCGGGACAGTCAAAATTTACAACCCAACGTCAGGAAGCCGATCAGGTAAAAATCTATTCTGGTGTGTTTGCGGGCCAAACGACGGGCACGCCGATTAGTTTGATCATCGAAAATTCCGATCAACGGTCCAAAGATTATTCGGATCTTGAGAATAAATTCCGCCCCGGTCATGCGGATTATACTTATCATGCAAAATACGGAATTCGTGATTATCGCGGCGGCGGGCGCTCTTCAGCGCGGGAGACAGCTATGCGCGTGGCCGCAGGCGCAGTGGCACGCAAAATCCTGACAACCCAAATCGGGGAGGATGTCATGATTCGGGCAGCCCTGACGCAATTGGGGAGCCGTTATATCAATCGCGACCAATGGGATTGGGAATTTGTCAACCGCAATGATTTTTTCTGTCCCGATGCCGGGGTGATTGGCGGATGGGAAGAATATTTAGGCGATATCCGCAAAAGCGGATCAAGCATTGGCGCGGTGGTGGAATGTGTGGCATCGGGCATTCCTGTCGGATTGGGCGCACCGGTTTATGATAAATTGGACGCCGATCTGGCAAAGGCGGTTATGTCCATTAACGCTGTTAAGGCCGTGGAAATCGGTGACGGCTTTGCCACCGTGGAATGGGGCGGGGAGAAAAATGCAGACCCAATTCGTCAGGGCCCTGACGGCAAGCCTGTATTTTTATCCAACCATGCAGGCGGCATACTGGGCGGTATTTCCACGGGCCAGGATATTGTGTTACGGGCCGCGTTTAAACCCACCAGTTCAATCCTGATCCCCGTTCCCACCATTGATCAATATAGCCAGGAAACCGAAGTGATTACAAAGGGTCGCCACGACCCGTGCGTGGGAATTCGCGGCGTACCGGTGGTTGAGGCGATGGTGGCGTGCGTTCTGGCTGATCATTGGCTGCGGCATAAGGCACAGTGTTTGTAAAGCTAATCTCACAATGACTGATAACACTCACCAATCTCATCTTTTGCTATAAATCCGAGGTTAGGAAATGTGAGGAGCAGTAAAATTTGATCACACCCAAAATAAAAACCCCACCGCAATGGTGGGGTTTTCTAAAGAGAGATTTTAGAGCAAATTATTGGACCTTGGCATAAACACCACAAATATTTCCCGATACAGCTTCCTGATAGATCCCAGCTGCGGTGTTTGCATCCGTACAAGTTGAGCCAGCAGCAGCAGTAGCATTCCCTATTGCCCGTACATCCCCTGTATTAGGTCGACCATCATCAATTTTTCGGTCTATGTTTCCAGCTTGAACTGGAGGCATCACCTGAGCGTTTGCAGTAGGAATATTAGAACCCAGAGCAGGTGAGGACGCCACATACACACCTGAAGTCAAACCAGTAGTTAAAAGCATCCCCGTCGCAGTTCCGTTAGATGTTCCGATAACCCAGCCGCCGCCGAGGGGAGTGGTTGGGTTTGATGTGCCTAACCCCATAGCAGTACTTGCAGTAGTGGGATTCACCCCACCTATCATGCCGGCTGCCGCCATATGAATAAATGCTAAGCCCGCTTCTGTTGTCCCCGAGACAGCCAAGCCTGGATCAAACACGTTTCCTGTATTCGCCAACTGACCATCTCCTCCCGCTCCAGTTGCCGGATCAGTAGCACATGCGCCAGCAGCACAGTTTGGTAATCTGGCCGCAACGTTTCTGATATCCCCGGGCAAGGCCGCATATTTATCTCTAAATGTTCCTATTCCGGTTTCAATTGCTTTTACCTGCGCAACCGTCGAACTCACCCGCGCATTTCCGATTAACTCTTGCCCTTTGAGAATCCCGCCGATCAGCAGGCCGATAATAATCATCACGATGGCCAACTCAACAAGGGTAAAGCCGCGCTCGGATGCATGTGTTTGTGTGGTGTGGTGTGTCATGTAATTTGCTCCATAGACTTAAATGTAAAATAAAAATAAGAGAGTTTAGGCACCTTTTTCTGTGAAATGACGAATCGTCTTGCGAAAGGCTCTCACAGTATATAGCGAAAGTGGCAATGACGCCACCCTCTTTTTAGCATGCGCTTAAGCTATTAAAAAATAGTTACAATGTTACGAAAATGTAAATAAATTTATTTTACCCCCTTGAATTATTTAGCAAAAAGGATTTTTCTATAGGGATGAGTTATCCTCGTGATGTCTCAATTACTCTCTTGAAAACCCAATATCCTTAAGGAGGATTATAATGAAAAAACTAGCTTTATTGGCTGCTGTTGCGTTGTTGGCTGTGGCTCCTGTGGCTGCTCATGCAAATGAACCTGCAAAAGAAGCTCCTGCAGCAACTGAAACCACCACTATGGCTCCCGTTGAGCACACATTGAAAGACGGCACCAAAGTTTCTGTTGAAGGTGACGTTGTGTCTGTTGTGGCTGCTGACGGTACTAAAACTCCTGCTCCGGACGGAGAGCACGAGCTCGCTGACGGCACCAAAATCACCACCAAAGACGGAAAATTGGTAAAATAATTTTACCCTCTTTGAGGTAGAAAACCCGCTTTAATAGCGGGTTTTTTTATGCGGAATTTCCGGTGCACCGGCAATATCCACCGCAACATTCCCGACCCGCCCCCACTATATCCCACTACTTCCCAATACAAAAATCGCGGAATATCATATCGAGCAAATCTTCGACATCGACATGCCCCGTTATGCGCCCCAAATAACGTATGCTGAGGCGTAAGTCTTCGGCTGCCAGTTCAGGAAGCGGGGCAGTCATGCTGCGCATTAAATAAGATTTTGCCTGTTCCAGTGATTCGCGGTGGCGTGCGCGGGTGAGGCTTGGCGTTTCACTCAATCCGATTTTTGCGGCAATGAATTTGCCCAATTCCGCCAATAATTCATCAATATTGCGGTTTTCCTTGACTGAAATCGTGATAAATTTCGCCCCCAATTCAGATTTTTTTATCAATTTTTGATGATCATCAATATTTGAAATATCGCATTTATTGATAACCATCAAGGATGAATCATCCCATAGTTCCAGACTGGCGCGGTCTAACTCGCTACTGGCCCCATCAAACAAAATAATTTTAACGTCTGCCGCGCGGGCACGAGAGAGCGCGCGTTCAATCCCCACACGTTCAATGGCATCATGCGCAGCATCCCCCGTTTTCCCCGCTTCCCCCAACTCCCCCAATTTTTCAGGTCGCAACCCCGCAGTATCCGAGAGAATCACAGGATATCCGTTTAAATTCAAATGCACATCAATCACATCGCGTGTCGTGCCGGCATGGGGAGAGACAATCGCCACATCGCGTTGCGCCAACAGGTTGATTAAGGATGATTTTCCGGCATTGGGCGCCCCCACCACCACCAATTTCACCCCGTCACGCAACATTTCGCCGCGCCGATTATCATTGAGATGATGCGAAATTTCGTCGATCACATCCCCTACATCGGGTTTGATTTTGATCAATAAATCATCGGGCAGGTCTTGATCAGAGAAATCAAGATCTGCCTCCATCATCGCCAAAATATGGGCCAATCGATTTTTCCAATCATGATAGAGCGCGGAGAGCGCGCCCTCCATCTGCATCAATGCCTGGCGTTGCTGGGCCTCAGTTTCCGCATGGATCAGGTCGGCCACGGCTTCGGCTTCGGTTAGGTCCATTTTGCCCATTTCAAAGGCGCGGCGCGTAAATTCCCCCGGTTCGGCCATGCGGTGGTGCGGGCGGGTTGAAAGCGCAGAAAGCAAAGTTTGCACCACGATCATGCCGCCATGAACATGATATTCCACGCAATTTTCCCCCGTAAAACTATGGGGGCCCTTAAAAACGATGATCATCGCGTGATCAATTTTCTCACGCTTTGTGGGGTCTTGTGGAGATGACGGATCCCACAAAGTTCTTGTGGATGCCATACGCGGTGCGGGTAACTCAACCCCTTCGGCCATCAGTGCCCGCGCCCCATCCCATGATTGTGGGCCGGATGCGCGGATGACGGCGACACCGCCGCGACCCGGCGGGGTTGATAAGGCATAAATCGTGTCACTCACTTTAAAGACTACTCCTGAAAAGACTACTCCTGAACTTATAGCTAAATTAGCTGTCATCCCCGACAAGGGAGGCAAAGCCGACTGCAGTTCGGGGATCCGGATGATGGTGAATCTTTTCTATCGTTTGCGCTTGGGTGAAGCTTTATCAGCCGCAGTTGTTTTATCTTTTGCTGATGATGCTCCGCCCTTGAATGCACCCATACCCATAGCATTCAGAGGATTGAGCGGGTTCAGTGACTCCATCGCGCTCATGGGGTTTATTTTCCCCCCGACATCGCCCATCTGGTTCCAAAAATTCTGCTGCATATCCGACCAGCTTTGAAACATAGCGGGCAGCCAGGTTTTGACCAATTTGTCCGGTTCCATCGTTTGGATGTTTTCGGATAGTCTGCGGCTCACCATATCCATTAAATCTTTTTGCATAGGGAGAATATCGGGCAACCCGAAAAACTGCCGCGCTTCTTCGGGGGTGCATTCCACATTGACTTCAAATCTCATGATAATCTCCTGTTTAATTGAACTGAATAATGGTTTAACTGATCATTTTACCTGATCAGCAGGGTATGAACGTAAACATAGTATGACGGATCGCTCGATGCAAATTTATAACAAAAATCTTCTTGGCCCGCAATTTCCGCGGCGGAATTGCCCAAAATAGTCGCGGTTGAAAATTGCCCGACATAAAGATTGGTGGCATCCAGTGCTGTTTCAACGGGTGGAAATCCGCCGGGGTTTTCGACCTTAAACGCATCGTTGATCGCCTTACAGACCTCAAGCTTTAAGCCCGCCGTAACCCACAGCAAGTCAATTTCCGCACTTCCCAAATCCTTAATCCGGGCAATCGCGGGAAACGAATCACCGGGCATGGGGTCGGATGCGCCCAAATCATTTTCGGGAATAACATAAGCAGAGGCCACCATTTGCGGACTGATTGCGCCGCCCGCCGCATCAAAAATCTGACAAGTCGCATCCAAACAATTCGGATTTCCGCTATAATAACTCGCGCCATTCACGGCAAGCGTTGTCACCGTATTGGTAAAGCCGATATCGGCTTCCGATATGCCGTTTTGAATCATTTTTTCAACGGCCCCATGAATGTTGCGGGTGGCATGGATAATCTCGCTCGCCCCAACCTTGGCAGTTTTGGCGTCAATTGATCCCCCGCCCTGCCTCGCGCCCCGCGCAAAAACCAATGCCAACGCCGCAAAAAGAATCACGCCGATAAAAATATAAATCAGCGCACTGCCGCTTTGTTGAGGTCTTTGCGAAGATGTTTGGCGGGGCGAAGATGCTTTTATGGATTTTTTTCGCAGGGGTAAGAACCTGTTCATGATCTCGCTGCGGCTAAGGATTTTTGCGGTTTTTCGAGAACCGCATCGGATCGTACTTAAAGGTACGTGAGAAGCGGAAGCGCAGAAAATCGCTAAAAAGCCAACGCCGGAGTAGAGATCATGAATAGGTTCTAAGAATAAGTTTTTGAACATTTTTGGAGTTTGCAAGATTTTAAGATTTCATGCAATGGATTGATGCCGGACTTTTTTGAAACTTCGGCAATTTCAATAAAATTCGTAATAAATTATTTACAAACTTATGACAAAATAAAATGAGGACATAATTTATTTGACTCACAATATGGAGGGATAAAATGAGTGAGGGCTGGTTCGGTGGAGAAAATCGTAAACTCATCATTGCAGTTACAGCGGTGGCATTGATGGTTTTTGTGGGGGTAAAATCATACCACAAACCCATGAGCTCGGCCCCAACCAGCAGCGAATCAGCTGTGCTCAATAAACTGGCCCAGGCCAAACGGTTGAATCTGGACGGAAGCGTCGGATACAATCAATCCTCCTATCAACATTTGGCACAAACCATTGATGCGGCTGACATGCCCTATCTTTTAAATATCATTAGCGGAAAAAACCCACCTTCAGTGGCTTTTATCGCCCTTGGGGCCAAATGCGATGCGGGATTGGATCAGGTGATCGCCAAGCTGAATGACAATGAAATGAGCAATGAAAAAGCCAAATTGGTTCTGACTGTGATTCAAAATTTTGATGGTTGCTCGGACGACACCAAAATTATGGCGGCTCGATTTGAAAAGAGCCTAAGCGCCACGATCGAAACGGCGCTCTCAGACTAATCAGGGCTGTTTTTTCGATATTTAATGCGATAAACTGCGCGTATGGCGCATAATAAAGAATCCCTTTTCTCTCACTTTTCCTTGGGTCGGATTCCTGTGGCTCTCCTCACTCGGCGATTGTTCACTCGCTGTTTTGACTTTATTTTACCGCCGCGTTGCCCGGAGTCGGGTAAAATCGTTGATAAAAACGGGCAAATTTCACCGCAAGTGTGGAAAAATATTGACTTTATCCAGCCCCCCTTTTGTCTTACCTGCGGGAAACCGTTTGAGGTGATTGAGATCGCATCAGGTGGAGCGGACAGCACTCAAGTTCCTGATCACCTGACCTGCGGCGATTGCCTCAGCCATCCGCCGCACTATGACCGCGCGCGAGCAGCGATGATGTATAATGACTCCAGCCGCTCTCTCATCCTGATGTTTAAACATGGCGATAAAACCCTTCTGAACCAAAGCTTTGGCGCGATGTTGGCCGGGGCGGGAGCCGATCTTTTCACCCACTGCGACCTTATTTTGCCCGTGCCGTTGCATCGCTGGCGGTTATTGAGACGGCGTTACAATCAATCAGCGTTGCTGGCTTACAAACTTCATGCCTTGACCCGAATTCCCACCAACCCCTTTATTCTGGAGCGTGTTCGCGCAACGCCGCCCCAGGGACATCTATCCCCCCTTGAACGGGCACAGAATGTAAAATCCGCCTTTTTTATTTCGCCCAAAAATGCCAAAAAAATAGCGGGAAAAAATGTGATTGTGGTGGATGATGTGATGACCACCGGTGCCACAGCCAATGAATGCGCGCAAATTTTGAAGAAATCCGGAGCGGCAAGAGTGGATATATTGTGCGCCGCCAAGGTCGTAAAGTAGCACCAGCCAACTCAGCGGGATGGCTTAGAACCTGTTCATGATCTATTTTTGCTTTGAGTCCTCACGAATAAATTCTTGTACTTGAAGTCCGTTTATTTTTTAAAAACTACAGAGATAAACAGAGCATCTGTGTTGTTAAAAGACTAATTCAGCCTGACCATCTCCTTAATAAATTGGATTGAAAAACCGCAAAAATCCTGTGCCATAGCGAGATCATGAACAGGTTCTTATACTTGGATTAGACTCTAAGCCGTCGTATCAAGCCGGACAGACTGTTGAGCGGATTCTGATGTCCCCGCAGTTTCCTTGGTATCCGAAGAATGCGAGCCCGGAGTGACCTGAACTTCGCGCGTTTTGATTTGCTGGCGCAGCTGACGGAACTCAACACTGCTTTCAACAAGATCCGCATGGGATTGGGATTTGGTTTCGTGATGTTCAAACTGCGCAGCGATTGATGCTTCATCCAATGCTCGCGCTTGGGCTTCCTTGGCGCGCTGATAGGCACGAATTTGCCCCTCAGTCGGAAATTGCCGAATATTACTTCCGGTTTCCGCATCACGAACCACGAAAATGGGTTTGCTGTTGCCGCCATTTAAATCAACATGCGGGCTTAAATATGGCGCAACGATCGCGGCGGCCTGAATTCTGTTTGGATTAGAGGAAAAAGACTGGGTCGTCGAGGTTTGCTCGGCGATGGCGCGCAAAGAGGATGCGCTTGAAACATTGGCGGCTACTGCCTCAATCATGGTTTTTCTTTACCCCAGTTTATTTTTTCGAACTATATACAATAGCTCCTATTATCATCATAACCCACCTTATTAGCATCTGTCAAGTTTTTTTTCAAAATTTTATTCCACAGATAATATTATGATTATTTAAAAAGGGGATTCGCTAAAACTTGATGCACCAAGGGCCTTAATGATGACAAATTTCCCTCACCCAGATTTTGCGCTTTTGGTTTTCGGCGGGACAAAAGGCATGGGGGTGATTTGCGCCGCAATTGCGCGCCCGCGCACCATAACCGCAATCGGGTGATTTGCCGTTACAAAATCGGTGGGCAGATAGGCCTGCCCGATGGATTGATTGAGGGTTGGGGAAAATCCGCCACTGGTCAGCACCCCAATCTTGGCCCCTGTATTGCAATTAATCACATCTGCCCCTTCGCGGGCCACTCCCTTTTCCAACAACTGCACCCCGACGCGTTTACGCTCAGGGGCCGGAAATTCTGCAATTTTTTCCTTATCCATCACCCATTCTAACCCGGCTTCCCGCGGGGTGGTGGTTTCATCAATATCATGGCCATAAAGGCAATACCCCATTTCAAGCCGCAAAGAATCTCGCGCAGCCAAACCAATCGGGCGAACCTCGCTATGCCCCAATAATTTTTGCCACATAGCGGGAGCGGAGTCATTGGGCAGCGAAATTTCAAATCCATCCTCCCCCGTATAGCCGAGGCGGGAGATCATCACCGCCACATCCTGCGCCCCCGCGCGTGCAACATTCCTGCACGTGACGCCCATATATTTGAGTTCAGTAAGATCAATGCCCAGCACCTCCCCCATCACACGTTCGGCCATCGGGCCCTGCACCGCGATCAATGCGAGGTGACGAAGTTCTGTGAATTCAATTTCACCGGGTAATTGCGCCCTTATCCACTCAATATCTTTTTGCTTGCATCCGGCATTGATCACCAAATGCCATTCATCCTCACTGAGCCGAGTAACCATCAAATCATCAACAATGCCGCCTTGTCGGTTGACCAGCACACTGTATTTTGCGCGGCCAATCCCCAGCTTTTCAAAAGATGACGGTGTGATCTTTTGCAAAAAATCTTTTATTTTTGGGCCGTTTATATTTTCCTTCAGCCGCACCTGGCCCATATGCGACACATCGAAAATTCCGCAATGGCTGCGCACCCATTCATGTTCCTTGAGAACGCCCAAATCATAATAAAGCGGCATATCATACCCCGCAAACGCACCCATCTTGGCCCCCAAAGCCAAGTGCGATTGGTGGAGTGCAGTCGTCATAAGCGGTGCATGATCAAGCTCAATCATAGTTTCCCAGTTCACTAGCCGTGTTAGAACCTGTTCATGATCTCGCTAGGGCTAAGGATTTTCGTGGTTTTTCGAGAACCGCACCGCAGCGTACTTTTGGGTACGTGAGGGTAGGCAAGCGCAGAAATACCGCAAAAAGCCAACGCCAGAGGTGAGATCATGAACAGGTTTAAGCCACAAGCTCGATTTCAAAGTCCTCAGTCACCGGATTGGCCAGCAACTGGCGGCACATTTCGGCAATTTTATCCTGCCCCGTTCCATCGGGCACGGTCATTTCAATAAATTTTCCCTGACGGACATTTTCCGCGCCATTAAATCCCAAATGGTGCAAAGCCTGTTCAATCGCTTTGCCTTGCGGGTCCAAAACCCCCTTGCGTAATGTTACTTTTACAATGGCTTTCATAATTTTCCTCTTAAATAGTGTGTGAATATTTTATTTCCACGGTTTGGTCGGGGCGGTTTTATTGACGGATCGCAATTTTCGCTCCCGCGCCAGTTCATTTTCAATCTCACCGAGCGAGGCCGCGATCTGTTCATTAATGCTGCCGCCCTCAATAATTCCGACATCGGGAATGAGTCCGAGCCGCTTGGCGATATCCTGATAGGCCTCAGTCACCCCGCCCAAATCCTGACGGAATCGGTCCTTATCCAATTTTTCATTGGTTTTTTCATCCCACAGCCGGCAATTATCCGGGGAAATTTCATCGGCCAGCAAAATATACACCTCGTCATATTCGCCGTAAATCCGCCCGAATTCCAGTTTGAAATCCACCAGGCGAATGCCAAGGCCGGAAAATAATCCCGATAGGTAATCATTGACTCGCCAAGCGAGCGACATCATTTCCTCCAGCTCATACGGATCAGCCCAGCCCATATTCATGATGTGGTTTTCACTGACCATCGGGTCATTTAATTCATCTTTTTTATAGTAAAATTCGATGAGGGGGTAATTGAGCACCGTCCCCTCTTTCAGGCCTAATTTCTTCACCAACGACCCTGCGGCAACATTACGCACAACGACCTCAAGCGGGATGATTTCCACCTGGCGCACCAATTGTTCGCGCATATTGAGACATTTGATAAAATGGGTGGGAATGCCCATTCCCTCTAACCGCGTCATCAAATGCGCGGAAATACGGTTGTTCAACACGCCCTTCCCCGCGATAATATCATGTTTTGCGCCATTTCCGGCGGTGGCGTCATCCTTAAAATATTGCACAAACGTCCCCGGCTCCGGCCCTTCAAAAATCGTTTTGGCTTTACCGTCATAGATCATTTTCCGTCTAGGGAATTGGGTGCCCTGAAGTATCATCAATTGAATCCTTTAAAATGCTAATCAAATTTAAGTTTTTGGTTATCAAAGCTTGGTATAACAGAAGATGTAGTTTCCGCCAATCCTATCTGAAGATGAAATAGAATTTTTAGATAAAATTTTAAACAAGGAGCCTTTAACTTATGACCTACGTTATGTCAATGAAAGATTTGGGAAAAGCCATTGAAAATAAATTCGCCCGCGATCAAGAACTGGAATTTAAAATTGATGCCCATGCACAAATTTTGGTGGCCGAATGGGCGGCCGAACGGATTGGGCTTGATCCTGACTCGTCCCAAAAATTCGTAATTGAGTTGAGTGAATGGAGCCTTAAACCCGGCAACCGCAACCTGAAACAACGCTTGCTGCGTGATTTTGCGGCCAATCGGGTTGAAATTTCCGAAGGTGCGCTCGAACGCCTCTTTGCCTTAAAACGCGACCAAGCGAGAAAGAAAATCTCTGCCGCTTAACATGGCAAAACGATCGCAAAACGCGAGAACACACGACAAGGGGCGCACGACAAAGTGCGCACATCGGCAAAAAACTACTTACCCGATGTGCCTGAATCAAATCCGCTCATCATTTTTCTTAAGTCGTTAGAAACTTGTTGAGCGAGATTGGCCGTGTTATCCGACTGATGCGTTTGATGTTCAATACGATCAAAAAGCCCGTGAAGATTCTGGATCAGCGTTGCCTGCTGCCCGATTTCCGTAGCAATTCCGGAGACATTTGCGGAAAACTCCTTCAGGCTTTTTGCCACCTGCTCGGCGTTGTCGCGGGACCTTGTCGCCAATTGTCGAACTTCGTCCGCCACCACCGCAAATCCGCGACCATATTCGCCGGCGCGGGCGGCCTCAATCGTCGCGTTGAGCGAGAGCAAATTGGTTTGCGCAGAAATATCCGTGATCACCTTAACAATTTTTTGTAGATTGGTACTCGCAACCTCCATATTTTTGGCAAGCGTCACAATATCCTGAACTTTTTCAGCCGTGCGGTCCACCGTGTGGGTGGCTTCCGTTACAATGTTTTTCTGCTCACGCGAGTCCTGAATAATATCCTCGGCCAAGCTCTCAATAATGCCGCTTATCCCCTGCAAACGCCGTTGAAGGAAAAACGCCTTAAAGTTTGAGTAATGAAAGACAAACCGATCAATATAATGATCCCGGAAATAACTATCCTTTTGAACTTTAAAGAAGAAAATCGCCGTCAGTGTCTGGTTAAGATTTAGCCCCAGAATTTCACCAAATGTTGAAAACCCAACCACGGGAATTGAGCGAAACACATCCTTCATTTGCGGCAATTCGTTGGAGTTAAATAGTCGGCGCAAAATACAGTCATTAAGCCACCCGCATACCGGTTCACCCTGTTTGTCGGAAATAAACTCGTTAAACTCTTCGGATGTATGCCCCACCATCGGGATACGCTTTACCAGAATTATTTCCTCACCCGGTGCAATATCGCAGTATAAATGGACACGTTTGGCTTTAAAATCGAGCTTTGCCACTGAACGCACATAAATTTCCCCGTCCGTGCGAATCGCGAATGTATAATCATTCATGATTTTTTCAACTTCAGTGGGGCCCGCGGAAAAATATTTGCACAGCGCGTCCGTCAAAGCCAGGTGTTGCCCGTGGGAGTTTGTCACCATATCGATATAGCGCAGCTCAACCGAACCGGAATCCACCCTGAACAACGGCCCGTGATCTTCGAAATTCTGGCTTTTAAACACACCAAATCTCATCCCGTCCGCTAGTTTTAAGAAGGCTATAGAGGCATGGCCCTGCAAAAGATTGGTGCCATCGTGAATCCAGGTATCCTTAAAATCCAGCTTTCCGCCTGCTGATCCACCCACAAACAAACACGGAAAATGGTCGGACGAATATACGGCATCCATAAAAAACGACTCTGACGAACTCAAACCATCCATCAGGATATAAGCCAGCGTGTCACGATAATCTATAGCAAGGGAAACTCTGGTATCAAGGATGCTTTCTTTAATCTCCTTTACCCGCTGCCCCAAAGTTTTTTCAATCACGCCGCGTTTAAGATCTTCGCACGCTAAAGGAATTGAAACCACTTCCGCCGCTTTGATAATATTTGGCCCCATCATTTGAAGCACAATACGATCCCAGCTTGAGGGCGTGTCACAATAAAGCGAGGAACTTTGCCCACACAGCTCACCCGCCGTACTGCAGAGTAAAAATTTTGCGTTTGGAAACACGGATCTCACAATATTGGCAACTCTACTCACATCAATATGCGGAGAAATATAGCCGTTTATAAAGATCGGAGTGAAGGTGAGCCCGCGCAACTCTTCCTCTAATGCATTCGAAGTAGTTGAGACTGTTTTGATATATTCATTTGACATGTCGGCAGATTCCCACAAAATATTTCAAAAAACTTATAAGATACTTATTAAGATTTCACTAACTAAGCTTCAGAACTTTAAAGCCCTAATTTTAGTTCATTGCCATTGCATTAGATGCCGTTAGATTCCCAAGTCAGGCTAACACAAACTATAAAAGCTTAAAAACTTAAAGTTTAAATTTCGTTGAATTTGTCACCGCCCCCCCCCTCACCACCCATCAAATTTCGTAGCCCCGCACTTGATGCGGGGGCCGAATACGGAAGCCGGACAATCGCAATAAAATGCGACAAAACAAATACTTAGAGCATTTTAAAGACATCCAATTTAAATAAAATTTTATGCAATCATCACTAGCCTTTAACGCAAGGATGATAGCCTTACATTGTGCAATGCATAAAAAACCAAGAAGAACACCAAGGAGAACACCATGACCGCTTCCGTTTATCCAAATCTGCAAGCCAGCGATTTCACGTTTTTACCCCATGAATATTCAATGAGCTTTGACGACCCAAACTATGTCCGCGCCGATAAAATTCTGGTGGATCGGCAAAATGGCGAGGTGCGAATTCTTCTGCAGGGCGAAATTTTACCCATTGGAGTCATCCCCGAAGACTTGAGGGACAGCTTCACTGAAAACCGCGATATTGTGCTGAAATCAACCAATAGCGACGGCACGTTATTATCCCTGACAAGCCGCGTTGTCTTGGTATAGGCAGCATATTTTTTCGGCTTTTTAAGAGCTTGCTTACAATCTCTTAAAACCTATTCGTCAAAAGGATTATCGAACAGAATTTCCAACCCGTTGATTTGCTCGGGGTGAATTCCTGAGCAAAGTGCGTATTTTTTAACCCCCTCAAGCGACTCTTAATCATCTTTAGCAATCAGAAAATACTTTCCGCTAAAAGCCACAAACATCCGATCGTCTTTCACAAAATGTATGTACCATCCGGGCTTGAGGGTTTTCATCGCCATATTGACCACGTCCTCAATCCGACCCTCGGCAACTTCGACATTATGAAAAGTGAAATTCTCCGCGCGCGGCCTCGCCTTCAAGCGTCTCAGTGATCGTTTTAACGACAGCGCATTGCGCGATGACCTCCCCATCTATAAAACTTTCGGCAATCGCAATACCGCGCCAGAGATTCGTTTTCATATTTTCACTTAACTCATATCATTTTTGTTGATTACGACCTTACATATAGAGGAATTGCTGCCTATGTAATAAACTAGATGCATTGAATTTTCCCATAAAGAATCCAACACGATCCTGACGTGTATCCCGTCACTTTTGCAAGGGGTCTATTTTTTTCTGTTCCTAAAAACAAGGCATTGTGTGAATTGGCTCTTATTTTCATGGTTTTCAGACCAAGTGACAAGGATTTCGCCTTCCAAAGTCATAACTTCAGAAAGAGCTTTACCGATATCCCAAACCAACGGTGAGAATTTTTCATTGGTTAGATTATCAGCTTGTAGAATAATTGTGGCTTCTGGTTGCATGATTTTGCAAACACCTTTATATATTTCCTGCAATCTTTTCAAATAACGATCATAGCCATTATATGCCGGTTCACCACCATATAAAGGATTCCAATCATGCCAGTTTGGCATGTAGGGTGGCGAGGTAATGGAAAAATTCATTTGTGGCAAATCAAATGTGCCCATATCCGCGCTATCGCCATGATACAGATGTTGCTTTGATTGCACTCTTTCCGCTACCCACTGATAACGCTTATCATCTGCCTCAATGCCGTAAGGCACTCGACCCATTTCTTCACAGACAAAAAAAGTCGTCCCCAGTCCAGTAAACGGATCAAATACCTTATCCCCTGTTTTAGTGTACTTCTCCAGCAACGCTCTGACGAGAGCATCAGGAAATTTAATATCATCTCCTTCCTGAAAATCCGGTAAAGGTCTTTCGTATTTATAGGGAACGATCAATAATTCTGAAATTGGCATCGGTTAGACTTCCTTACTTCTACAACAGGTCTATTTTCACTTAACTCATATCATTTTTGTTGATTTTTTTACTCTAGCCATGCTTAAACTGCGCGTCAATGATCGCATGATGATCGCATTCAATATTGGGCAATTTACATGAGCGCAAACGCCGCCACCAGGAAGAAATTATATATCAAAACTTATGGCTGTCAGATGAACAGCTATGACACCAAGCGCATGGAGGATATTCTGCGCCCCTTGGGTTATGACGCCGCGCAAGATGCCGTGAATGCCGATATGGTGATTCTCAATACCTGTCACATTCGGGAAAAGGCAACGGATAAGGTTTTTTCGGACCTTGGGCGCATTCGACTGCTCAAAACCGCCAAAGAAAAGCAAGGCGGGCAGATGGTGGTGGCGGTGGCCGGATGCGTGGCGCAAGCCGAAGGCGACGTCATTCTCTCCCGCGCGCGCTATGTGGATATGGTGTTTGGCCCGCAAACCTATTACCAACTCCCTGAAATGGTTGCCAAAATCACCGGGGCGTATGGGGCGGAGCGTATCATCAATACCGATTTCCCGATTGAAGAAAAGTTTGATCATCTGCCCCAAGAAAACCAAGTCACCGGCCCGGCGGCGTTCCTATCCATTCAGGAAGGATGCGATAAATTTTGCACATTTTGCGTGGTGCCCTATACGCGCGGGGCCGAATATTCCCGCGCCGCATCTGATATTTTGGCCGAGGCCGCACGGCTTATCGCGGGGGGGGCGCGTGATATCACCTTGCTGGGGCAAAATGTCAATGCCTATCACGGCAGGGGGAGCGATGGGAGTGTTTGGTCGCTCGCGCGGTTACTTCAAGAGCTGCAAAATATGGACGGGATTGAGCGGCTGCGCTATACCACCTCACACCCGTGCGATGTCACCGATGATTTAATCGCGGCGCATCGGGATTTGCCGAAGGTCATGCCCTATCTGCACCTTCCTGTGCAATCGGGTTCAGATAAAATCCTTAAGGCCATGAACCGCAAGCATACGGCGCAATCTTACTTTGACACCATCGACAAATTCCGTACGGCGCGACCCGACATTGCGCTGTCTTCTGATTTTATCATTGGATTCCCGGGCGAAACCGATGATGATTTTGCGCAAACCTATCAAATGGTTGAACAAATCGGATTTGCCGCAGCCTATAGCTTTAAATATAGCGCACGCCCCGGAACGCCCGCCGCGAACATGCAAAATCTGGTCCGTGAGGATGTGAAGGATCAACGATTACAATCGTTGCAATCGCTTATCCAGAAGCAATCCGAGTCGTTCAATCAGAGTTTTGTCAATTCGCAAGTATCGGTTTTAATTGATGATTTTAATGCACCCGAAATGCGCCTTCATGGCCGCACGCCGCATAATCAATCTGTGCATATTAATCTTAAACCTTCTGATAATGTCGCGGGCAACATTTCCCCTACTCTGCCCTCTGCCATATCGCCCCTGCCGCAACGATTGGTGGGACAAACACTGCCGGTGCGTACTACATCCGCCGGAGTCATGGCCCTGCATGGAAGTCTTGTCGTTGCTTGACCTCAGCGCAACAGCCCCTTAAAAAATAAGTTTTGGCGGGGCTTTTCAAAGCCTGAATTTCCCTTATATTGAAGAAATTCTTGCACTTACCCAAGGTGCAGAATCCATCATCAAAAAACTCACAAGGAGATTTCAATGAATTTTAAAAACTTATCTGTGGCCGTGGCCGCCGTAGCCCTATTGGTGTCCGGGGCAGGATTTGGCAATAGTGCGAAGGCCGAACCCATCACCTATACACTCGACCCCAACCACACCAATGTTGTCTGGCAAGCCAACCATTTCGGATTTTCCAACCCATCGGGCAAATTAGTCAAAGTCAGCGGTGAAGTAACTTTGGATGAAAAAAACCCCGATAAATCCAGCGTTCATGCCATTATCAATACCGCCAGCAATGAAACCGGAAGCTCAGTTTTCAACGAACATCTCGCCGCCGATAAATTCTTTAATTCGCAAAAATTTCCAACCGCCGAATTTAAAAGCACAAAGGTGGAATTGACGGGCAAAGATACCGCCAAAGTTACAGGTGACCTGACATTCTTGGGTGTCACCAAACCGGTTATGTTGGATGTGAAACTCAATAAAATCGGTGAAAACCCGATCAGCAAACTTCCAACCGTGGGATTTAGTGCGAAAACGACCGTGAAACGCTCTGATTTCGGCATGGATTATTTTGTGTCAACCCCTGAAAAACCGGGCGTTTCTGATGATGTTGAAATTTCGATTGAAACCGAAGCCAATAAACAACCCGTGATGAATTAAATTAAATTAAATTGAGTTGACCCAATCATGTCGCACGCGATCGAAATAAAAAGCTTGAGCAAAACCTATCAACCCAACGGCAAAAGCCCGCCCAAACAGGCATTAAAATCCGTTGATTTGACGATCCCGCGCGGCATGATTTACGGGCTTTTAGGGCCAAACGGTGCCGGCAAATCAACCCTGATCAACATTCTTGCGGGGCTTGTGCTGAAAACCGATGGCCATGTCAAAATCTGGGGCACCGACCTTGATGAAAATCCGCGCCAATGCCGCGCCAATATCGGCATTGTGCCGCAGGAATTAAATTTTGATCCGTTCTTTTCGCCGCAAAAATTGCTGGATATTCAGGCCGGATTATACGGGGTTCCGCGGGCTGAGCGACGAAGTGCCGAACTTTTGAAGCTTGTGGGGCTGGAAGATAAAGGCCATAATTTTACTCGCGCTTTGTCTGGCGGTATGCGCAGACGTTTGATGATCGCCAAGGCCATGGTCCATAACCCGCCAATTTTGGTTTTGGATGAACCCACCGCCGGGGTGGATATCGAACTGCGCCGCCAATTATGGGATAATGTGCGCGAGTTAAACCGCCAGGGCATGACGGTACTCTTGACCACACATTACCTTGAAGAAGCCGAAGAATTGTGCGAACGAATCGCCATTATCAATGGTGGGGAAATTGTCGCCGATGAGGAAAAGGAAACTTTGCTTGCCCGCGTGGACCGTAAGGAGCTTACGGTGACTCTCAGCAATGAAATCTCAGAAATCCCAAAAACTTTGGATCGTTTCACCCCGCGCAAAGACGGCCAACGCACGCTTACCCTCACCTACGCCCCGAAAGAAACCAAGGCAGGAGAAATTATTTCACTGATTCAGGCGCAAAACTGGGAAATCCAGGACATTTCCAGCAATCAAAGCGCGCTGGAGGATGTCTTCCTCCAACTCACCAAAAGCACCGCTCATGCAGTGATTTGACCATATAAAAAACCAAGTATCCCCCTACCTTGCATGCAAAATTTAGTTCCATATAAATTTTTTCATAATTTATTGACAATTCGTAAGGAAATATGCTATTCAGATATGCTATTTTCAAATGTTAAAAATTCGTAAAGTTTTTACCTTTTGCTATAGCTTAAAATTCCAAATGAAAAATTTGAAATTTTAGAGGGTTCTCGCACGGCGCGCGGACATTTCAACCACACTGGTTTAACCGCACTGGTTTATTTGATAAGAGGGAAAAAATATGCCAAAAAATCACGCATCTGCAGTAAAATTTTCCGGTCAAGAGCTACCGACCCATCTCACCGCTGGGCAAGTCAATTTGCTTCCCTTTACTCAGGCAGATGTCACATCCATGCAATTGACATCCTCAGGCGCGCTTGAAATTACATTGCGCGGCAACTCACATTACGTGATCGAAAATTTTGAACAATTGGCAAAATCGTCGCAATCCGGTGGTCGCGACACCATTATCCAGCTTTCAGATAACAGCATTATCTATCCCACTGACCTCTACGCAAAACTCTCCCAAAGCCCCTCTCAAGATTTGTTGGGCGAGCAAGGCAAAAATAATGTCGTTGATTTTAAAACCGGCAAGGAAGGTGCGCTCACCATCCAACAACCAAAAGCCCATGAAAACGTGTCCGTCAATGTTGAACACGGCCAGGCTTATAAATTCGCTTTTGACATCAAAAATGTTGAGGCCGCACGTAATGGTGAAGATTTAATTCTCTCTTTCTCCAATGGCGGCAGCATTATTCTGGGCCATTTCTTTGCCGCAGTGGGCGAAGGAATTCCCCCGGTTTTAACGCTTGAAAACGGTGCCGTGGTTGACTCTTCCACATTTTTGACTGCGATCGGACCTATCAAACCTTACACGGCCGATTTGGCCCAACAAGCTGCTCAGGTGCAACCCGCAGCCGGCGACCAAACCGCAGCCCAAAAATTGGCCAATGTTGAACCTGCCGCCGGTGACGCGGGCGCAGCCCCGGTTTCTTCCAGCCGCGGCTATGGTTTTGCCAGCTCGATCGATTCCGCAGCGCTCGACGGTGTAACCGCGATTGGCGCAATCGGACCAACAGCCTTAAGCTATTCCGCCCCACAAATTCCTACAATTCCTTATGTTACCGGGACCGATTCTGCGGCGGCAACCATTATACCTCCTTTAGATCCTGTTCCTGTTTTTGATGTCATTGATGCCTTGCGAATTGATGAAACCAATATGCCTCAAGCCGGTAGCATATCCGGCCAGGCAACGGTTGATTACGGCACGGATGCGCCCGGCACTGTGTCCGCATCCGGAATTTTCACCTCCGGCGGCTCAAGAGCCAACGGAGCTTTGTCATCCGAAGGCCATGCCGTTACAGTGAGCGAAAACGGAGGTGTCTATACCGGAACCGCCAACGGTCAAACCATCTTCACCTTCACGATCAACCCTGATGGGACCTATCAATATCAACAATTCAAACCGCTGGATCATGCCGACGGTACCAACGCCAATGATGTGATCACGCTCAATTTTGGCATCGCGGCAACCGATGTGGACGGCGATACCACAAATGCGTCCGTTCAGGTCTCGGTTTTGGATGATGCCCCGACAATTGCCCAAACATCCGTTAATATTGATGAAAGTTTCTTTCCCACACAAAACTCGGTGAGCGGAGCCATCACCTCTTCTGCAGGGTTTGACGGTTTGCGAAACTTTTCAACAATCAATGGCGGGTTCACTGCCACGGGCTCTATTGAAACCGGGGCTTTGCGGTCGCGGGGCAACCTTGTAACCGTCTCACTTTCCGGTGACACCTATACCGGAACCGCCAATGGCGAAACGGTTTTCACCCTCAAACTAAACTCTGACGGCACTTTCAACTATCAACAGCTCAAAGCACTGGATCACGCCGACCGAACAGACCCCAATGACATCATCACACTGGGATTCGGATACAGAATTCTTGATGGTGATGGTGACTCTCAAACCGGCACGATTCATGTTAATGTCTATGATGACGGTCCGGTCATCGTAACCTCGGCCACCAGCTCCAGCGTAAGCGCGTCCTCTAGCTCGGCTTCAGATTCAACCGCACACGCGATTTCAGTTGCGACATCTGACACAGACACGTCCAGCACTTCTGGCAGCTCAAGCATCAGCTCAGCAGCTTCATCCATATCTTTGGCTTCTGTAGGGTTGTCAGCAACAAGTGATACCCAACAAAGCACTAGTGCAGACATGAGCAGTGATACAAGCGTATCGGGATTCTCACTTCTCGCCGCACCTGCATTGGCTGCTGCACTCCCGCCGGTTTTCGTTGACCATGGCGTCTTTGAAGCCGTCCCATTCGTAACAACCGGGCGAATTAATGTTAATTTTGGCACCGACGGACAGGGAACATTCATTGTCACCCCCAATTCCTTTAACTTTTCCGGGGCCGCAAAAGACGGTGCCTTGACATCTGCAGGACAGCCGGTAATCGTCACTCAGAACGGTAATTCTGCTGTGGGGATGGTGGGTACCGAAACGGCTTTCACCTTTGTCCTCAATCAGGATGGAACCTACGAATTTGAAAGCTTTTTGCCGCTTGATCATGTTGATCCCACAACCGCGTTGGAATATATCAATGTTTCCTTCGACTATACGGCCACGGATGCCGATGGTGACTTTGTCGGTGGAGCTTTGACCTTCAATGTCTTTGACAGTGCCCCTACCCTTGTCAACGATGTTGTCACTGTGGGGTCTGATCCGTTAACCATAACCGGGAATGCTCTTGCCAATGATACGATTGGGGCTGATGGCGGCCAAATCACCAAAATCACATTCAATGGAACAGACACCGACCTTCCTTCCTCCGGCCCTACGACAATTGCGGGAGATTTCGGCACGATCATCATCTCTCCAAACGGTGATTATTCATACACATCTGCAAATACAGCCCTCGGAACGGACACCTTCACCTATACCGTTGTGGATGGCGATGGCGATACTAAAACCGCCGATATTATCGTCACCGTAAATGATCTTGACTCTGTGCCTGTGGTTCCCGGTGCGGCAGATCAAACGATTGATGAAACTGATTTGGTGACTACGGATTCAGTTTCTGGAACCGTAACTGTGAACTTTGGCGCGGATAGCGGAAGCTTGGCAGCCAATAATGCCTTCAGCTCCGGTGGGTCAAAACTCGGCAATGC
>JAEUKN010000129.1 GCA_016794305.1 Alphaproteobacteria bacterium | reverse complement strand
GTCCAGGCTCTCAAACAGTATCTTGATGAAAAAAACACCAGCAGATTGGTAGAGGCCCAAAAGCTTGCAGAAACCCCAATCCGAAAGAAACGGGGACGGCCGGTCAGAAAACCAAGCGCACCCGCCAGGTCGAAGACCCGCGCCGGACAAACCAGAAATCCAAAAGGAACCCCTGTCTTCACTGACAGCAAGGGCGAGAGACTTTCACGACTGGTGGTCTGGCAGATTATCAAACGGCTGTCAGCTAAAGCCAACTTGACTAAAACCATTTCCCCACACACCCTCAGGCATAGTTTTGCTACACATTTGCTGGAAAACGGCGCCGACTTGCGAGCCGTACAAGAGCTTCTGGGCCATGCCAATCTGGTCACAACCCAGCTCTACACCCATGTCTCCAGAGCTCACCTGAAAACTGCCTATACCGATGCACAGAGCGGCTTTGGCCTGACTGAGGGTCCTGAACAGTTGAACTTTCAACCCGACTCTTGAGCTTGTACTAAGTCAATCGCGGCTTGAGCATCAAGACGCTCCTCCAGATTCAGTGCCGTCAGACCACCTATTA
>JAEUKN010000128.1 GCA_016794305.1 Alphaproteobacteria bacterium | reverse complement strand
CCTGTGCGCCGACAGTTGATACCGCTGTCACATTAACAATTCCGCGGGTTGTTGCCGCGTTTGTTACAATTTGAGCAGTGTGACGGGCGCCCAGAAGGATCGGTCCAATAGGAATGCAGTCTGAAAGAATTTTGACAGCGTTATAAGTGATGTTGGCCGCATCCACGTTCGGCATCACCAACAAATTTGCAGATCCTTTCAGCGTCGAATTCGGCATCACAAGATTTCTGATTTCTTCTGACAATGCCGCATCCGCATGCATTTCACCATCAATTTCCAGGTCGGGTGCGCGGGTTTTGATATCGAAATACGCATCGCGCATTTTAAAAGCACTCTCGCCACGATGTGATCCAAAGTTGGAATGAGAAATTAATGCAATTTTCGGAACGATCCCGAATTTTTGCATTTCTTCAGCTGCAAGCAAAGTCATTTCAGAGATTTGTGCGGCTGTTGGATCTGGATTAACATGGGTATCACAAATAAAGATAGGCCCACGTGTCGGGTGAAGGAGGCAAGGCATAGCCGCAGCCGCTTCAACACCTGGTTTTAAACCAATAACATCAGTAATTGTCATTAAA
>JAEUKN010000127.1 GCA_016794305.1 Alphaproteobacteria bacterium | reverse complement strand
ACCGTGAGGGAGCCTGTTTGTCAGAGAACAGGGGCGCCGACAGACTTTGATTTGTTTATAAATCCCGCACTCATTTGATAATCATATTACAAGGACTTTTATGACCGCAGAAATTCTTATCGTTGATGATGAAGCCGATATCCGCAACCTGATCGAGGGGATATTGGATGATGAAGGATATAAGACGGCTCAGGCAGAGACCGCCGAGCAGGTCTTCGAGCTGATTAAACGCAAGAAATTTTCGCTCGTCATTCTCGATATCTGGTTGCAAAACAGCGAATATGACGGTTTGGGAATTCTAGAGCGCATCAAATCAACTTACCCTGACGTCCCTGTGATCATGATCAGCGGGCACGGTACAATCGAGACGGCAGTCAAAGCCATTCGCATGGGGGCCTATGAATTTATTGAAAAGCCTTTTAAAACAGATCGCCTCTTGCTGATGGTCGCACGGGCTTTAGAGGCTGCAAGCCTGAAACGTGAAAATGCTTTCTTACGCCAGCAACATGATGTTCCGCCTGAAATGATCGGGAAGTCTCAATCTTTCCAGACGTTATTACAAGTTATAGATAAAGTTGCA
>JAEUKN010000126.1 GCA_016794305.1 Alphaproteobacteria bacterium | reverse complement strand
AGCTGCTCGACCTCGGTGAGCAGGCGGATCATGTTGCCCTGATAATTGCGCGGCACCTGGATCGAGACGGTGGAAGGGTCGGTCGGCTCGGCGGAATCCGCGCCGAGGAAATCATTGATCGCGGCGGCGATGCGGCGCGCGGTCGTCAGATCCGGGTTGCGCAGCGAGAGGCGGAGGTTCTGGAGATTGGAGATGCGGAAATCGACCTCGCGCTCGATCAGCGCGCCGTTCGCGATCCGGCCCACGGTCGGAACGCCGCGCGTCACCTTGGCGGCATCGCCCTCCGCGGCGAAACCGGAAATGGCCAGCGAGCCTTGCGCCACCGCATAGACCTCGCCATCCGCGCCGAGAAGCGGGGTGGCGAGCAATGTCGCACCCTGGAGTGATTTCGCGTCGCACATGGCCGAGACGGTTACGTCGAGCCGGGTGCCCTGCGTGGAGAAGGACTGGAGATTGGCCGTAACCATCACGGCCGCCATATTGGCCGTGCGCATATTGGCCTGACGGGTATTGACGCCGAGGCGTTCCATCATCGCCTGCAGCGACTGGCGGGTCATCGGGCAATTGTTGAGCGTGTCACCCGTGCC
>JAEUKN010000125.1 GCA_016794305.1 Alphaproteobacteria bacterium | reverse complement strand
AACCCCGTGCGGTGATTGATGCGGTGACCAAGGCCTATGCCGAGGGATATGCCAATATTCATCGTGGCTTATATGCGTTTTCCCAACAGAAAACGGCGGAGTATGAAGCCGCTCGTGCAAAAATTGCGCGGTTTATCGGGGCTCCGTCGCCGGATCAGATCGTCTTTACCCGCAATGCCACCGAGGGGATCAATCTGGTTGCGCAAAGTTGGGGGCGCGCATTTTTAACGGCAGGGGACGAGATTATCCTGACCGAAATGGAACATCATGCCAATCTGGTGCCGTGGCATATTCTGAAAGACCAGATCGGAATTGTCATCAAATATATTCCGGTCACGGATCAGGGGGAATTGGTGTATGAGTCCCTGTTATCCTTGTTATCCCCACGGACAAAACTGGTCAGTTGTACACAGGTATCCAATGTTTTGGGGACGGTGAACAATATCAATCGAATCAAAACGATACTGTCTGTTTTTAATCCAGATATCCGTTTATTGGTGGATGGATCGCAGGCGGTTGTGCACAGAGCTGTCAACATGGTGGATCTGGATGCTGATTTTTATGTGTTCACGGGGCATAAACTGTATGG
>JAEUKN010000124.1 GCA_016794305.1 Alphaproteobacteria bacterium | reverse complement strand
CGGAATGAAGTCAGTGCGCTTGCTGAAGACATCGGCAAATTCGCCGTGCCTTCGCTGCGAAATGTGGAAAAAACGCCGCCGTACATGCACAACGGCAAGTTTCCGACGCTTCAGTCCGTGCTGGATCATTACGCCTCAGGTATTAAAAATTCGCCGACACTCGACCCACTGCTGCAAAACGGGATTGCCTTGTCTGATACGGAGAAAAAGCAAATCATTGCGTTTTTGAAAACCCTGACCGACGAAAATTTTATTCGAGACGTGCGTTTTCAAAAACACTAAAGCGACACCTGCGGGTCAAAGTCTTGTATTTCCCTCCCTGATTTCCTCTACCACTTCGGGATTCAGAAGGGTGCTGAGGTCGCCGAGGTTAGACGTGTCGCCTTCGGCAATTTTCCGCAGGATACGCCGCATGATTTTGCCCGAACGTGTTTTCGGCAGCCCCGGTACTACCTGAATTTTGTCCGGTTTGGCGATGGGGCCGATCTGTTGAGTCACCGTGTCGAGCACTGCTTTTTTGAATGCCGCCTCATCGGCCACCGGCCCGTCGGCAATGACATAGGCGTAAATGCCCTGCCCTTTGATATCGTGCGGGTAGCCC
>JAEUKN010000123.1 GCA_016794305.1 Alphaproteobacteria bacterium | reverse complement strand
AAAATATACTAACCATAATATCTTAATAATTTAAGATTCTGCCCTGTTTGAATAGGTTGGAAGCATGAGAAAGCTTGAGAACTTATTTATAATCCTTTTTTAGCCACGAACTCTCACGAATAAACACGAATTTAAAAAGCAATTAAGGAGGGAATAATTCTTCTTAATCTCCACCCCCACCTTGCCTCCCCCTGAAAGGGGGAGGAGAAAAAATTAAATTCTCAGAATTTCAATTTGTCTTTTAAATTCAATGAGTTGTTCACCCAGACCGTAAATAACTGATAGCTTGATCGCGCTGGTAAAGGTAGAGCAGTACGCGCAATGCTTGGCCGCGCGGGGTTTGGAGTTCGGGGTCTTTGTTTAAGATCAGGCTTGCATCCTGGCGTGCGCTCAAGAGCAAATCACGATGCTCCATCAGATCGGCAAATTTAAAATGCTCCATCCCGCTTTGCTTGATTCCCAAAACATCCCCTGCCCCGCGCAATTCCAAGTCTTTTTCGGCGATGATAAATCCGTCATCGCTCTCTCGCATGATCTTTAATCTCTCTTTCGCCGTGTCATTCAACGGCGGGACATACACCATAAAACAGAATGATTGCGCGGCCCCGCGCCCCACCCGCCCGCGCAG
>JAEUKN010000122.1 GCA_016794305.1 Alphaproteobacteria bacterium | reverse complement strand
CAGGACATTGGCGCCCGTGACTTCCTCCCGCCCCGATGATTGCACATGAATGGCGGCGCGTTGCAAGACACGTTGAAACGCCGTGGTGGGCTTTGATTCCGCCACATGCGGGTTGATGAGGTAACTGAGATCATGGTTCAAATAAGATTCAATTTGTTCGCGCAAAATATTGATGCCGATGCCGCAGGCCCGCAGGACGGCGACGGCGTCCTGATCCGCGAGCAACGCCCATAATAAATGTTCCAGCGTGGCATATTCATGCCTGCGCTGGCCTGCTGCGCCCAAGGCCTGATGAAGTGTATGTTCCAGATGACGTGATAACATGATGCTTTCTAAAATTTACGATATACTTGGAATACTGAACTCCCGGGCGTTGTCAACAAGCTCCTTACGTAGAATCCCTACGCTGCGTCGCTTGTTCCTAGCCGGCAATTCAGTATTCCAAGTATACCCATCATAATAATATGAAACATCTTTGGCAAAAGTTAATATTCTTTAAGATCAAAAATTATTTTTTCGCGTTTTGGGGTGTGCAGGGTTAATCGTAAGGGCACTTCTAAGAACCTGTTCATAATCTCTCTGCTTTAAAGGACTTTCTCTAGGGCACATCTAATTTTCAATCCGATTTATTACGAAGAT
>JAEUKN010000121.1 GCA_016794305.1 Alphaproteobacteria bacterium | reverse complement strand
CTTTGGTTTAATGGATGACACTCCCTAGAGTAGGTTATGTGCCAGAGAGTGGCCCGTGAATCTATGACCAGAAAAAGATCATGAGCGCCGGGGTCATGCCATATTTTCTTTTTCCTGGACCTTGCCTTCCCGTTCTTTGAACCAACGTCGGATCGCAGCGATGCCGTGTTTATCCCGGTTGTAGCGTTCGGGTGGCAAATCTGGAATATGCTTCAGATCCTCCTCCGGAATAGGGGAGCACCCTGTATCGTTCAGACGGATGAAATGACGAATACGGGGCATGATTTCCTTGCGCCATTTGCTGCCGTTAAAGATTCCGTAATGCCCGCATCCCAATTGGAAATGGTGATATTGTTTCTTTTGCGATAGACCGTAGCATAAATCATGTGCGGCGGTGGTTTGTCCCCGTGCAGAAATATCGTCCAGTTCTCCTTCAATCGTTAAAAGGGCTGTATGTTGAATTTTATGGGGTAAAACATCGTGCAACTGTTCAGTCAGTGGGTCTCGCCATTTCATTTGGCCTTTGGGCAATAGATGCCGCTGAAAAACAACATCCACAGTTTGAAGGTAAAATTCAGCGGGAAGATCCATGACTGCATTATATTCGTTATAAAATTTCCGGTGGGCTTCGGCGGAATCTCCGTCCC
>JAEUKN010000120.1 GCA_016794305.1 Alphaproteobacteria bacterium | reverse complement strand
CAACCCGAACCGACTGCGAAGATTGGCACCAAGAGCAATTAAAATCATAAAAATTTCCCTTTATAAACAGTTAGTTAAATAGGCATCTTTCAAGATAAAGATCAATTGCCACCTTGCTCTTTTGTTAAACTTACCCCCCACAACATTTCAACGAAACATGATCACTTTCTGATATCAAAACCAAAGATATCGAAAGAAGATCGATCATTAACCTATTGATAAATATAAAAAATTTCACTCAACATCAGAACGCATCATCAATTGACAGATTTTGTGACGAGACTCGTGCTTTTTTCACCACAGGGTTTTCTTCTGCGTTCTCTGGGGCCTTGTACGTTGGAGAAAGAGCAAAGTTTGCTGTTTCTCCAACGCACAAGCATATATCATTCAGAAAAGAATAAAGATTATGCGTTAATAGCTTTAAATAGCTTTTTTAACACCCAATTTATCAGCCTGATCCAGCAAGGTTGTCGTGCCAGAAAGGGCCATGGACGTCCTGCGCCCTTTCTGGGACCCAATGGTAACATCCTTGCCGTCCTTTAAATCAACCAATAATTGCTTCATGCTCTCAGGCGTTAGGTCTTCGAAATAATCATCATTTACCTGCACCATAGGAGCATTCACACAAGCCCCTAGGCACTCAACCTCC
>JAEUKN010000011.1 GCA_016794305.1 Alphaproteobacteria bacterium | reverse complement strand
TACATAGCCGCACGCTAAAGCCGCGCGCCTGTAACAATGCCCCCAAAGAGGCCGATGCCAACCCCTTACCCAAAGAGGAAACTACACCGCCTGTAATGAAAATATACCGTGTCATTTTTATATCCGTTTTTGTTGTTTCAGGTATAATGTATTTGGGGCGGATTGATCAAGTGATTTGAGGGGACGTTTTGTCTCAGAGCTTGTTTATAATCTCTATCTCGGCGTTGGCCTTCTGCGGAATTATAGATTAGGCTCAAGCGAATGAGGGGGAGAGCCGAATGATCAGCCGCCATCCTGCCCGGCTTTCATCGTACCTTGAGCCACTTTACCCAAAGCCCCCACAGAGCTTTTCATGCTTGACACCAATCCTTGGGTCACTTGGTTACCACCGATCGCCGCATATTGCGTCAAGCTTTGGGCAGGGTCGCCGGCCAGATCACCGAACGTATCAACGTTGGCCCCCATCCAGCGTAGAATTTTGTTTGGAATAAGGTCAATCAATTTAAAGGAGGACAGCGCCATAATATAGATGATCACACAATACATCACCGTGTAAAAGAATTGGTCGACAGGGCCGCGCACCATATCCATCAAATCATTGGTATCTGCCGCAGGCAAGCCACAAGCAACCGGGCTTAAATCCACCCCGCCAACATTGTAAACCGCCAGATCGAAGATCGAGTTCATGACCAGAGCCATCGCCCCGAAAATGCTCACCGCCGCGATCAGCCCGAAAACAATCAAAATAGGCCGGAGGAAGATCTCAAAAATCAGGAAATAACCGTTCAGCGCCGCACTCCCCGGGAGTCCTTCCCCATCAATACGAATATGCGCGAGCGCCCAGAGCGGCACACCCACCAAAGCTTCAAAAATACCCTTTACCCAATTTCCAACCGCGAAGAAGAAATACACAAACGGCAGGAACGGTAGGATATAATACAAAATAAATCCCGCCGTCAGGGTAATGGTCGCCGCCGTATAAAATAATGATGAAGCACCTTCGGCCAGTGGACCCACAATATCAACCGGAACGATTGAGAAAAGCTGGGCGCCTAAACCTAGCCCTAAATTGCGGATTGAGGCCTCAATCAACCCTTTCCCCAGGGCGGTCATTAACGCCAAGGGGTGGGTGCCCTGATTAACCGGATCCTTCAGGTCAAATAACCCCTTAGTTCCAAACAGGTAGTTCAAAAAATCATAAATGGCATTGCCGGACTTCGGTTTGAGACTGAGGGATGAGCTTTCCCACAATTCATCAATTTTATGCAGCTGCGCCGCAGCCTTTGCCTCTTGGTCTCCGCGCGGCAAGCTGGTGGGGCGGTCACCTGCGGCCACGGGAGCTGTAATCGTGCCCGGAGATGGATGCTGGGTGTTCAAACTATTTTGCTTTATCACATCCAGTTGAATCTGTGTCATTTTCGAAATTTGCGGTACTTTCCAGGCTGCGCCCGAAACCGCCCCATTGATACCGGCAATATGATTATACCACATCCCGGCCCCCGCCCAGCCGCGAGAGATTTCATCCATGGTCATCATAAAATTGGTTGAGCCTGCTCCGCCAATAAAATGAATTTCAACATAGACTCCCTTGCGGATAATATTTTCCAAAATCACGCTGGCTGTGATACCGGAAACAATAGTAGGGGCTGCCACAAGGTTTAGGGAGATACCGTTAAAGCTCGGCGCGTTACAAACATCCCCATCCACATATCCGGATTGCATAGAATTGACCCAGTCGGCAGTCGGGACCACTGTGGCACCGGCCAGAGCCACATTATTTGGATCACATAGCCCTTGAACATAGTAAATAGATCGCTTTTTAAAATCCTGATTGCCCCCAGTTCCTAAAACTGTATTTACTTGCGCTGCGTCACAAAAACCTTTGGAAGACCAGGATCTTCCCGTATAATTCCCCCATAAATGCTTAACCAGATCATAATACCCTCCTTGAATGGCAAGAGCCCCGGGGTCTTTCAGGGCCGCTTGCGGCAAAACCAACTCACCGCAGGTGGGAACCACATTTCCCAGCTCCTTCACGTGGGATTCCGTACAACCCCGATCGCCAAAGCGAATGGTCATATCGGTGTTGCCGAAGAATGTCATGGCTTGGTTGTAATTTGTGACTTCCAGTGGAAGAGCATTGAAGCCCGCGACACCGTTTTTAACCAGATAAGCTTCAATGATGACTTTTTGTTCATCATCATCGGTAATCGCCTGTCCGCATTCATTGGTTTTAACCGGTGGGGAGACTCCCTGACTCATGTAGCCTTCCTCAACCGCCTTACAGGCATGGGCCATCATCATGAATTTCAGAAGGCCGCTAATTTCCGGTTTTTGCGGTTTAGCGATCATGCCTTCAAACATATGGCCGGTCTTGAGTTCTTTGTTAAAGACCATCCAGCCGTTAGTGCCAAAGTTTGAACCAAATTTAGCGGCATAGAGCACGATATATTGCGCCGTATTCAGCCCATAACCAATCGGCACCAGCAATCCAATAGCGATCACCAACCGCAATGGAGCCCATACCCCATTAAACCGTTTCCCGAACGGCACACCGGTTTGGGCGGTTTCCGCAACAATCACCACCACAAAATAGAGGATGATAAACATCGCGATGACCAGCAGTCCGGTGCTGTAGAATTGATACAATGCATGCAGCGCATGGTGAAACGGCCAAGGGAAAACGATCGGGGTATAGACCGTATCGGCGGAGAACATCAAGGTTCCGGTGGAACGGAAACACGGTCCACCCTTTGCCACACAAGAATCAAAAATCCCCGGCACCCCAAAAACGCGGTCAAGCAATATAAAGGCAAGATCTTGATTGCCATTATAGCCCGAAAGAAGTGTTTCCCAGCTTTCACCAAAGAAATATGATAAAGACATGGCCATGGCGCTTGGCATGATCAACCCCATCAGAAGACTCATGATCTGGATTAACATGACCAACAACGCCACCAAAATCAGATAGTAAATGATAATCTGATCCGTATGGGTTTTACGATATTGCAAATGGCGATGGGTGGTAAACACCACATCCAAAATTGAAAAATGTCCGATATTTCTGGCATTAAGGTAGGGATGATGAGGGGGGAGTAGCCGAACACCGCCATAAACCTGGGCGATAAAAAATGCGAAGTAATGGAAACCGCTGAATAGCAGGTCCACCGCCCTCGGTAATACCTGAGGGAGCAACGTATATTTGATAACTCCTGCGACTTGGCCTTTTTGTACCGCCATATTATCCCCTTGATTTACACACCTAAATTCCATGCTACCATAAATTAATAAAATTTTCTGCAAATTTTATTGGTTTAGCTCACTACCCCTTCAATTTTCAAACCAGCCCGTAACCCCGGAACAAAAAAGCTGACCCTGTGAGGCTTTTTTGCCTATCCGGGGCATGGTAGCTGTATCCGGACGCCACATCAAGTGCGGGGTTGCGGAATGTAAGGGGTGGCAAGTTGGTTTACGGATGATCACTTATCAGAGATGTCAAGAAACCCTTACTTACCATCTCCATCCGGCTTCCGTCCTTTTTCAATCGCCTTTCCAACGCTTTCCCCTGCACCTTTGACCACGCCTTCCAGACCCTGAATGGCTTTGCCGGTAATTTCAGATCCCGCATAGGCCATATTGCGTGAAAGATTTTCTGCCGGATCTCCGCCAAAATCCTGGAAACTCGGAACCGGTTGCAAGAAGCGCATCATTTTATTCGGAATCACGTTAATCAGTTTAAAACTGGCGGTGGCCATCATATAAATGATAATGATATACATAATGGTATAAAAAAACACATCCGCCATGTCGCGCATGGATTGCAGGATTTCAACATCCCCGGGGTTGGTGGAGGTAAAGGTCGTCATGTCAAACCCGTTGACATTCATCACCACCAGATCAAATACCAGATCAAGCCCGGATGCGAGTGCGCCAAAGCTGGCAACCGCCGCTAAAAGTCCAAAAAGCGTAAAGACCGGTCGCAGCATGATATCCATCAGCATAAAATAGCCTTTGGAAGCCGCATTTCCCACGCCCTCGCCTTCCCATCTCAAATGCGAGAGTGCCCAGAGCGGCATCGCCACCATCGCTTCAAAAATGGATTTGACCCACGCCCCGGCGGCGAAAAAGAAGTAAATAAAAGGATATAACGGCAGCAGGTAATAAAGCAGCAATCCAATCACCAACCCTGTGGTTGCAAAGCTGAGCAGGACCCCGCCAAATTGCTGGAACGCCGCGCCAAACTCCGCCATGCCAGACCCCGCGAGAATCCCGCCAAAGCCGGTTAATAATGTCCCCACACCCAGGGAGACAATGGTTTTATTCAAAATGGTTTTGCCCAGAACCGTGAGCTTGGCCAGCGGATTGACCCCGTCATTGGCGCGCACGTCCATGAGCCCGGATTCAGTATAAATATACAAAAACAATTTTCGGATCGGATCATCGGGGGAAACTTGTGGTGCAGGTCGCTCGGTCACTGTGTCATCCGCCACGACCTGATACACATCATCCAACAATTTCGCGATTTCGATATCAACCTCCAGACTATCAAGGCGCGATCCGGCCTTAAACTGCTCCAAAGACACCGCCTTACCCCCAATCACAGGGGAAAAGCGTGATTTTGGGGGGATGTTGGGTTGTAATTTGCGTTTAATTGCTGCGACATGCTCCATGACCAACGGATAGGCTGATGGGGTGGGAACCATAAATACGGCATCAACCATCGCACCATTCATTTCAGCGATATGGTTGTACCAAATTCCCGCCCCGGCCCATCCCAGATCGGTAATGGTTGAGGTCATCATCATTTCCGCCAGAGGATTATTACGCATGAGGCCAATGGCGATTTTCAGGTCACCATTGAAGCTAGCTTGAAGATTAATTCGCATATCGGAATAAAAGCCGCTTCCGGCGGGGGCGGCAGAATTCAGGCTGAGAGGAGCATCCCAATCAACCGTGGTTGCCTGTAATGATCCGCTTCCTGCATAATCCAGAAAACGCAGAATATAGGCCATATTTTGCCCATATTTGATCATATCCGGGTTTTGCCACAAATCCACGATATAATTGAAATAGGCATTGTAAATGTCACTGACACGGGTGACGTCTTTGGAGTTAATCGCGATAGTCAACATTCCGCAATAGGGTTTGACATTACCGTTATACTCGGTGAACTCTGCGCTCTTTTGACCAAACGTGATGGTAATATCCCCCCCGCGAAACACAGTGTTGAGGGTATCGGGAAAGCTGCTGGAGGCCGTCATCTTAACCGCTGTGGCACGGCGCGTCGAATCTCCCGGTACCACGAAGTATGGTTCGATGCTTTTCCCGCCATAGGCAATGTTATAGGCCGCGCGGCACGTATGAACCAGATAAAAGAAATTAATTAAATTGGCGGCGGATTGCACCTTCGGTTCGCCGATCAATTGGCCGTTCAAAAGCCCCATGGGATTACTCAGACGTGCTTGCTGCATTGTTACGTTGAATTCAATCCAGCTATTGGTGGCCAAACTCGATCCCCACTTGGCCATGTATAAAGTCAGATATTGTGCGGTATTGAGACCGTATGAGAGCGGCAAAAGCAGCAAAACAGCCAATACAATCCGAATAGGCCCGTAAACATGCGGAAAACGCTTCCCAAAAGGCACACCGGTGCGCGCCGTTTCCACCGCAAAGGAAAACACATGATAAAACAGGATAAACACACCAATAATAGATATGCCCCGTGTATAAAAATTAAATAATTCATGAAGCCCGCGCCCTTGTCGTGATATGCCCCCCGCGATGGCGGGGTCAAAGCGCGAATTGAAAAAATCCGGCACCTGAAACACCTTATCCAGCATCATAAAGGCAATATCGGTATGCGGGTCGGAGGTGACAAACATGCTCACGAACGGGGCCGCAGCGTGTGCCGTTTGCGAGAGCAGCATCACCAAAATCAAAATAAATTGAATGAGTAGGAGCAGCATTCCCAGGCCAAAGGCCCCATAAACCAAATATTGGTCTATGTGCCGCCAATCGCGCCGCAAATGCCCAGCCGCACGACCCATAACATCGCGAATGGATAATTGCGGGTTTTGGATCAACCAGGAACGCCCTTCGGATTGAGGCAGCAACCCGACATTAATAAAAATCTGGAGCAATAATTGTGCAAAGAAATTCGTATCCGGATAAAGCGTTTTGATCAAAGGAACCACACGCGGCATAAACACATATCCCGCGGCATCCTTCCAAAACGTCTTATCAAATTTCATCATGCGATCTAGCTCTTTTGTCGTTTGTTATTTCTAAAAGTACTCTATGTGGTTACCGGTGAGGGGTTGATCCACCGCCTCCACCTGTGCCACCACCGGGAGGCGTACGCGGAGGAGTTCCCGGAGGAGTTCCCGGAGGAGCACCAGAACCGCCACCCCCATGACCACCAGTGCCGCCCGTTCCACCGGCAGATCCGCCACCTGTGCCACCAGTTACGCCACCCCCGGTACCCCCTCCTGCAGCACCGCCACCTGTGCCTCCGCCCTGTCCCCCTCTGGATCCTTGTGGCCGCGGCCCGGATGGTGAAGCGTTACTACGTGTCCCTGTTCCCTGGGACCCTTGTGGTGGCGGACCTGAAGGCTGGGGAGGTTGTTGCGGAGGTTGATTGGCTGCAGCCTTTTTCTGTTGCTCAGCCTGTGCTTTTTTCTGGGCTTCTTCCAACTCATATTTCCTTTGAGCTTCGGCACCAATTTTATGACCGGGTTCGTACAGGGCCTCCTTCACCCCTTGCGCGAGGCTGGAGCTGTAATATTTAATCATCACCGGCAATTGGCTGGTTAATTGATCAATGAGATCATCCGCATTATCGCTCGATCCAAAGCTATGAACCCCAATCCCCAACCAGCGCGAGAGGACGTTATCGGGGATAATATCAATCAGTTTAAACGAAGCCATGCCGATCATATAGGTGAGAATGATGTAAAGAATGGTATAGAAAAACTGATCCACAATGCCGCGGGCATTATCAATCATGGTCATGCCCGTCCCGGCAAAGGACAAGGATGCCCCGCCAAAATTGGTGGTGATCAGGTCGAAAATGCTATTCATGACCAACACCATCGCATTGAAAACCGCAAATGACCCCACCAACGCGATCACCGTCACCAGCGGACGGATAAAAATCTCCAGCAACAGGAAATATCCGCTGCTGGCAGCTTCACCGGGTAGTCCAGGCCCCTCTAGCCGTAGGTGAGCCAAGGCCCATAGAGGCACCCCCACTAAAGCTTCGAAAATTGTTTTCACCCACCGTCCCACGGCAAAAAAGAAATATATAAAGGGCAGCATCGGAATCACGTAATGTAGGATAACCCCCGCAGTTAAGCCAAACACGGCAAAGCTTAACAGCGCGCCTGATAACTCACCGAACCCTTCGGCGATGGTGTTCATGGATGCCATGTCCTTACCATCTGCGCTGGCGGCGGCCATATGCTGCAGACCACCGATTGCCGCGCTTCCCATAGACCCAAGCAAGGCCAAAATGGATTTGTCAACCAACAACCGCCCAACGGTTGAGAGTTGCGTCATCGGCAAAACACCGTCATTGGCATGAATATCAAACAGCTTGAATTCCGAAAAAACTGAAGCCATGCCGTTTTCAATCGGATTAATATATTTTTGGTTGTTGGGTTTGAAGACCAGTTCACCGCTTGAACCGTAAACCTCTAGCAAAATATGATCATTTTCAAATAAAGATTTACAGGTCATGTACAGCATGCGCGACAATTCAGCCGTGAATTGTGCTCGTTCATCGGGCATCGTGGCGGGGTCATTTCCACCCTTGGCAATCGAATATTGTTCACAAAATCCTGTTCCCAGGTGCTTAACTTCCCGTGCGCGCTTTTCCTGCATTTTTTGCATGATCATCGGCATGGATTTTATGACGGGAATGGCCCCCACAGCCCCAACGATTGAACCGTTTTTTTCCGCCAATTTATTATACCAAACGCCGGCCCCACCCCATCCCAATCGCATGCGCGGAATGTCAATGAGCATCATATCGGGCAACCCCAATGCGGTATGAGTGGTGTCCCCGATCGAATACATATCCACCGTCGGATTTGGCACATCGGTCAAAAAGGCATACGCGACATTAAAGGGGTCATAGAGAAAAAGCGTACTCGCCAGACTTAAATAATCGTTCCAATAATCCGCCGGAATTGGGTCCGTGCATAATCCCAATTCTTGGCCATTACTTTGCTTTTCATCAAAGGATTCATAATCATCGGCATTGTCGTCCTTTGCACATTTGCGGTCATCATGATGAGTCCACCGCTGTTTGCGCATATATCGTTGGTAATCGGATGATGTTCTGGTATATTCCCGAATAACCGCCAATGAAGAATTATATTCTGTCGGCGACAGGGTGGCCCCATTCCGCGAGGTATTTAGGAGCGTATAGAGTATGGCATAGAAATAAGCTTCGGAGGCCAAAAGCGATTCACCGTTATATCCGCTGATGGGAATAAAAACCTCACCACAGACCGGCAAAACGCCGCCGGGATATTTGTTATAGAAGGCAGTGTTGGCAGGGTTTTTATATCCCATGACCAAGCGAATTCCCCCGGCTTCAGAAAAATTCATAATTTTTGCGAAGGGGTCGTTTTCATCTCCTGTGACTACTCCGAGAGGAGTGGGGTTATAGACATTGGATGGCCCTAAAATAGAATCCAAACCTTCATTTTTAAACAAAGACTTACTTTGCTTGCTATTTACAATATATGCCTTGACGTCATAAGGGCCGTTGCTACCATCGCTTGTGGCTCCTCGCGCACCTGTGCCTGACGCAACAATTCCCAGTTGATTCGTTTCCGTACAAGCCTTAATCAGCATCAATCCTTTCAGGAGATTCGAAAGATCCTGATATCCCAGTACGCCAATCAATTGTTCATCATCCAAACCGGTGGGGTTAATCTGGGTTTTGAGGTTAAACGCCCCCCACGCATTGGTAGCCATTCCAGATCCTAATTTGGCAGCATAGAGCGTGATATATTGCGCCGAGTTTAAGCCATCCGCGATCGGGATCAGTAAGCCAAACGCCAATACGAATCGTAACGGGAGCCAGGTGTTTGAAAGGGTTTCACCGATTGGCTGTCCGGTTTGCGTGATATCCCACACAATTTCGATGATAAAATAGAGCAAAATAAAGGTGGCGATGATCATCAACCCCCAGCTGAAAAAGCCAAAGAGGGCTTGCGTAGCCATTTGTAATCCGTTGGGGGCTATCCCATATTTTGCCGTATTGGTTATAATTTCCGAATTGAAGATGCCGGGGACACCTAAAACACGATCCAGCATCATAAAGGCGACATCATTTTTTGGAAACTGGGTGTAAAACATACTCGGAACCCAGCCGGGTGCGGTCACCGCTGCCTGCGCTGTTGTCAACACCGCAAAGGAAATCATCACAGCGATAAAACCGATCAAGCACACAACCGCGCATAAAATAGCGCAGTAAATCAATATTTTATCACTATTATCCCATTTGAAGGTCAGGTGTGTGGCAGCCACAGCCAAAATATCACGAATACGCAATTCCGGTTTTTGCAAAATCGGATGAGATTTGGGGATAAGACCGGCACGTACGGCCAGCAAAGCCAGAAAATAGGCAACCGGGCCAAATCCCGAGAAAAACAACGACCCAACCCGCGGCACCAGCCCGGGAAGCAACAAATATTTTAATGTCTGGGTCGTATTACTTGCCCTCATTCACACCCTTTTGCGTAACGACAACGCACCTTAACGCCTGTAGGCCACTTAGAACCTGTCAATTGATGACACGCCCTAGACCTAATTATAAACCGCCATTTATAAAATTTTATTTAATTTTAACTTTTAATTTAAGTCCATAATATCATAAAATAGAGCTTACAGGAAGTGGCGTGATGATCTATAAACCGCTTTGACGGCCTTAAGAACCTGTTCATAATCTCTACTCTGGCGTTGGCTTTTCACGGTATTTCTGCGCTTCCTTGTCCACGTACATCTATGTACGATCCGATGCGGTTCTCGAAAAACCGCAAAAATCCTGTGCCATAGCGAGATCCTGAGCAGGTTCTAAGCATAATTTAAGATAAAACTATCTCTCCCGCCCTTCACAAATCACACCATTAATCTTTTTTAAATCAATAGGGCCTTTAATGGAGCCGGCACAGATGATGCTTATTAAGCTGGTGCCGTAGGAGATATTTGCAGAGTTTGCGTGTTTGTTAAAAATTTTAATTTTTACCATGTGGATTTAGTGTTCAAAATGAAAACCATCAATTCAAAAATTACTTTGGGGGCTATGATATGCCTCGGACTTATGATCATCAGTTTTATTCTGGGGCTCTATAATTTCCGCGCGTTGGAGAAGGATATCAGATCCGTTGATGAGGATGTAAAATATGAGGTGCATCATGTGGTAGCACTTCTTAAAAAAGTCGCGGCATTGCATTTAGATGTGGTGCAAGTACAGCAATTCTTAACGGATATTTCCGCCACGAGAGGATTGGACGGGTTGGATGATGGTTTTGCCAAGGCTGCAGAAAACGCAAAAGATTTTAAAAATGAGTGCGAAGAGATTGTTGCCCTCTCATTAGAAATACAACAAAAATCTTTGGCAGACTCGGCATCTTCGGTATGTGCTTCATTTGATGATTATTATATGACCGGGCAAAAGATGGCAAAAGCCTATGTTGCGGTTGGTCCGTCAGAGGGCAATAAATTAATGGCAGAATTCGATCAAACAGCAGAAAAAATCAGTTCTGCGCTTGATGTATTAGAAGATAATCTCAAACAACTTTCGGATCAGGCAGGGGATAACATGCTGAATGCCGGTCATACAGCCAGTTTAAGGCTCAAGGAAATTCAGTCAATTTTCTTCGCCACCGGCCTATTATCTATTTTTATTGTGCTAGGCGCCTGGGCGGGGATTCGCTGGGGAGTTTTAAGACCCTTAAATTCTTATACTCAAGAAACCATCCAGATCAGCCAGGGAAACCTTTCCCTCAAAGTGGGGGGCGTCACACGTTCTGACGAAATCGGCGTTATGTCGAAGGCTCTGGAGGGCTTCCGCGTGGGGCTGATTGAAGCGGAATTTATGCGCAAAGAGCAAGAGTTACATAAAGAGGAAACTGCACGCGCACATGCGCAAGAGCGTATAAGGTTAGCAGCGGATTTTGATTCCAAAACGGCAAACATTATCAAATCGTTGGCTGTGACTGCCGCAGAAATTCAAGAAATATCAAATAAGATGACATCGGCATCGGGGGACACCACAAATGCTAGCAAAATTGTGGCCACTGCCGCCACGGAGGCAGATCACAATGTGAAAACCGTTGCGGCCGCCACCGAAGAACTTTCAGCATCCAGTGCTGAAATTGCGCATCAAATTTCCAGTGTGGCGCAAAAATCGAACCGAGCCTCCATGGAGGCCGTGAAAACCAGTGAACAAGTCGGTGAATTAAATTCTCTGGCGGATTCTATCGGTGAGGTTGTAAGTGCAATTAAAAATATTGCCGAGCAAACGAATTTATTGGCACTAAACGCCACCATTGAAGCTGCGCGCGCCGGTGAAGCCGGAAAAGGCTTTGCCGTAGTAGCTGACGAGGTGAAAAAACTAGCCACTGAGACCTCAGAAAAAACAGTCTTGATAGACCAGCGCGTGGCCAAAATTCAGGCCGCCATTCGTGGAACGGTGGATGCAGTGGGGCAAATTATCAACGATGTGCAGAATATTGATTTGTCAACCTCAGCCGTCGCCGGCGCAGTTGAAGAGCAGAATGCCGCAACCGCGGAAATTGGACGAAATGTTCTAGAGGCGTCGCACGGGACCGAAGATGTCGCCCAAAATATTGCGCATGTGCACCGCGCCGCCGAAGAAACCGGGGAGGCCGCAGAGACTCTTAATCAATCGGCCCATGAACTCGTGATGATTGCCGATAATCTCCAGGCCCGGGTCAGTGAGTTTTTAAACGGAATTCGTGGCAGTTGAGATTGGTTGCACCTTGAAGAGCAAGCACCACGCACTCTGTTGTAACCGAAGGTGCGCGCTGCCCTTGCCAGACTTTAGTGAGCAGAATTTGTGAACTACGCTGTAAGAACCTGTTCATAATCTCGCTATGGCACAGGATTTTTGCGGTTTTTCGAGAACCGCATCGGATCGTACATAGATGTACGTGGACAAGGAAGCGCAGAAATACCGTAAAAAGCCAACGCCAGAGTAGAGATTATGAACAGGTTCTAAAAAAATACCCCGCTTTCGCGGGGATTAAGGTTCAGAGGGCTCACACTATGTGGAAACATAGGAAGGAGACTAAGGAGAAACAGACATATACTTGGAATACTGAACTTCTGGACGTTGTCACTTTGCTCCTGACGTAGCCTCCCTACGCTGCGTCGCTTGGGCCGTCACCAGAAATTCAGTCTTCCAAGTATACTAACCAGTAAACTCATAAAATCGTAAACTCAAACCGGGCGTTGTTGAATGGCCTGTAACAAGACATCCCTTACTTTTTCCTCGCCCAGGACTTTGGTAGTAATGGTTTGTAACTTTTGTTTGACATGATTGACCTCAATCACACCATTGGCATCAATCACGCCGGCGGCACCTTTTTTGCCCAGTAAACCATACATATTTTGTATATAAGCATCTTTAAGCCGCGGTGCAAAACGCTCAATATCCTTGGCGGCTTCGGCATCGACCGCTTCCAACGTCACGGAAATGTTAATAATCTGAACCACACCGTGGTCATTCACCACCGGCAGAGTAAGCGGGTCCATTTTCACAAAGGCAACCTTGGCATCTGTTTCGGATTTTTTCTTATCTTCAGCTGCTTTCTTCGCTTCAGAGGAAAGGTTTTCTGCGCTCACCGAAGCTTGGGCAGGCTTCCCGAAAAATAGATAGGCCGCTGCCCCCACACCGCCGATCAGCAACATCGCCACTACAATTAATATAATTTTTTTCATTCTTACCCACGCCGTTTGTCACATTTTGTTGTTCTGCAATATTAAGAATATCACCGCTTATGTTAATGGTCAGTAAGGATTATGTGCAATTTTATATGTTATAGAAATAAATTAATGGGGAAATTTAGAGCATTTTGCGATTAAATGGAAACCGGTTAATCGCAACAAAATGCAACAAAACAAAGACTTAGACCATTTTTCCGAATCTACATAACCGAAAAACGGTCTAAGCGCAGAAAATGATGAATTTTTTCAATGATCTGGGCTATAGTTCATCCCAAAAGGAGCAAGGCACGATGAGAAAAATTCTAAAAGCCGGAGTCATCGGGCATCCGATTGCGCATAGTAAATCGCCGATCATTCACGGCTATTGGTTACAAAAATACGGAATTGCGGGTGAATATCTGCGGTACGATATCGCGCCACAGGACTTGAAATCAGAGGTCGCGCGGTTGGTGGATTCGGGGTTGCGCGGCTTTAACGTGACCATCCCTCACAAAGAATCGATTTTGGAGTTATGCGCGAACCGAAGCGAGCTAGCGCAAAAAATCGGCGCAGCCAATACGATTACCATTGATGACACCGGCCGCCTTCATGCGGATAGCACAGATGGATTCGGATTTTTGCAAAATATGGCCGCGCATGTGCCGGATTTGAATTGGCGAAATAAAACAATCATGATTTTGGGCGCGGGCGGGGCGGCGCGGGCTATTGTGTGGGCCCTGATGACCGTGGATGTCGGGCAAATTATTTTGGTTAATCGTACCTATGATAAGGCGGTGGCCTTATGCGCGGAATTAACAAATCAATATGAAGGGATGAGTGAGATAATCCCCGGCCACTGGGCCGAAATCCCTGACTTCCTGCCGCGTTGCGATGTGGTGGTGAATACGACCTCGCTCGGTATGACGGGGCAAGCAGCGTTAGAGATTAATTTGGCCCCCTTGCCCGCAAACGCGGTGGTGAGTGATATTGTCTATGCACCGCTGGAAACGGAGTTACTAAAACAAGCACGGGGCAGGGGACTGAGCGCAGTTACAGGAATTGGCATGCTCCTCCATCAGGCCCGCCCGGGCTTTGAGCGGTGGTTCGGCGTTAAGCCCGATGTAACAGCGGAGCTAGAGTCCCTGGTGTTATCGTAAGATTATGATGATATGCGCAAATAAAGTCGCGGGCCGGAACCCGCGACAAAACAAATATTTAGACCATTTTTTGAGTCTACCTAAACCAAAAATGGGCTAATAGTTAAAATATAACGTTTTATGTGCAGTATTTAACTCACTATTTAGGTTGCTGAGCATTCCTTGGACAGGATTGCTATCACCCTCAAACAGCTCTTGAATTCGGTTTATGTTTAAAATTGTACTCTTATCGTCAGTTGATTTAGTTACAATACTCGAAACTTCATCGCTTTCGTTATCGAGTCCAATGCGCTTAAGAATGCCTGCAAATCTTGAGATAGATTCTTTTGTTTTTTCTATATCATCAGGGAAAGTGTATCTATTGCCTAATTGATCAATATAATGATCTAAGGTTTTTAGAAAGTTAGGCACCATGTATAAAGTTCTGTATACATCTTCTAAAAGAGCCATATTACGATATGCAGGACTAGTAACTTCAGGTTTATATTGCATTGTAAACGCAACCAAACGGAAAAGTTTTCGTAATGCGGAAGCTTGCAACCTTTTGGGAAAAAACTCAGGTTCGACGGCAGCTTGAAAATGACATTGAAGGATTCTCGCTAGAGCTTTACTTATAGTTTTTTCTTTGTTAATAGTCATAATTTTATTTCTCCATGTTAGAATTTTGATATTCACACCCATATCCATTTTCATATCTTTGTCAAGATAGTTTATTAAAAATATTTCTATTCATATGCTGGCTGGAATAAAGACAATATTTCATAACTTAAAGAAATTATACTATTGTATGGTTTAAGGTACGTAATAATCACAGATGACGAAGCTCAGCTTCCGATCGGTGGTTCTTCGTTATCACGTATTAACAATGACCGGCGCAATTCACCTGCATCATCCAAAATCGGATAGGCAATTGAGGTCATCAGCGAATTAATTCGGCGTAAATCCCGGATTACATCCATATGTAGGTCGCTGGTGGCAATGGTTTCGGGGATTCCGCGCTGTAACCGCCCCAGGTGATTGATGGATGCCTCTTTCTCCGCATCTTTAATCGTGGATTTATCCTCAACCAATTGTCGCGCCAGTCGCACGTCACCTGATATAAAAACTGTCTGGGCCAAGCGCACACTATCCAAAACCAATTGGAACAAGTGGTCCAATTCCAATTTCCCAGCCGTTGAGAAATTCACATTCTCCTTAATGCGTTTTTCGGCCAGAGCCAGAAGATTTTTATCAATAATATCGCCCACATGTTCAATGTTGGTGGCAAAGGTCAAAATTTGAAAGTGGCGTTTCCCCTCTTGGTCATTCATCGTTTCGCCGGTAATGCGCACCAGATAGGTTTTGAGTGCCTTATAGAGCGAGTCAATTTTCTCATCACTATCGCGAATTTTGGCAAACACCGATTGATCATTTTTCTGAAACGCTGACCATACCAACTGAAGCATATGATCTGTCATATCCGCCAGCCGCAACACTTCGCGCGCGGCATTGGTGAGTGCCACCGTGGGCGTATCCAGCACGCGGTCATCCAAATATTGCGGTTGTGACTCCTTATCCCCGTCAGCTTGTTTTTTATCCGGAATTGCCTTAGTGACAATCCGCGTAATGAGTCCCAAAAACGGCAGAAACAAAAGCCCGACAAAAATATTAAAACACATGTGAAAATTAATCAGGATACGACCATCATTATCCCCCAACCAAGCCATATCTGGTTTGAAGGTCAGCAAAGCCGCCATGACCGCAAAGACGCCGATCAGGCGCATAATCAGGTTTCCCGCCGGAATGCGTGTGGCTTGGGGTGGGTCTTTGAGAGAGGATAAAAGCGGAGCGATCACACTGCCAACATTGGCCCCGAGCACCAGCATAAAAGCCAGATGCAACGGGATGACCTCGGCATGCGCCATACTCATCAGCAACAGCACAATCGCCAAGGAGGAATGGAATAACCAAGTTAATAACGCCCCCACCACGATGGAAAAAAACGGGTCATGATCCAGCGGGGCCAACACCAACGGCAAAATATCCGATTCTTTGAGCGGTCCTGCACCTTGCTTAATCACACTCAGGGCCAACAGCATAATGCCAAGCCCCATGAAAATCCGTCCCATTTGACGTTTGGGGCTAGCTTGGTCGCGCACAGCATATAATTTATAGCCGATAATAATTAAAACCGGCGACAACCAAGCTAAATTAAATGTCAGGATTTGCGCCACCAAAGTTGTGCCGATATCGGCCCCCAACACGACGGCCAGGCCGGCGGTGGTAGAGATCAGTCCTTGGCCCGCAAAACTGGCGATAATCATCGTGGTGGCGGTTGAACTCTGTAACAGGGTTGTTACGCCCACCCCGGCTAAAATCGCCAGAAAGCGGTTTTTGGTGGCGGTGGCAATGATTTTTCGTAGCTGAACGCCAAAGACGCGCGTCATACCATTGCGGACCAATTGTAATCCGAAGAGCAAGAGGCAGACTCCGCCAATAATATGTAATAGAACAAGACTGGGCATAGATATTGAGGGTATATTTGGAGATATGCAAAGAGGAGTGGGGAAACCTAACCGTGTGAACGAATTTACTATATAAGATTTACAAAACTTCTACAAGAGCGATTTCAGTGTGTGGCCCGTAAAAATCAAGCACCAAAGAAGATTATGAACGGGTTTAAATTGATATTTGCTTTTGTCGGGATTTTTGATAGATGTTATTGATGCTAAATATAAGATGCATGAGGAACGGTAGGGAGAAAGTCCGATGACGATTCAAAATCATGATTGGTGGCGCGGTGCAGTGATGTATCAGGTTTATCCGCGCAGTTTTATGGATTCCAACAATGACGGGATTGGCGATTTGCCCGGCATTACCGATCGGTTGGAGTATATCGCCAGTTTGGGAGTTGAGGGGATTTGGATCTCACCGTTTTTTCGCTCCCCCATGAAAGATTTCGGGTATGATATTTCTGATTATCGCGATGTCGATCCGATTTTTGGCAAGAATGAGGATTTTGATTTATTGATTGAAAAGGCGCATCGGCTGGGGATTAAGGTTATCATCGACATGGTGTTGTCGCATACATCCGACAAGCATCCATGGTTTGTGGAAAGCAAAAACAGCCGCACCAACGCCCGCGCCGATTGGTATGTATGGGCAGATCCGAAACCGGACGGCAGCCCGCCCAACAATTGGCATTCGCAATTTGGCGGTCCGGCATGGACGTTTGATACGCGCCGTGGTCAATATTACATGCATAATTTTTTAAAAGAGCAACCCGACCTCAATTACCATTGCCCTGATGTCCAGGATGCCATTCTGAATACCTGTCAATATTGGCTGGAACGTGGGGTGGATGGGCTGCGGCTTGATGTGATCAATTTCTTGTTTTGTGACAAGGAATTACGTGATAATCCGGCGCGCATCCCGGGTGAGGGCGAAAACTGCATTCAGGTAGAGGCACCCTATCCCTATATCATGCAGCAGCACATCTATGATAAATCGCGGCCTGAAATGATTGGGTTTCTGAACAGGTTGCATGATTTAATGGCCGAATATCCGGGTACCATGACATTGGCGGAAATTGGTGATGATCATCCGTTTGAAACAGCGCGGCAATATACATCCCACGCCAGGCCGCTTAAAACAGCGTATAATACCGATATGATGTCGGGGAATGTGGGCAAAAAAGTAACTGCAGGCACCATCAAACAACCGATTCTGCGGGCACTGGAAAAATGTCCTGAAAGTTGGATGTCATGGGCTTTCTCCAACCATGACGTAGTGAGAACCGTAAGCCGGTGGGGGCAGGATCAATCTCATAATCCTGCCGTTGCCAAAATGTTTATGGCACTCTTGACAAGCTTGCGCGGGACCATCTTTTTGTTTCAAGGGGAGGAGCTGGGGCTAACCGAAGCCGATATCCCGTTTGAACGGATTCAGGATCCTTGGGGCTTATCCATGTGGCCGGAATGGAAGGGGCGCGATGGATGCCGTACGCCGATGCCATGGCATAGCAAACGCCCCCATACGGGATTTAGTGAGACATCGGGGGAAACTTGGCTGCCCATTCCTGAAATTCACACTCAAAATGCCGTCAATTTACAAGAAGCCGATCCGAATTCCATGTTGAACTTCACGCGGGAATTTCTGAAATGGCGGAAAGAAAATCCGGTTTTGATTGATGGTGACATCCATTTTCTGGAGGTCATGGACGAAGAAATTATTGCCTTTGAACGATGCCGGGGTCATGAAAAGATGCTATGTGTCTTTAATCTTGGGCCACAGGATAAGGAATGCGCGCTTTCCTTTGATGGACAGACCCATATTTGCCGTTTGAAAGGGTTTGAGTTTCAGGTAGGTGATTTTATCAGTGCGCGCGATGCCAAATCGCCTGAAACTGCTGAAATCATTCAACTGCGCACAGCATAAGCCCAATCCGAAGCCTAACTCGAAGGCTAGCTCAGAAATCTGCGCGGGGTTTATTTTGATCCGCGCTTTATCTCTGCTTATTTCTGAATATAGTTATTTCCGTTAAAAATGTCTTATTTTTAACGGAAACTGCCCAGCCATTGCCGCTGTTCCTTATCCCTAATCCCCTTCAAATCTCGCTGTTTTCCACGAAAACACAGATTTTTTTATTCTGGTTACGATCCATTAATAAAACCTCCGTAGAATGGTAGCATGTCTGATGTACAGATAGATTTTGTTTTTATTGTGTATGTGGGGAAATGGGGCCCGGAGTGAATGGATAATCATATCGAACATGGCGATGCACAGGACCAGGATCTTCAGATCTGGCCGCAGGAATATTGCCGTTTTGCTTATACACTCAATAATCACCAACCTGTCCGTTGTACATGGATCAGCGACCAACCTCTTTTTTACGCTGATTATGACGAAGCAACCGATGAAGATTTGTTGTGCGATGACCCGATCATTATGGCGTTGGAGCGTGATATTGCCGACTTACGCGAAAAAACAACGGCCTATGATAAAATTATGGCCGATAGCGAAATTACCGAAGCCGAAAAATTGGCCCTTTTTAAGCAGGATAGTGATTTTATCACTGCTCGTTACACTAAAAGTTTTGATTTAACTCACCGCGATCATCTTTTGTCCCTCATGCATGCCAGTCGCTTGGCGTCGCAGTACCTCAGCATGGCGCAGCTCTATGGCGTTAAAGTTGAATTGAGCAATCAGGTGGCAGATGCCAGTTATGACCGCGACTCTCACCTGATTTTGCTGCGCGCGGATATGGACGAGGTAGATCAAATTTTGTTGCTGTCGCGGGAATTACGCCGCATGATCCAACATCGCAGCGGGGTGGGAATTCATCCGCTCACGCTTCATCCAGACTTTGCCATTTTGATTAACCGCGCTCAGATTGCTGACCTCACCGTGAGCATGGTGCGCATTGCGTGGGAATTGCAATTGGCGGGTTATAAAGACATTTGGGCGAGGATTGAGCATTCCCCGCTCACCGATCTTGGTCGTGCTTTTGCCCGTGAAGCCATCGCCGATTTCCGCTCCATTCAGGACGGAACAGCCGCAAAAGTCACCTTCGAATCGTGGTTCCTATCCGAACGGTGCCGCAAGGCGGACCGCCACCTGATCCAACAAATGTTGGCGGATTACCGTGGATATAGCTTTAGTGATAATCCTGAGGCCTCACGCTTCATTGCGCTCGATATTTTGCGCAAGATTGGTGATATGCCGTTTAGCAGCAATTACACCGAAAATCTGGCCGCGCAAATTATGGTTGACCCGATTTTTACCGAAGTTCGTGACCGTTCGAATGCGAATTTCTTATGGTTCATTAAATTTGAACGGGCCTTTACCGAAGCCGAAAAATCCGTGGCACCAACCTTGGATGCCGATAAGATTTCGGCACAAATTATCAGCTTTCCGCTTCCGATGGCGGCCGCCAAATCATCCGGTTCGGATGCGCCGCATGAGCAACCCGCAGAAATTATTGTTCTCTCTCGCACCTGAAACATTTTGAGATAAATATTCCGTGATGGAGCCAAGATGCTTCATCGCGGAATGCTTTGAGAATTTGTTATGATCTCGAAGTATAGCGTTTGAGTTCCTTGAGCGTAAAAATCCCGGTTTGGGTGACACTGAGCAAATAGGTCAATCCGCCAAGCAGGACGAGCGCACTCAGACTCAAGATTTTCACCCACAATCCCGCATGGAAATAATCCTGCAGCATATAATTCCCCAGTGCCAGCATACAGGCCATCACCGCCGAACACAGGACAATTTTGGGGAAAACCGTACGCAACCGCGCGTCAAAACTGAGAGCTTCATGCTTGCCTAATTGTTTATGAAGCAAATAAACCTGCAACCATCCCACAATGCCGGTTGCCAGTGAAATCCCCGCAACCCCCAAAGGTTTGATCAAAATCAGGCACAGCACAATATTGCTCACTGCCGTGAGCATCGAAATCTTCACCGGCGTCATCGTGTCTTCGTGGGACCAAAAAGCCGTCATAAAAACTTTTGAGGCAATATAGGCCGGCAACCCGATGCCATACCCCATCAGCACATAGGCCGTTTGTAACGTTTCCACATGGGTGAATTTGCCGTGTTCAAACAGCGTTGCCACCATCGGAATGGGGATGATGAGCAGCGCCACCGCCGCCGGTAAGGCCACAAAAAAACAAAATTCCAATGACCGGTTGAACAGATCATTGCTTTGCGCGTGATCCTCACTGGCCAAGGATTTCGAGAGCATTGGCAATAGGGCGGTTCCCACCGCAATTCCCGCAATACTGAGCGGCAATTGATTGAGCCGATCCGCATAATATAAAAACGAAATTGCCCCTGTTGGCAAAATTGATGCCACCATCATATCCACAAACAAATTGACCTGAAACACGCCGGCGGAAAGCACCCCCGGCCCCATTAATTTGAACAATCTTTTGGTCCGCTGGCTCAGTTGAGGTCTTTGCCAATGAAAGCCGATACGATGACGTTTCACAAAAAAAATCACCATCAACAATTGCAAAATCCCGGATACGGACACCGCCACCGACATCGAAAAGCCCGCATTGGGGAAAAAGGGCGTGAGCACAACCATAAAAAAGATAATGGTACAGTTAAAGATAATCGGAGCCGCCGAAAACGGCCCGAATTTATGGTGTGCATTGAGCATCCCGCCAAACAGCGAGGTCAAAGACATGAGCATAAGGTAAGGAAACGTGATCTGGGTCATGGCCACGGCAGCGGAATACCTCTCTGTTCCTTCTTCGAACCCGGGGGCGATGGCATGAATAACCCACGGCATGGCAATGATAAAAATAATCGTGAATAGGGCCAGAATGATGGTCATGAGGGAGCAGACTTCACCGGAAAATTTTGCGGCTTCCTCCTCCCCTTCTTGGGAGAGAATTTTGGAATATAACGGCACGAATGATACGCTGAACGCCCCCTCGCCCGCCACACGGCGAAAGAAATTAGGGAGCTTTAAGGCCACAAAAAACGCATCAGCAATGGGGCCTGCACCCAACACGTTGGCCGTGATCATATCACGCGCCATTCCCGCAATCCGACTTAAAAATGTGAAACCGGCAATGGTTGCCATAGCTTTCAGCAATTTCATGTGCTATTTCTCCGATAAGGAAACAAAAATCTTTAGGTGCGTAGAATGACTCCAGAAATAAACCGCGAAGCGAGCCCGGATATCAACCCCGAAAGTCTATGGTTTGGCAGAAAAAAAGTCTCCCCGCAAGAGAAGACTGAAAAAGTTTTGGGAGTGTTTGATTCGGTGGCCGATCGTTACGACATTATGAATGATGTGATGTCGGCGGGACTCCACAGATTATGGAAGAACCAATTCGTGCGCCGCGTGGCGCCGCAAGCGGGCGGGAATTATCTCGATGTCGCCGGGGGAACGGGGGATATTGCCTTTCGCCTGAAAAAGCTCGGCGGGGAAGCCGCGCACGTGACCATTGCCGATATTAACCAATCTATGTTGGCTGTGGGGCGGGCGCGGGCGATTGACCGCGGTTATATCGGCGGGTTTGATTGGGTGGAATGTGATGCCGCGCAATTGCCGTTTGCGGATCATAGTTTTGATGTTTATACGATTTCTTTTGGTCTGCGGAATGTCACCCGGATTGATGATGCCCTGCGTGAAGCCTGGCGAGTCCTAAAACCCGGCGGACGGTTTTTTTGCCTAGAATTCAGCCATGTGGATGATGATGTGTTGCGTGATCTGTATGATTTTTATTCCTTCCGAATCATCCCCCAAATGGGCAAATGGATTGCGGGTGATGAAGCCAGTTATCAATATTTGGTGGAAAGCATTCGGGCCTTTCCCGAACGCGGGGCCCTATGCCAACGTTTGATTGATGCCGGGTTTGGCCGCGCCTTTGCGACCCCGCTTACCCTTGGCGTTGTCGCCATCCACGAAGCCTGGAAGCTTTAGGGTGCTCCTGAACAACCCCGTCCTCCCGTCCTGCGGTGATCTCAAGCGCAGCCTCTGTATAAGGTGTTGCGCTTGCTCTGTGAATTTACACCTGTATCAAGTGCAGGGTTACGGAATGTGAGCGGCTAAAGAAGATCATGAACAGGGTCTAACTACTTTGCTCTGATTTCACAATTTCGGTCATTGTAATGCCCAGCCGGTCTTCGACCACCACCACCTCACCGCGCGCGACAAGGCGGTTATTCACATAGATATCAATCGACTCACCGACCTTACGATCCAGTTCGATCACCGCGCCACGACCCAGTTTCAAAAGTTGTGAAACCTTCATGGATGAACGCCCCAACACTGCAGAAATTTGTACCGGAATATCATAAATGGCCGTGACGTCGCTGGCCATAGGTTCGCCATATTCATAGGGATTTTCTTCCGCGGTTTTACCTTGGGTTTCAATCTCGTTTAAATCAAAGTCGGATGTGCCAACAGGATTTTCAGGATCAGGCATTATTTTTCTCCATCACTAGCCAATGCTATATCGTGGGGTGTATTGTGACTTTTTTGGACGTTCGGGGCAAGCAGTTCTTCTAATTGCTGCATGATTTTTTCCACGATTTCGGATTGATGGCGAAAAGCCCCGCCATTCTCCCATTTCATGCGACAATCCCCCGGATTCAGGTCATCCGCCCCCTCTAAATGAATGCGAGGCCCTTCGATTTCAAGTAAACCTGCCATTTGCGCGGCAATCTCGTCATAATCAGATAGCGGCACTTCGATCATAATTTTCGATTGATCCTGGTTTTTTAACACATCCTCAATCATTCGAATTGTTTCATCAATGCTATGCTTGGCGGAAAGAGTGGGAAAACAATGGGAAAACATTGTTCGGCACAATCGTAAAACTTCTTCTTCAAATTTTCTCTCCCGCATTTGTTCAGCCAGTAGAAGCGAGCGGATTTGATCATGAAAAAAACTGATTTGTCCGGCGATATATTGTTCACGGCTGAGTTTTGATTCCTCTAACGCTGCTTCACGGCCGCGTTCAAATCCGTTCTGCTCCGCACGCTCCAGATCCCCTAACGAAAACACGGGCGGTGGCGGAGGCAAATCTTCCTCTGGCTTATCGCGTGACGCCGAGTCATCGAAATTATTAAGATCAAATAAATATTTTCGCCGATCAATCGTCACTTAAAACTCTCCCTCACTATCTATCCATGATATCACAGACTCCGAGTCATTAAAACGGGGAGATTTTCTTGAGAACCTGTTCAGTATCTCTACTGCGGCCTGGGCTATAGATTTGGCTATAGATTTGGCTATAGATGCAATCCGCTGCAATCATAAGGTTTCGTAAACCTTTATGATTTACACTCATCATATTTGATGAAAATAATGACGTTGGCCTACTGAACAATGAGTGATCTGAAATCTACACTGGATAAAAACCATGATTTTCGCCCCCCTGAGAATTGGGATTGGGGCCATAAATTCTTAAGCGGATTACAAGTGCGCTATGGCCTGACCCGCTCGCGTAGGCCCTATGACGCGGTGTGCGTGATTATTGGCGGGCTGGGAGATTTTGCTGAGCAATATTTTGAGTTGGCACATGATTTTGAACGCCGCAATATCCGACCTGTGATTATTGATCTGCCGGGCCAAGGCGGCTCAGGCCGCTATCTAAAAAATCCACACAAACGCCATACTACGAATTTTGGTGAGATTTTAGAGGATATACATATTTTGATTGAGGATGTTGTATTATCCGCCGCCATAGATTTTGATGATAATCATAAAAGATTGCCGATTATCATGTTGGCCCATTCTATGGGGGCGCATTTTGCGCTGCGCTATTTGGCGGAATATAACCAGACCTCACGCGGACAGACAATTGTCACCGCGGCTTCTCTGACTGCGCCGATGTTTAAGATCAGAGCTTTAGAGCTAATGAATCCGTTCATCACCTCGCTTAAATTGAAATTTCTTTCCTTATTTCCCAATTCTTACGTTCCGGGCGGCAGTAACTGGGTCAAAAAAGAATGTCCGGTGAGCGATGTGTCTTCACGGGATTATGCGCGCGCAAATATCAAAAATTATTGGCTGAGTAATCCGGGGACCGAGCATTTGGCGGTGGGAAGCCCAACCAATAAATGGTTACTGGAAGCCGTCAAATCTTGTAATTTGTTGGAAAGCCCGGACTATGTTGAACGTGTAAAAATCCCCATCTTACTGGCCCTTGCCGGACAAGATAATGTCGTGAGCAACCAGGCAATCCGCGGCTTAAGCGGCCGCCTGCCTATGGCGGACCTGCTCTCCCTTCCAGGTTGTGAACATGAAATTTTGATGGAACGGGATGAACATCGCTCCGTCTTTCTCAATCATTTCTTCAGTTTCCTTGACAAGAATGTTTTTAGCAAACAAGATAAAGGAAAAGTTTTTATTACCTAAATTTCAACCTGATTTTCAACCCTGCATTTAAAAGAGTGACCCGCCATGAAATCATCAATCAATAGTTCAAACCTCAATATCCAACGTTTAAGCGACCGTATTTTCTTTGCCCTAGAGCTGGCGGTGGAGCAAAAATCAGTTGCCATCGCTGATGAGCTGGTCAATGCGCTAGAGCTCTCCATGACGCGCAATTCGGGTGGCGGAGAATTCGTGGAACGTCGCGATTACCCGCCGGAAATCGAAAGTGTTTTGAAAAAATTGCGCGAATTGAAGGACAAAGGCTATCGGTAATATCACATATACAGTATTTATATGAACCCATTCAGAATCCCTCTGCGGCTAAAGATTTTTAGGGGATTTTGAGAACCGTAACGGAACGTACATAGGGGTACTTGAGTAACGGAAGCGCAAAAATCCCCTAAAAAGCTAACGCTGCGGAGGGATTATGGATGGGTAAAACACCAACCCGCTGCGAGGAGGAACAAGCAGCGGGTTACAAAAGGAGGGTTTATCAACTTAAGCGGTGTTAAGGGGACATGGAGTAAAACTACGTATCCTAACCTTCTTTAATCATCGCACAGGATTGTGGCAAAATTTTGGGCGATCCGTGCCTTAATCATGCCATATTGTTTAAAATCACTTCTTTATGGAATAATATATGAGCCACCATCGCCGCCAATCAACCAACCATATCTGGATGACGGAACCGGTGCGGTTTCACTGCAACGTGCAAACCATGCCGACCAACACCTACCAAAGCCCCGACAATCAAAGCATTGAGGATATTCAATCCCGCGCCGCATCCGAATTCCGCACATTGCGCGACCGTTTGATCGCGGCGGGTATCACGGTGACCACAACATTGGGGGAAGCCGATTCGCCCGATGATATTTTCCCCAATTGGGCATCAACCCATATTCTGGATAATGGGGAACGTGTGGTGGTGTATTACCCGATGTTGAATGAGAATCGGCGGCTGGAACGGCGCGATTTTATGAAAGATCTGCTGGAACGCACCTACCATGTGGAACTTGACCTCACGCACCATGAGTCGCACAACCGCGCGTTAGAGGGGACCTCGGTCCTGTGGATGGACCGACTCAATATGGTGGCTTATTGCTCGCTCTCCGCCCGCACCGATACGGAATTGGCGCAGCAATGGTGCGGCCATATGGGCTATGAATTCGTGCCGTTTGAAACCAAAAACCATGCCGATAAGCCGGTTTATCATACCGATGTCATGATGTCGATCGGTACAAAATTTGCCGTTATCTGCTATGAGTGTATTTTGCCCGACTATCGAGATCATGTGCGCGCTATCTTGTCCAAAAGCGGGAGGGAGATTATCGAAATTGATATGCGCCAACTTCGGGCTTTTTGTGGCAATATTCTGGAGCTTGTCTCAAAAGACGGAGAGTTTAAATTGGTGATGTCGCAATCCTCATTCGACGCCTATAGTCCCGATCAAATTGCGATCTTTCGGAAATATGTCACTGAGATTGTCACCGCCCCCCTCACCACCATCCAAACCTATGGCGGCGGCGCCGCAAGGTGCATGATTATGGAGTTGTTTTGAATTTAATTAGATGGCGGCTTCTGCCCTAGCAGCACCGGGCATTACGGGGGGTATAAGTGTTTTGGGGTCTCTGTCCTTCTTACAAGGATGTCTGCGGCTCCCTGATACACCAACAAATTCACTAGATAGATCAGCCATCTCTGGCACGGCCTGACCTGCACAAAAGTAGTGGTTTCTGATGCCTTCCTGCATATGGTTTAAAAGAGAGGAACCAGCACCATCAGTCACGTTACCAAATGCACCTAACACAGCACGACTGAGATCATCTGGGGTTGCTAAAACAACTCCAATATCCTGCATTTCTTTTAGCTCAACCTCTGTAGGATATGTGTAATAATGCGCCTGCTTTAAATCTTGCTGCACACCTACTAGCAATCCTCCCCTTGATAATGCGTCAAGTTGGTGGGTGAGCATAGAAACTCCCGTAGGAACCAAACCCAAAAGCGTTCCAAATACGCTTGCACCTTGGTAAGGAACGGCACCTATATTTAATATATTTCCTGCATCTATCTCTGCGGTCTCAATTAAATGTAATGTTAGGCCTACAGAATCATCATTGCCTGTTACGCCTCTTCTGATGTCATAAATTCTGCGACCACAAGTGAGAACTCCCCTATATTCCGGTAATAATGACGTGTGAATATTTAAAACTTTTGCGCTTTTTTCGTTTAATAACCGTAATAATGATTCTCTCAAGATCTGGGTACATCTAAGCGAAATTACAGCTTTTAATCTATCTAAGCCATGCACTATACTATGAAACTCTGAAGAGTTAATATTATTAGCTCTTAAAACGTTACATCCTAAGCTCCTATAACGCAGTGCCATTTGTTCAGGTGTAACGGCACCTGTGGCCTTAACATTAAATTCTTGACGATGCACATTACAAAAAGGCATCACAATATCACGTAATGCATGTTTTTCAAGAAAAGCATATTCCTGTAATGCAGGCAAGTTTACTTTAGCGCGCGGCAAATCTCTCACCATAACGACGATTGGTCTAAAATATTCCTTTCTTTTTAAATAATCAAGAACACCAATCGTCATTAAATACGCTGGTAAATCCTCACCTACTAAAAGCATAACTGATGGTAAACTTTTAAACATACCAATCATCTACCTTCATCATCAATTTTTTTACCAAAAGATTCCCATGCTATATTGAACAAGACTTTAAAGGCTTGTGAGAATTCAGACTGATTTATAACCACTACCGATAAATCGTTATTGTCAAAATTAACTAACGCCAGATAATCCCCATAAGCGTACATTGCCCGGTCGGTCAGCATATGCTCAGGGAACCACCTATATTCTGCGAACTTTTTAGAAATGAGTTGGGTCTCGCCGTATTTAGTAGCAATTTTGTAACTTACATTCGTAATTATTTTCTCCATTCTATCCGAGTGCATTTGCATCCAATCGTTACCCAACCACTTAATCCAATTGGATGGTTTTGCATTAAATAGTACTACTTCGCCACCAATCGTACTACAAACTTTATATAAATGATCCATGAAGTCACTAAGACCAGAGGCTCCAGAATAGGTTTTTATAAAGTCGTTTTGCTTTCTGAGGCCATCTAATCCTAAAAATTCAATGCCTGCGCGTTCAAAAACATTACGAATTATTTCTAAAGTGCTGGTACGCGCCTGAGTAATACCGTTTTCGATACTTCCAATTGAGGTGGCAGAAATGCCCGTACGCTCCGCTAGGTCGCCCTGGGACCATCCCAAAATGCCGCGTGCTCCACGAATTTGCGCCGTTGTAATCATTCCGTCCCCGAATTTTTCTTAAATAAGGCTTTTATTTAATCCAATTTGGTATAAAGGCAAAGAAAAAAATTTGCAAGTAAATTATGTTAAAATTCTAAATTTTTATGGCGGAAAAAATTGACGCACCCGAATATTCTTGCGGTGCAAGCTCTAAAACGGCTCAAATGCTTAAGGTTGCAAAGTTTCAAGTGTTTATTTGCAAAACTAACTTTATTGCGTACTCGCCCGATTGCACTCGGCTTATGCTATTCAATCAGTCAATTATCATGGGGTTGAGTTTGAGTTGGCGCATCAGGTAATCCCGCAACGCTCCGATTCGTTTTGAATGGCGGCGTTCTTCCTGATACACAAAATAGATGGTAATGGGCGCGGAGCGTAATTCGGGCAAAATTGTTACCATGTCAGGATTGGCGGCGGGGTCAATCATAAAACTGGGCAGTGTCGCAATGCCTGCGCCCGATTGAACCGCGGCGGCAATCGCACTTAAGGAATTAATCAGAATCAGATTTTTGGTATGAGCCACATCAACCCCGGCGCGTAAGAGCCAATCATTGGGGTTTTTAAACGGCACCAGAGATTGATCGGGATAGGCCAGGCAAATATGATCGCGCAAATCACGCGGCGTTTGCGGCGTGCCGTGTTCAGCCAAATAATGACGATGGGCGCATACGCATAAATCAAAGCCCCCCAATCGGGATTGGATCAGATCGGCTTGCTCCGGTTCATGAAGGCGCAGGGCGACATCGGCTTCACGCAGGGTTAAATTAAATATCCGATCATCGAGCAAAAGCGTGAGCAAAATATCCTGATGATCCTGATGAAATTGCGGAATCAGCGGCACAAACCACGATGTGGCCAAAAATTCGGGCATGGTAATGCTCAACGGCCCGTGACCGCTCTCACGAGCGTCAATCATCTGCCCTTCGATTTGAACCATACGGGCAAAAATATCAATGCTGGCTTTATAGAGCATTTCCCCCTTTTCGGTTAACACCAACCCACGCGCATGACGGTGAAAAAGGGGAATGCCCAGTTCCTCTTCAAACGAGGAAATATGGCGGGATACTGCGGATTGCGAGAGATTGAGCGTCTCCCCCGCCCCGGTAAAGCTGCCGGCTTTGGCGACCATGTGAAAAATGCGGAATTTATCCCAATCCATCGCCATCATCACATCCCCGTTTACGGTGAGCCGGCATGGTGGGTGAGAAAACGATCAGCCTCTAACGCCGCCATACATCCCATGCCCGCGGCCGTGACGGCCTGGCGATAGATTTTATCCTTCACATCCCCCGCGGCAAACACGCCGGGGACTGAAGTTGCCGTCGAATCGGGTGCGGTCACGATATATCCTTCCGCATCCATTTTAATTTTGCCCTTAAAAAGTTCGGTCGCCGGATCATGGCCGATGGCAACAAAAACACCATCCACCGATATCTCGCTCAATTCCCCGTTAAGCGTATCCTTAAGCCGCAAGCCCGTCACACCCACCGGATTTTGCCCGGGCCCCGGCGGATTGCCCAAAATTCCGTCAATGGTTTTGTTCCACAGCACCTTAATTTTTGGATGCGCGAACAGACGATCCTGACCGATTTTCTCGGCCCGCAATGAGTCGCGGCGATGAATCAATGTGACCTCTGATGCAAATTGCGCTAGAAACAAAGCTTCTTCAACCGCTGAATTCCCGCCGCCCACCACGGCCACCGGCTTGCCGCGGTAAAAAAATCCGTCACAGGTGGCACAGGCCGAAATGCCGAAACCGCGATAAATGCTCTCGTCCTCAATCCCCAGCCAGCGCGCCTTAGCCCCGGTGCAGATAATCACGCATTCGGCGCGGTAAGTCGTGCCGCTCTGGCCTTTGGCCGTATAGGGGCGGTTGGCAAAGTCAATTTCGGTGATCATATCGCTGATCATCTCGGTGCCCACATGTTTGGCCTGCGCCGCCATTTGCTCCATGAGCCACGGACCCTGCACGGCCTCGGCAAAGCCAGGGAAATTCTCAACATCGGTGGTGATGGTCAGCTGCCCGCCTTGCTCCATCCCCGTCACCAAAACGGGGGAAAGATTGGCACGCGCTGCATAAATCGCCGCCGTATATCCGGCGGGGCCCGATCCTATAATCAAAATTTTTGTATATTTTTCGCTCATGTGACCTATTTAGAGGGCGCAAGTCGAAAGGTAAAGCCCCAAAGCGCATTGCATAGCAAAAAAATTTATTGGCGGAATAATAGGCAACTATCACCATATGAATAAAATCTGTAGCCCCCGCGCATGGCGTAATCATAGGCCGCGCGCATTTGGGGAAGCCCCGCAAAGGCACTCACCAGCATAAACAATGTGGACCGCGGCAGGTGGAAATTGGTCATTAATATATCCACCACCTTAAAATCATATCCCGGAGTAATGAAAATAGAGGTATCACCGCAAAATTGTTTGAGCGTGCCGCTTTGTGCCGCCGACTCTAAAATCCTCAGGACGGTGGTTCCCACGGCTATAATGCGCCCGCCATTGGCCTTGGTTTCCAAGATTTTTGCAACAATGTCCGCGCTCACCTCGCCCCATTCCGCGTGCATCTTGTGATCTTTGGTATCTGTCACCTTCACGGGCAAAAATGTGCCGGCCCCGACATGCAATGTGACCTCCGCCATACGGATATTTTGCTGCGCCATTTTGTGCAGCAATTCCGGTGTGAAATGGAGAGAGGCAGTGGGGGCCGCGACCGCCCCGCTATGGGCTGCAAACATAGTTTGATAGTCGGCAGCATCAGATTCGTCCACAGCCCGTTTGCTGGCGATATAGGGCGGAATCGGCATATGACCGATGCGTAGCAGTTTTTCAGTGATTTCAGATTCGTTTGCTTCAAAGCGCAGTAAAATTTCTCCGCCCTCATGCTTTTCCAGGATAATAGCCGAGAGGGAAGCATTGGGGAAAGGGGAAGGAGTGTGGTTAAGCCCTAAATCGTTGGTTTGCGCGAGATTGTTCCCCAAATTATCTTCGAACTTTTTGACAAACTCCAGCCGATCTCCTATGCGCAAGCGTTTGGTTTTCTTGGCAAAGGCCAGCCAGGTCGTGCCATTAACTTGTTTATGAAGATTAACCTCGGTGTGTAAATCACCACGTGTGCCGCTTCGTTTGGCGAAGAGGTAGGATGGAATTACCTTGGTGTTATTCACAATGACCAAGTCTTGGGGGGTTAGGTAATCGGGGAAATTCCACACTGTACTGTCTTGCAAATTATGATGGCTGAGTCCTCCCGCCCCCACCACCAATTGCCGGGCTGTGTGACGCGGGGATACGGGGCGCAGCGCGATTCGATCCTCTGGTAACTCAAAGTCAAACTCATCCACCTGCATTTTTTTAAGCCCGCACCGTTCGATCGGGCAGATCGCGGTCCACCACATCGCCGTTGAAATCGAAACTCAGCCCGTCATAGGCGGGTTCAAAATCTTTAGGGCAAATGCGTTTGAGCTCTTCATAATCCAACTTATATCCCATATGCGTGAGGTAGATTTTCTGCGGCTGAATTTTCTCCGCCAACGCCAATAATTCCGCGCGGTTCGGGTGAAAATAACTGGTCGTGAGCAGATAATCCGCCCCATCCACAATCCAGGTTTTGATGCCGCGTAACGTGTCGATCGACTCGGCGGGCAAATCATGCATATCGGTGGAATATCCGACATCGCCGAAACGAAACCCGAGGGAACGAACGCCCTTCCCATGATCTTGCAAAAACGGAGTAAATTCAATATCGCCAATGTAATGCGTGGTCCCAAAATTTTCATCGGCAAGGGTCTCGATCCGCCCCACCGCGGGGTAAAAATCATTTTCCTGGGCAAAAATATAATCAGATCGTTGCCGCAGGTATTTTTGGGTGGTGAGGTCGGCATAAAGCGGAATTTGGCGCGATTCACGGCGGTAATAAGACCGCAATTCATCAATTCCATTTACGTGGTCGGCATGCGCATGGGTGTATAAAATTGCGGACAGACTGATGATGTTTTCCCGTGCGGTTTGAAGGCGAAAGTCTGGTCCGGTATCCACCACCAGCGTGGTTGACGCGCTGCGCACCGCTATGCTGGACCGTGTGCGGACATTGCGCGGGTTAGTGGGGTCGCAGGCCCCCCAATCGTTACCCGCCCGTGGTACACCCGCACTATCCCCACATCCCAAAATCGTGATGAATTTTTGATCATGATTCATGCCGTGATCTCCTGCGATTTGTTCAATATCGCCTTTGAAAACAGGGTAAAGAAATTATTGGTGGTGATGCGGGCCATCTCTGCTGGCTCAATCCCTTTGATTTCCGCCAATTTTTCACCCACACGCGCAACGTTGGCCGGGCGGTTCATTTCTCCGCGAAACGGCTCGGGGGCCAAAAACGGCGAATCGGTTTCTACAAGCAAACGATCAAGCGGGACTTGCGCCGCAAAATCGCGCAATTCTTGGGATTTTTTAAAGGTGATTATCCCTGAAAAGGATATATAAAGCCCCAAATCCAAGGCTGCGAAGCCAAGTTTTGGAGTCGAGGAAAAACAATGCATCACACCGCGTAATTTTTGATGCGGATTTTCTTCGCGCAGAATTTGGATCATGTCTTCATCGGCATCGCGCGCATGAATGATGATGGGCAACTCCGTAGCCAAGCACGCGCGAATATGCTTACGAAAGCATTCCTGCTGAATTTCCTTGGGAGAATGATGATAGTAATAATCGAGCCCGCATTCCCCAATCGCCACGATTTTGGGGTGGGCGGTGGCGCGCGCGATCAATTCATCCAACGTAATCGCGGCCTCATCCTCCTGCGCGGCATCATGCGGGTGGGTGCCGATGCTGCACCACGTGTTGGGCAAAGGTTCCACCAGCGACAAGAGCCCCGGAAACTCCGCCACTATTTGACAATTGATGGACAGCATACCGTCCACCCCGGCTGCCCGTGCGGCTTCAATTTCTGCCGCCACTCCGTGGGGAGTCAAAAATTTTTCATGGTTCAGGTGGCAATGACTGTCAATCCACATGTTTGGCTGCTCCGTGATCCGCTTGATCTGTCTTCAATACGTCTTGTTCATTCCGCTGATCTTTACACTTTTGACCCAGTCAATTCAAGGATCAGTTCAAGGATAAGGCCTATATTCCCTTGGTCATTCAATGAAAGCACGATAAAGACTCTCAGGCTATATGCACTTCTTGCTTTTGGGTGGACAGCGTGCCTTGGTCGATGATTGCCACGGTGAGACGAGAGAACGCCACACGCTTGCCTGTGCTTTCCTCGGTGATGTCGGTTTGCCAAACTTGGGTGCGGCGACCGGTATGCAGGGGGGTGCAAAGCCCGATCACGCGCCCCTCGGTCACCGCACGAATGTGATTGCAATTAATCTCCAGCCCCACCGCGCGATAGCGGGCGGTGTCAATCGTCATCCATGCGGCCACGCTGCCTAAAGTTTCAGAGAGCACGCATGACGCCCCGCCATGCAAAATCCCGAAAGGTTGCGTGGTGCGATGATCCACGGGCAGTAGTCCCTTCAGGTAATCCGCCCCAATTTCCAAAAATTCCATACCCACATGCGCCCCCATATTGGCGTTGCGAATGTTCGTGAGCATGTCCAAAGTGTAATTTTTAAACCAAATCATTTATTTGTGCCTTTCTGGATTGATAGGAATTTCCGTTAAAAAAACAAACTGTTTTTAAGAGTTGACAGACCGGGTAAATTTCTATATAGAATGCGCTTCGATTATAAGATTGTAATAAAAAACTGACCAAGATTTTTGGAGAATGCCATGACTAAACGTACTTATCAACCCAGCCGTCTTGTCCGCAAGCGTCGTCATGGATTCCGTTCCCGTATGGCCACTGCGGACGGTGCAAAAGTGCTCTCTCGCCGCCGCGCCAAGGGCCGCAAAATCCTTTCCGCCTAGGGATTACTTTCCTTTGGGGATTGATCTGCGCTGTCTAGATCTAGAGTGATTTTAGGGCAGCCGATGGAGTGAGTATTTTATAAACTCAATTTATTTTGCCCGCTGATTGCGGGCAATATCTTAGGTGGCAGGGTTATATGATTTCGATTGGGATTATATCATGAAAACAACCCGCGCTTTGATCCAACGCACCGGCGGACTTGGGGCGGAGTCTGATTATGCGTCCCTGCGCAAACCGGCTTTGAGATGGGTTTCCAAGGGCTTTGCCCTTCATGCTTGCCCGCAAAAACCTAAGCAAAACGGGGGGCAAGATGGGGCTCAAGACGGGGGGCAAAACGCTGCACAAACCGGCGCAAAAAACATCATCGGTTTTGCCGTGATCGCCAGTAAAAAAACGGCCAAATTGGCGGTGGATCGCAACCGTATGCGCCGCAGGTTACGCGCCGTTTCGTGGGAAATTTTGCCGCAATTTGCTGATCCTTCCTATCATTACATGGTGATTGCGCGGCGCGATTTACCGCATCAAGATTACGAAACTTTGCGCAGGGATTTTATCTGGTGTCTTAGGAAACTCGGACTGTTCATTCCGAAAAACCCCCAAAATTCTCAAGATGCGCCTCAGGAAACGCCGCAAAAATCGCTCGCGGAGCCGCCCGCATGAATTACCGCCATATTTTTCACGCCGGGAATTTTGCGGATATTTTTAAGCATTTTATCTGTTATCTCGCGGTGGATTATGTTTTAAAAAAGGATAAGGGCGCGTTTTTCCTTGATGCGTTCGCGGGGGTGGGGCTTTATGATCTTAAATCATCGCAAGCCACGCGCAGCGGCGAATCCCAAACCGGCATTGATAAATTTATGGCTGCCAAGTTTGAAAATTCTGATTTGGCAGCGTTTCAGGCAACGCTCAAAAAAGATTATCAACTCTCGCTCTATCCCGGGTCGTGTTTGCAAATCGCGCGGATGCTGCGTCCGCAAGATTGCCTGATTGCCAATGAATTGCACCCGGATGATGCGCAGGATTTGCGCCGCTTGCTCTGCCCGAAGCAGCGGCAGGTGGACAACCCAGTGAGTGCGGGGAAAGCCAGCGTGAGTGAGCTTGATGCCTACCTCGCCATTCGCGGGGCTCTGCCGCCTGTGCAGCGGCGCGGCATGGTGTTGATCGATCCGCCCTTTGAGAAAAAGAACGAATTTGATTTGCTGGTGAAAGAGCTGGCAAATTGTAAAAAATCCTGGCCGACGGGATGTTATATCATTTGGTATCCGATCAAGGATGCGGCACTGGTTGATCAATTTTATGAGGATATCAAACGCCTGAACTTCGCGGATTATATGATCAGCGAGATCACGCTCACTGAGGGCGGGACAGGGATTCAGGTTTTTGATGCGGGCGATGGGGACGCTCCGCAAAACCCTGCCCTTGCCGGGCGAACTGTCGGCCTCAAGAGTTGCGGGATGATGATCATCAATACGCCCTATCAGTTGGACACACGGCTAAGCGCGGCACACGCAGAGTTGGAACGAATACTCCATGCGCAAATCACTATAACGTTGCCCTAAAATGGAAATTGCGATAAAAGGTTTTTAATGCCTTCTTTAATGCCCAGTCAGCAAAGATGCAGCACTGAAAATTTTTGGATGGACCAAATTATGAATGCGCCTGGCATGAAGCCTCATCCTACCATCAGTACCCGCATCACATCACGGTGGCGGTCGGATTTCCCTGCGTTGGCCAACCCCATGAACGGCAAAAGATTGGCGTTTTTGGATAGCGGGGCGAGTGCGCAAAAACCCTATTCCGTGCTCAATGCACTGCAAAACGCCTATTGTGCGCATTACGCCAATATTCATCGCGGGTTGTATGAATTTTCGCAACGACAAACGGCGGATTTTGAGGCTGCGCGAGAGAAAGTGGCGCAGTTTATCGGCGCGGGTGATGCGCGTTCCATTATCTTTACGCGCAACAGCACCGAAGCCATTAACCTCGCCGCGCAAAGCTGGGGCCGCCAATATTTACAGGCCGGCGATGAAGTGATTTTAACCGTGATGGAACATCACGCCAATCTGGTGCCGTGGCATATTTTAAAAACCCAGATTGGGATTGAGATTAAATATATTCCGCTGCGTGAGAATGGTGAGCTGGACTTGGAAGTCCTGCCACAGATGTTGAGCGCGCGGACGAAATTACTGGCCATGACCCATGTCTCCAACGTCTTGGGGACGGTCAACCCGGTGCGGGAGGTGATTGCGCAGGTCAAACACAGTCACCCGCATGTGAAAATCCTGATTGACGGGTCGCAAGCCGTGGTGCATAGCCAGGTCAATATGCGCGAAATTGGCGCGGATTTTTACGCGTTCACGGGCCATAAATTATATGGGCCGACGGGGATTGGCGTGCTCTATGCGCCCTATGAAATCTTGGACTCTATGCCCCCATGGCAGGGGGGGGGCGATATGATTGACAGGGTGCGGCTCGATGGGGTCAGCTTTGCCCCGCCGCCGGCGCGGTTCGAAGCCGGCACCCCGGCGATTGCCGAAGCCATTGCGCTGGGGACTGCCATTGACTATATCGGAACCATCGGTTATGCCAAGATAGGAGCGCATGAGCAAGCCTTGCGGGATGAGCTTCTTCAAAAACTTGAACAAGTTGAAGGTGTTAAGCTTTACGGCACTCAACCGCAAAAGGCCGCGATCGTGAGTTTTACTATGGAGGGATGTCCTGCGGCGGATGTGGCCATGATCCTTGATCAAAGCGGGGTTGCGGTGCGCGTGGGGCACCATTGTTGTCAACCCTTGATGCAATGTTTGGGGGTTGAGCATACGATTCGGGCCTCAATCGGGTTATATAATGACTCAGAGGATATAGACCAATTGATTGCAGGGTTGATCAAGGCACGAAAATTGTTAATTTAGAGATATAAAGATCAAAAATATAAGTATGAAAGAAAGAATTCGGAATTCATGATGACACAGGTGGCGGATGAACAGATGGTGCGCAATGCCTTTGGCGATGATTATGATGAATTGGCGGAACCGCCACGCACGACCGGCGACCGTGATCATCCGCTCTGGCCCGCGATTATTAAGGCGTTGCGCGAAGTCTATGACCCCGAAATCCCCGTAAATATTTATGAATTGGGGTTGATTTATTCGGTCAAAATTACCGATGCCCCTGATCATACAAGTGATGTGGATGTTCAAATGACTCTGACTTCCCCCGGTTGCCCGGTGGCCCAGGAAATGCCGGGCATGGTGCAATCGGCGATTTTCCCGCTCTCCGGCGTGGGGCAAGTTGACGTCGAAATTATTTGGGACCCGACATGGGACCCGTCCTTTATGGCGGAAACGGCTAAACTGCAACTCAATATGTTCACGTGATATCGGGCGAATCGGATGGAATGATAACAATTTTCTGCCAAAGCAAAAGAAGGCACACATGGAATTAAAATCGGAAATTATGCTCACCCCATCCGCACGCGACCATTTATGCGCTATGTCCCACGGATATGCGGGGTTGCGGTTGACCATTCGCGGTGGGCGCGGCTGCGGCGGGAGCGAATATGATCTCGCGCCCGTCTCTGAAGCGGATATTGATCCACAAGATGATTATATTCGCCTTATCTCCGGAGAGCCCATCCCGGCGCAGGACCAAACCCAAAATCCGCCCTCATACCCGAAATTATTTATTCCATCGCTGGATATCCTCAAATTTTTCGGGATGAAAATAGATTATATTGAGGACCAATTGGGCAACCGCAGGTTAGAGATCACCAACCCCAATGAATCCGGACGCTGCGGCTGCGGCCAATCCGTCACGTTTTGATGGTTTCAGACTCTGTTTACTCTTGGAACTGCTTCAGGTTCTTCCCCCTTTCAAAATCCTATTTTATACACTCGAAATACTGAATTGTCGGCTAGGAACAAGTGACGAAGCAGAGGGGGACTACGCTAGTACCTTGATTCATTTAAATTGCCGGGTAGAGGCGCTTGAGTTTGGTGCGGGCCTGTTTGTTTGAGAACTGCCA
>JAEUKN010000119.1 GCA_016794305.1 Alphaproteobacteria bacterium | reverse complement strand
CCTGTCTCCGAGGAAAGCTCAATGGCGTGCTCCAGTTCTGCTTCGGTCAGGACCGAGGAAGAGAGAAGTAGCTCTCCCAGGCGCTGTGATGTTCTGGTTTCCGGTTTCAATGAAGTTTCCTAACTAGATCAGTTCAGATAATAGAGTAAAGACTACTAGTAATTAATCCCAGACCGTCCCACATTCACCCACTTGGCAGGGTCCATTTCGGTTAAAAATAAGAAAAACTGCCGGAGTGAATGACTCCGACAGTTTAATGCAATTTCTGCATTTTCTAAAGACTTACCCCCAGGGGAATTCGAATCCCCGTCGCCTCCGTGAAAGGGAGGTGTCCTAGGCCTCTAGACGATGGGGGCATCAGTCAAGGCGTTTTCAGAGAATAACAAAACGCGACGAATAGTGTCAATAACAGACGCGCCTAAATCAATTACCTGTAACTCGTAGTACTATTATTATCCCCTTTGAAAGTCCAGGCTACGGCAGCCCGGGCAATCTCGGGCTCGACCAAGTACTAAGCGAAACGTAACATGTCTCAGTTCTACCGCTCCTTCAATAACTATTTGCGCGAGACGTTCGGCGAAAGGGTCTACAGAGTACCCCTCGATGCCGGCTTCACCTGCCCGAATCGCGATGGAACCAGGCTCTTTGGCGGCTG
>JAEUKN010000118.1 GCA_016794305.1 Alphaproteobacteria bacterium | reverse complement strand
CATCGATCCGGTTCAATTGATCGTTCATGGCTTTGATAATGCGGGTGTTGTGGTGGCCTCCGCTGACCGCGCTGTAGGCCGAGAGAAAATCGAGATATTTATTCCCCTCGACATCCCACACCCACACCCCTTCTCCCCGTGTCAGGACAACGGGAAGAGGTTTATAATTGGTGGCCAGATATTTCTTTTCGCGAGCAATATAGGAATCAGATGAAGGATTAGAATTTGTAGGGTCTGGTGGAATTTTTATGGACATTCATAAGGCCTTCGAAAATGCAAGTGATCTAGAAATTTTAACATAAAGGATGATTCAAGACTACCCCATATGTGAGGATGGATTCTATTTACTATTTCTTATCTTTTTGAAGAGATGATAGACTTCTTACTCTGCGTAGGGGCATTCGCCTGATTATCACATTTCTTATCTTTCATTAGGGGTCACACCATGACACGCGCTGGTCACGATACGTTACAAACACGCAAAACTTTAACAGTGGACGGAAAATCCTACGATTATTTCTCCCTGACAGAGGCTCAGGCCAAATTGGGGGATCTCTCCCGCCTTCCGTATTCCATGAAGGTTTTGTTTGAAAACCTTCTACGCTTTGAAGATGGCCGTTCGGTGCAGGTCGAAGACATCGAAGCCTTGAAAACATG
>JAEUKN010000117.1:245-661 GCA_016794305.1 Alphaproteobacteria bacterium | reverse complement strand
CCCGATGGAAGGCTGGAGTTGTACAAAGGCGAGTTGACGCTGCTCCGTTAAGGGGAATAGATTTACAGTTCGCCCCCACTACTTGCGGCCTTATTGGATAAACGGCAAGGTAAAGAAAACGGCGCTTCCCATACCGGCTTCAGACTCGGCCCAGATTTTTCCGCCGTGTTTCTCCACGATTTTCCGGCAAGTAGCCAACCCAATGCCCGAACCTTCATAGGCATCTCGCGAATGAAGCCGGGTAAACATTTCGAACATTTTCACCCGAAACTCTTCCGGGATGCCGATGCCGTTGTCTTTGACATAAAACAGATACTCTTTTTTATCTGGGTCGGGCATGCAGCCCACCTCAACGACGGGCGCTTGTTCTCCTCGAAACTTGATGCCGTTGCTGATGAGGTTTTGAAATACCTGCC
>JAEUKN010000117.1:0-235 GCA_016794305.1 Alphaproteobacteria bacterium | reverse complement strand
TCTAAATCAATTCGGGCGCCGGAATCTTGTATCACCTGATGCAGGCTGCCGATGACTTCGTTTACTACCTCGGTTGTTTCTACTTTGGCGAAGTCGGTATTTTCCCGTTCTATGCGGGTATATGCCAACAGATCTTTTAGCAACAACTGAAGCCGGGCTACGCCATTGGTCACAAAATCCATATATTGCTGGGCCTGCTCGTCCAATTGGTCGGTATATTTTCGTTTGATGATGC
>JAEUKN010000116.1 GCA_016794305.1 Alphaproteobacteria bacterium | reverse complement strand
GGTCGCGGATCACGCTCGCGAGCGTCTCGCCGCGCGCGAGGTGACGCCACAGGTAGCTCGGAGGCAGGCTGGCCTCGACGCACAGGCAGATCTGCCCGCGGTGGCCAGCCTCGCTTGCGCGAACGCGCGCCTCCAGACGGTCGAGCGCCGGCTCGCCGAGTGCGCGACGGGCGTCGTCGGCGTCGAGCCAGAGGTGACGCAGGAGCCTGCGCAGCTTCTCCCTTGTTTGCCCCATCACCAGCTCCCCGAGGCGCCGCCACCACCGAAACTGCCACCACCGCCGGAGCGGAAACCGCCGCCGCCGAACCCGCCGCCGAACCCGCCGCCACCCAGGCTGCCGCCGCGGATGATCGGCCCGCCGCCGCGATGCGGCGGACCGCCGCGCCCGCCGCCGCCGATGCCGAGCACGAGCACGAAGACCACGGCGAGCACGCCGCCGACGAGTGCGAGGAAGAGGCTGGCGGTGAGCAGGTGCACGATCAGCCCGGTGAGGCCGCCGGTGGCGAGGGCGCCGGGCTTGCGCCCGAGCATGCCCACCAGCACCGCGCCGAGTATCGGCACACCGACGAAGAGCAGGGCGCCGAGGTCCTCGAGGCCGGCGCCTCCGCCGCCGGGTGCGGCGGGTTCCGGCGCGGGCAGGTTCTCGCCGCGGATCAGCGCGAACAC
>JAEUKN010000115.1 GCA_016794305.1 Alphaproteobacteria bacterium | reverse complement strand
CGTATCGCCGATTTTGAAATTGCCTGAATCGTAGAGACCAACCACATCGCCCGGATAGGCTTCTTCCAGCAGCGTTTTTTTGGAAGCCATGAACATGGTTGGGTTGGGAAATTTCATATCGCGGCCGAGGCGAATGTGCCGGTAGTTTTTATTGCGTTCAAATTTGCCGGAACAAATGCGCAGGAACGCGATGCGGTCGCGGTGGCGCGGATCCATATTGGCAAAAATCTTAAACACAAAACCGCTGAACTTCTCTTCTTCCGGCGTCACCAGGCGCTCTTCGGTATGGCGAGGCAGTGGTGTGGGCGCGATTTCCACGAAGCAATCAAGCATCTCTTTTACCCCGAAATTATTGACAGCCGAGCCAAAAAACACCGGGCAGATGTTACCACTCAGGTAATCTTCTTTTTTAAATTCCGGATAAACGGTTTCCACTACTTCCACTTCTTCGCGGAGTTCGCGGGCAGCGCTGTCGCCAATGTGTTTTTCCAGGTCAGGGCTGGCGAGGTCTTCAAAAACAATGATGTCCTCGTCTTCCTGTTTGCTGTGCGGATTGAACAACACCAGTTTGCGCTCGTACAGGTTGTATACACCTTTGAAGCGCTGTCCCATGCCAATGGGCCACGACAGCGGGCGCACTTTCACATCCAGTTTTTGTTCGATTTCGTC
>JAEUKN010000114.1 GCA_016794305.1 Alphaproteobacteria bacterium | reverse complement strand
GAAGCGTCGGCAATAGAGCATCTCAACGACAGCGTCGGGAAGATTTGGGGTTCTCGAACCCAAGAATAAAATCGAAGCAAAAAAGGTTGCGTAGCTCAATTGGTACTGACGAAGCCTTGCTTGTCAGTATGCCGACCGAAGCGTCGGCAATAGAGCATCTCAACGACAGCGTCGGGAAGATTTGGGGTTCTCGAACCCAAGAATAAAATCGAAGCAAAAAAGGTTGCGTAGCTCAATTGGTACTGACGAAGTTTACTTGTCAGTATGCCGACCGAAGCGTCGGCAATAGAGCATCTCAACGACAGCGTCGGGAAGATTTGGGGTTCTCGAACCCAAGAATAAAATCGAAGTAAAAAGGTTGCGTAGCTCAATTGGATAGAGCACCTGACTACGGATCAGGAGGTTTGGGGTTCGAATCCCTACGCGACCGCAACGAAAAATGCCTCCAAGTTTCTCGGAGGCATTTTTGATTTATAAAGTGATTGAATTTAATAAAAGATTAGGGTATAAATTTTACAACTCAAAAGTAAGAAACTTAGCTTGTCACTATAACAACCAAAAGCGCTAGCAATAGAGCATCCCGACCGCGAGCGTCGGGAAGGTTTGGGGTTCGAATCCCTACGCGACCGCAACGAAAAATGCCTCCAAGTTTCTCGGAGGCATTTTTGATTTATAA
>JAEUKN010000113.1 GCA_016794305.1 Alphaproteobacteria bacterium | reverse complement strand
ATGTACAATAACACCGGCAATGTGTGCATTTGCCACATGGGCGATGGTGCGGTGCGGCAGGGAGCCTTTCACGAAGCGCTTAACCTGGCCATGCTATGGAAATTGCCGGTGATCTTTGTGATCGAGAATAACGGCTACGCCATGGGTACTTCCGTGACGCGCACCTCAAACGTGCACGAGTTATATACGCTGGGTGAATCGTACGATATGCCGGCCGAACCCGTGGATGGTATGAAGGTGGAAGATATTCATATGGCTGTGGCGCGCGCAGCCGAACGGGCTCGGGCTGGCGAAGGCCCTACCCTGCTGGAATTCCGAACCTACCGCTACAAAGGCCACTCCATGAGTGACCCGCAGAAATACCGCACCAAGGAAGAGGTCGAAGCCTACAAGCAGCGCGATCCGGTTGAACAAGTGCGCGACACCATTTTGAAGAAGAAATTCGCCACTGCGGCTGAATTGGAGGCCATTGAAGCCAAGGTGAACGCACAGGTGGAAGAGAGCGTTAAGTTCTCTGAAGAATCCGCCTTCCCGGATCCGAAAGAGGCGCTCACGGACATCTACGTACAAACCGATTACCCCTTCGTGCTCGACTAGGGCGCTTTTGGCAAATCCGGTTGAATCATTAGTTTTGCAGCCCCGTTGAACACGGGGTTTATTTTTTGGTCATGGCGAA
>JAEUKN010000112.1:371-682 GCA_016794305.1 Alphaproteobacteria bacterium | reverse complement strand
AAAACCGAGCACCTCGCGCAGCAATTCGATGGCCACTTCCTGATTTACCCAGTCGTCTTCGGCAACGAGTATCCGGCTGCCGGCAAAGTCGCTGCGCAAGCGCCGTTCGGCTTCGGCACCGCTGATCTCGGTACTGACCGGCGCCGTGGTCTCCTGCGGGCGCGCCAGCGGCAGGGTCAACGTGAAACTGAACGTCGAGCCGACCCCCGGCGTGCTGTTGAGGTGAATCTCACCGCCCATCAGCCGAATCAGCCGGCTGGAGATCGGCAAGCCCAAACCGGTGCCACCGAACTTGCGCGTCGTCGAACCGT
>JAEUKN010000112.1:0-361 GCA_016794305.1 Alphaproteobacteria bacterium | reverse complement strand
CGCCTGCGCTTCGGGCGCAATGCCAATGCCCTGGTCACGCACGGCGAAATCGAGGGTCAGTGCATCTCCGGCACTGGCGCGCTCGCTGATCGCCAGCGTCACCTTGCCTTTTTCGGTGAATTTGATGGCATTGCCCACCAGATTCAGCAGCACCTGCTGCAGGCGCAGCGGATCACCCAGTAACTCGCGTTTGGCGAGTTGGGGTGCCACCTCGTAACCCAGCCGCATGCCGGCCGCACCGACTTTCGCCACCAGCAGGCTGTCGAGGTTGGCCACCAGTTTGCCGATCGAGAACGGCGTCTGCTCCAGCGTCATTTTCTCGGCGTCAATTTTCGACAGGTCGAGAATGTCGTTGAGCAGG
>JAEUKN010000111.1 GCA_016794305.1 Alphaproteobacteria bacterium | reverse complement strand
GGTGGTGATAATTTGCTCGTGCTTGATCAGCGCATTCGCCATGTTGGCAAAGAGCGCACGACGGTGCGAGCTGGTACGGTTCAGTTTACGTTGTTTCAAACCATGTTTCATGTTTTAGTTCTTTCTGCCTTTTTTGGCGTTGCGGCCTTCACGGGGAAAACCATTGGATAACCGCCGACCACTTTAGATGTCAATCAACGGGGCGGGAACATTCCCAAAAAGAAAGGGGAAATCCCCTTCCAAAACTTGATTTAAAGCACAGTCATTTGAAGCATTTTGCGCCGAGAACGAGTGCTTTTCGAGAACCGTCTTCGAGCGTACTCAATGTACGTGAGAAGCGGAAGCGCAGAAATGCCTCATTCGCAGGCCAAAAGGCCATAAATGACCTAATGTGCAAACGGATCATCCAGACGCTTTGCCAGATCTTCAATATTTTCTGGCGGCCATCCTTCGACCTGCATGCCCAAATGCAGCCCCATCATGGTCAGAACTTCTTTGATTTCGTTCAAAGATTTCCGGCCAAAGTTTGGAGTGCGCAACATTTCGCTTTCGGATTTCTGAACCAGATCCCCGATATAGATAATGTTGTCGTTTTTGAGGCAGTTGGCCGAACGTACGGACAATTCCAGCTCTTCGACTTTTTTGAGCAAGTTGCGGTTGAATGGCAAAGATTCCTCCACTTCGGAAGCCTG
>JAEUKN010000110.1 GCA_016794305.1 Alphaproteobacteria bacterium | reverse complement strand
GGCATCATAGCGGGCAGCAATGGCCGGTGCATCAGGGGTGAGTATTTTCGCTTGTGCAGCCTCACGGAAAGCGCGCGCAAGGAGCGGGAAAGCTTTGGGAACATCTTCACTTATGATAAAAACACAACGTGTTTCCTCGCTTATGCTTGGCACGCTGAGCATACAGAGCATATAAAGTTTGTGAATACTGAGAATCTGGTCGATCTCAGCACCTGTCATGGTGGGATAAGTTCTTACGGGCAGCACGGGCATGCACAATGCAGCAGTGGTCATAATAGCCTTTGGCTCTATCATTATATTGCTTGAATGGTGAGCCTTATAAAAAAATATTTCAAGAGCGAAAAAAATATTTTCCACAGGCCTGTGACATTTTTACACAGGGCGGGGCGCGGAGGAGAATTTCATTTATGACCATTAGGCCGCATTTTGCGATGAGGCCATAATCGGATAATTATAAAAAATATTATAAAACAATGAGTTAGTCTGCCTCCCGATGCGGGGCAAACAAAATGATCTAACATAAATTAGGTGACATAAGATGAATGAAACAATTTTTACCCAACTGAATGGTTGGATCACTATTATTGAAATTCCGGCGTTGTCGGCACTGTTTTGGATGATCTGGCACGGGCGGCGCGAAACCGATCATGAAATGGATGCGCTGAAGGATCAATTATCGGCGCATCAAATTGAAATTGCGCG
>JAEUKN010000010.1 GCA_016794305.1 Alphaproteobacteria bacterium | reverse complement strand
TAGATGTACGTGGACAAGGAAGCGCAGAAATACCGTGAAAAGCCAACGCCAGAGTAGAGATTATGAACAGGTTCTTAGCCATGCCCGTAAATATGATGACGTTCGTCTAAATAATTTTGGGTTTAGCTATATAAAGCGCGATGATGAACAGTGTTTAGTCCGAAAGAACTCTCGCCTCCGCGGCCAGCATGATAGGGATATGTCCACGGATGGGATAAGCTAGGCGTGCTTGGTCTGAGATTAACTCCTGTTGCACAGAATCATAGCGCAACGGAACTTTAGTAACCGGACATACTAAGATTTCCAACAATTTTGGATCAACCCCAATTGTAGGATTTGTGGAATTCGTGGTGATGGGGCTCGGGGGTACGCTCATGAAATCAAGCATATCCTAGTGTAAAGTGAGTTAAAATAAAAAACTGCAATAAATTTGCTTACCAACCCACAATTTTCAAATCAGCCCGTATCCCCGGACCCCGCATCAAGCGCGGGGTTACGAAATTTGGGGGGCGCAAGATAAATTTACAATTAAAATCAGCTTCCCTGCTATCATTTTTTACAGAGGTGGTTGACCCGCTCATATTCATTGATGTTATCCAGAGCTTGTTGCCGCTGCTGCCGCTCTGCATTCATTTGATTGGCGTAGTTTTGGATAAAGTTACTAATGCTGGTCTTTAAACCGGCCTCGACCTGAGATTGTTGACCGATGGGATATGGCCCGTAAGCCGATTGTCGGGCCAATTCTTGCCGCAGCGCATGACCGATAATCTGGGCATATTTATTGACGATGTCACGGTCAATCATCACATGTTGATGTTCGTGCGCCAAAATCGCGTTATGCATACAGGTTCCGCGCGGAAAATCGCTCGCGACATACACCGTGGGGTTGATGTGAATCGACACCGTAATCATCGTGTACCAATAACAAATTTGATTTGTGTTAGGGTTTGTAAGTGTCCCGTAACGCATTTGCTCACTGATCCGAATGCCGCCCTGCATTAAACCGCCAACATCGGTGATGACTTCCTTGCCATAAGGATTCACCGTATTGATGGGCTTACGGTCCAGTTGCTTCATCGACTGGGTAAAGTCGTAATTAATATTGTCGGTAGAGGTTTTGACGTTGACCTGTGGTGAATCCCGGGCCACACACCCGCCCGCAATAGATTTTTGGGAAAAAGCCATCAGGCTCAACAACATCGCAAAGATGGACAAACTATTCAAAAAAAATCGGTGCAGGGAAAAAATTTTAAAACTCCGCATTCTAATCACTATACAATTATTATAAAATTTGATGATTAATAAATTGTCAGCGAAAGCAATATTTAGTAAGTTCAAACAGAAAATGGAAGGCTGGCAATATTTTTGTCCGCTCCATTTGCTCCGTAAAATATCCCGACAACATAAAAGGCAGGAAAATATGGGTTTGCTGGTAATGTTAATTTCTTGGGCAATTAGTGCCTATATCTTCATCATCATCCTTCAGGTAGCAATTTCGTGGTTGGTGGTTTTTGGGGTTATGAATTTGAATAACCCCCAGGCCCGGAATTTGATGAATCTGTTGGCCAAATTAACCGATCCGGTGATGAAGCGCGTGCGCCAATATGTGCCGCCGATTGGGGGGATTGACCTGACCCCGATTGTGGTGATTATTGGGCTTCAGATTTTGAATTGGGCGATTGCGCAGCTATTATTGGCCGCAGTGCCGATGTGATGTCAACACGGGAAATTTGTGACGGGAATATGATTGTCGATGATCGGAGAGGGCAAAAACAGCTACGCGCGCCGCGCCGTATCATCCTCAACGGGACGAAAAAACATCCGTGAAACCGCAACCCGCGCCAAAATCGCGCGCTATTTCCCCTATATTTTACTGGCGGTGGCGGGCGTTATTCTTTTGCTCGGGCTTATAAACCCCTTAAAATGGAAACAGGCGCGCATCCAGGTGATTGAACAGGTGAGCCCCGCACTCTCGCTTCTCTCTCTCCCCGTTCGCACCATAGAAACATGGAGTGAGGAGCTCTCGCAACTCACCAATATTCGCGCAGAAAATGCGCGGCTGCGGACCGAAAATGACCAGTTGAAAGAATGGTATCAAACGGCACTTTTGCTGCGCGCCGAAAATCAATCGCTCAAAGATTTGCTCAATGTCCTGCCTGAAGCCGAGCAAACCTATATCACCAGCCGTGTGGTGGGGGATTCCGGTTCATCCTATGTCAAGACGCTATTAATTCAGGCAGGAACGGAAAACGGAGTTGAAGAAGGCCAGGCCGTTATGGGGCGCCACGGCATGATTGGCCGCATCATTGAAACCGGGCCGCGCGCCGCACGCGTGCTCTTGCTCAGCGATATTAACTCTCACATTCCGGTGATCATCGAAGGGGTTAATCAACGCGCCATTCTGATGGGCAATAATGATGATCGGCTCACGCTCAATCATTATGCGCCCGATGCACTGATTAAAAAAGGCGGACGCGTGGTGACATCGGGCATTGGCGGCATGTTTCCGGCGGGACTCCCGATTGGGGAGATTGTCTCAACCAAGGGCGGAGTTGTGAAGGTGCGTTTACTCTCCGACCCCGAAGGCGAAGATTATGTGCAAATTGTTGAACGCCCGATGGACCCGAAGGTAAAGGAAAGCCTTGATATCCTGAAATTCCCGGCCCCGCAAATTCCCCCCACAAAGACCGCGCCAAATACCGTATCCGGGGCTACGCCACCCGCTACCCCCACGGCACCAACGGGGACACCGGAATAGGTTTTTGAATATGGCGGAATTTTTATATGAATTTTATCTCTCACTCGCGCGGTTCCTGAAATTTATCGGAGTCTATGCGATGATGGGGTTTTTATGCCTGCTCTCTCTGGTTCAAATTCCGCTTTTAAATATGGGGGATGCGCGCCAGGGGTTGATCGTGGCGGGGCTTTATTTTTGGTTGATTTACCGCCCCGCGCTTTGGCCTGTTTGGCTGATTTTTATCCTCGGTTTGGTGCTGGACTTGGCGGGATCAGGGCTCGCGGGATTAAACGCCTTCTCGTTTTTGGGATTGGCCCTGATCATCAGGGGCCAGCGGCGATTCCTCCTGGGGCAGCCATGGCACATGATCTGGGCGGGATTTGTGGTGGCGATGACTTGCTTACACCTATTTCAATCATTAATTTTTGCGATGACGGAGGCCAAATTGCCCGATCTATGGTTTTTGGCGGCGAATATCCTGATCTCCAGCCTGTTTTATCCCTTCTTTCACCCGCTTTTTATGGCCTATCACCGTTATTTAAGCGAAGACAGGCAGGAGTATAACGAGATCAAATAGCGTGAAGATTTGTGGGCTAAGTATTTGTTTTGTCGTATTTTGTTACGATTACCCCCTCCACTTAATCGCAAGATATTCTAATATTGTTTAGGCGAACGACCCTTAACTTTTTTGATAACGGGATAGGTCGTTCCCTCTTCAGGGGACTTGATATCAACGAGTTCAACATGGAAAAAATGATCATCGCCATAGTCAAACAGGAAGAGCATTTCATCGCCAACTTTGGGGAAAGCCGTTGAAATATTTGTCTTTTTTACACCTTTAACGACAACATCCTCTGTCTCCAGCGGGCCATCATTCATGCCCATGTCATGAAAAAGTTCATATCTGATTTTGCTACTATATGGTTCCTCTACATCGTCAACAAATCCAAAGGCATGATCAAAATACCAACCCACTGAAGAAATAATAGACTCTGCAAATTCATATAATTTGTATTTTAAGGGGATTTGGATTTCACGTATGACTGAGGGATGATCATACATCTCAATTTTAAATACGCCTATTTTTGTTTTCGCATCGATTTTGCTCATCAGTCTCTCCTCTTGGTAACTCGTTGATCAATAAACCGAACGGCTCTCACCGTTATGCGGGAGCGGCACGTTAATTTCGCCCCAATCTTTCAGGAAATTGCGGTAATAGCCAACCTTGGTCACGCTATAGGCCGGTTTGAAGTAGATCGTTTTAAAAAAACTTAAAAACAGGCTATGATATTTGGGATAACTGGCAGAGGTAGAGGTGCATTCGGCCACATAAACCTTATCGCCGTAATTGGTCACAGCCATCAATCCCGCGCGTGATTCGCTGTAACTTTGCCCCTCAACAACCGGTGCGCCGGCGGGAATATCGGTGGGCGGGGTAGTGAAGGAAATCAAGGTCATGCTGGCAAATCCCTGCCCCAATCCCGCTTCGTTTTGTTGCCTGATCATATTCACATTATCATAGGACGCCGTGTAATCTTTCCAAAAATCCTGTGTAAAATTCAAATCGCGCACCGCGTCACGATAACGGTTGGGATAGATTAAAAACCGGCGATCTTCACGCGCCCGCACGCGACACTGCGCGCGGTTATCGCCGGATGGCAACGACAGCGTGATCACATCATCAGGTTGCTGGTTATTCATCATTTTCCAGGTATCGGGATAAGATAAGCGGGCGCCGTTTTCGGCATCTTGCCAAACGATATAATCAGCCCGAGCCTCCCCCCCGAACAAAATTCCAAACACGGCCAATGTGAGCATAAGTGAGAGTTTAAAGGATGTTATTTTGGATGATGGATAAAATTTTGATATGCGCATGGTTTAACCGCTCACTCTTTGCTCGTCTTTGGTGACTATTGTGCTATGATGGATTGAAAAATGCAATAGATCTCTTTTAAATCTTAAAGCCTAAATCTTATATCCTGTTCGTGAACTTATAAACTTCAGCAACCAACCTGAGCCCGCCGCCATGAATTCTCACCCCACCCAAAATCCTCATCAAAGTTCTTCCCAAAGCCTTGCCCAATCCCCTCCCTCCCAAATCTCCCCCTCGCAAAAAAGCCCTGAAGCGCCTCCAAATTATCGCGAAAGACTGAATCAATTGCGGGCCGCATTTCCGTCATGGGGCATTGACGGGTTTATCATCCCCCATCAGGATGAATTTTTGAGCGAGTATTTACCCTCCTGCGCTGAACGTTTGGCATGGGTGACGGGGTTCACGGGGTCAGCGGGATATGCGGTGGTTTTAGAGTCAAAGGCCGTGGCGCTAACCAACGGCATTTATGAAATTCAGATTCGGCGCGAAGTTGACACATCGCTTTATGAGATTGGTGATTACACCAAAATTTCAATCGGGGAATGGATCGCACGCAACTGTGCGGATGGGGCCAAAATCGGTTATGATCCCATGCTCATCACCCGTGATCAGTTGGATCAGATGAACTCATTCCTGCGCACTAAAAAGATTGAATTGGTGGCAACGTCCGAAAATCCGATTGATCAAATCTGGCATGACCGCCCTGCCCCGCCGCTGGGTTTGGTTGAACTCTTCCCCGATGCGGTGGCGGGCCACACAATGCATGAAAAAATAGCGATGCTGTGTGAAATTCTGCGCAGCAAAGGCGCACAGTCACTCATTTTAACTGATCCTGCCTCCATATGCTGGCTGTTGAATGTCCGCGGCCGTGATATTGATTATAACCCGCTGGTATTGAGTTATCTGATTCTGCATCACCACGGGCATGCCGATTGGTATGTCGATGGGCGGAAAATCACGCAAACAGTGAAATCATTTTTGCAACCGCATATCGGCTTTCAGCACCCCGAAAGCTTTACCGCCGATGTGCGGCGGCTTGAGGGCGGCGTAATGTTAGACCCGCAAAACGCCCCTGTTTATATTGAGATGATTTTGCACGAAAGTGGCGCAAGCGGAAGCGGCGCAAAAATGATTGCGGCCAAAAATCCGTGCTTGATGCTCAAGGCCGTTAAGACAAAATCAGAGCAAACCGCCATCAAACAGTCCCATGTCCGGGACGGCGTGGCCATGGTGCGGTTTTTATATTGGCTGGATTGTCAGGATTTCAGCAAGGTTAAATACACCGAAATTGACCTTTCCGATAAATTGGCGGAATTTCGTAAGGCTCATTTATCCTTCCGCGATCTCAGCTTTGCCACCATCAGCGGTTGGGCCGATCACGGCGCGGTCATTCATTATCATGCGCGCCCTGACTCGGCTTATATCATCACCGGAAATGATCTTTATTTGCTTGATAGCGGGGCGCAGTATGAATATGGCACAACCGATATCACCCGCACGATTGTGATTGGTGAGATTGATGCCGATCGCCGTAAATTTTTCACGGCGGTGCTTCAGGGGCATATCGCGGTGGCGACATCAATATTTGATTCGGCCACAACGGGCGCCGATATGGATGCCAAAGCCCGCGGGCCGCTCAAACTCTTGGGTGCCGATTACGCCCACGGAACGGGCCACGGTGTGGGGTGTTATTTGGGCGTGCATGAGGAAGCCACAGCCATCTCTCCACGCAGTACGGATAAATATTTTACCCCCGGAATGTTGTTGTCCAATGAACCGGGATATTACCGCGAAAACCATTTCGGCATCCGCCATGAAAGCCTGATGTTTTGTCAGGAAAATTCAGACGGAAATTATTATTGGGAAACAATCACGCTGGTGCCGTTTGACCTGCGCGGGGTGGAGTGGGAGATGATGAGCCCGCATGAACTCCAATGGCTTGCGGCCTACCACGCCCATATTTTTGAAATCCTCTCACCGTTCCTCGACTCTCAGGAATTAGATTGGCTGCGGCATACATGTTTTGATTTGTTACCCGAGTAGAGAAAATCTTGAAAAGTAAAATCCCCTCATCAGAGGGGATTTTAAAATTAAATCTATAAGCCAGCCCCTAAGCCAGACCTACTGGCCGGACGCACGTTGAAGGATCGGCAGATCTTCTTCTTGGTTCGCATTCGAAGCCTGATCTTTCATAGGGAAACCGGATGGCTTCCCTTTATGCGACTTTTTTTCGGAGGAGGCACCTCGAACGCCCCCAAGCGGAGTGATTTTACCATCAATGGTGGCACCGGCTTCAACGGCCAATTCTTTATAAGAAATCGCACCGGTGATAGAACCGGTTGAGCGCACAGTCAAACGGCCATTAACAGTCAAATCGCCTTCAAATTTTCCGGCAATCGTGGCTTCGTTGATTTCAACCGTTCCGTAGAACATCCCGGTTTCTGCGATTTCAAGAACACTGGCACCTTTCAGCGCAGCCTCAACGGTCCCTTCAACAACCAACAGGTCACAGGACTCGATTTCACCCGACATGGTGATGCCCTGACCGATGATCAAGCGACGTGCGTTGCTGTCGGCTTGCCCGGAGCTCTGAGCACCAACGGATGGAGTGTTTGCACCATATCCAGCGTAAGTGCCGTAGGCTGCTGGCGCAGCAGGACGCGCAACAGCACCCATTGGGTTCGTCATGTTAGCAGGAGCCCCAGGACGTCCAAAAGGCGCGGATGGAATATCTGCGGAAGAGGCATCTTTAGGTTGATTTGTCGTGTCGTTCATTGTTTGTGGTTCCTTGTTTGGTTCGTTTTGGGGTAAGATCGAATTAGGACGATGAAACATGGGGATTCAACTACCTTTCTAAGTTTTATCTAAGTCATTGTTTGATCTGCTTAAATCTAAGCAGAAGCAAACCCGGGCATTTCCTGAATGATCAAAACTAGCATGAGGGACAAAATCTCCGCAAGTAAATTATGATGAATTTTTTAAAATCTTTTTGTGGGCAGCTTTTGACCGGGGTTTCTAAGAACCTATTCATATTCTAATGAGCCTCCGCCCAATTCCGCGCATATCCCGACTCGGCCCTCAATGGGATGGAGAGTGTCATCACCCGTTCCATCTCAGCAGTAATGAACTCGGAGAATTGGGAGGCTCGATCAGCAGGGACTTCAAAAATCAGTTCATCATGAACCTGAAGCAACATTTTAACCGGCCAATTCTCGCTTAAGATCAGGTGATCAAGCCGTACCATGGCCAGTTTGATCAAATCGGCGGCGGTTCCCTGAAGCGGTGCATTAATCGCCTGACGCTCAGCGAAATTGCGAACCGCCGCATTTTTATCATGAATGCCGCCGGTCATGCATTTGCGACCCATGAGGGTGAGGACATAGCCTTTCTCACGCGCTTGTGCCTTACATTCCTCCATAAATTGGCCAAGTTCGGGAAAGCGTGCCATATAAATTTTGATGTAATTGGCGGCCTCCCCCACGCTGCATCCCAATTGTTTCGCGAGCCCAAAGCCGCTGATGCCATAGATAATGCCGAAATTAATCGCCTTGGCTTGGCGGCGTAATTCGGGCGTGATTTGATCCATGGGCAACCCCAAAACTTCGGACGCCGTGCGCGCATGAATGTCCTCCCCGTTCAAAAAGGCGGATTTTAGGGCAGGAATATTGGCCATTTCTGCAATCAAGCGCAATTCAATCTGGCTGTAATCGACTGAGAGCAAAACATGTTCAGGCGCAGCCACAAAGGCGGTGCGGATCAACCGCCCTTCATCCGTACGAATGGGGATATTTTGCAAATTCGGATCCGATGATGACAGTCGCCCGGTATTGGTGAGGGCCATGGCAAAGGAGGTATGCACCCGCCCGGTTTGCGGGTTAATCTGGCTTTGCAGGCTTTCGGTATAGGTTGAGCGTAACTTGGACAAATGCCGCCATTCCAAAACTTTCGCCACGATTTCATGGCCCTGCGCCGCTAGTTTTTCGAGGATATCCACACTCGTTGACCAATCGCCGGTTTTGGTTTTCCCCGCCCCCTGCAACGCCAATTCATCGAATAAAACCTTACCCAATTGCTTGGGCGATCCAATGTTGAATTCATGCCCCGCGAGACGATAAATTTCCTGTTCATGCTGTGCGATGAGTTCCGAGAATTTATGGCTAAGATATTTCAAAACATCACGATCAACGATAATGCCATACGATTCCATGCGGGCAATCACCGAGATTAAAGGCCGCTCAATATCCTCATAGACTCGCGCGACCTTTTCCATCGCAATGCGCGGTTTCAAAAGATGATAAAGCCGCAGGGTGAAATCGGCATCCTCCGCCGCATAGTCACAAGCCTTCGTGAGTTCAACCTCCGCAAAGGAAATTTTGGCCTTTCCCGTCCCCGTCACCTCTTCATACGCAATCATTTTATGATCGCAATAAAGCTGCGCCAGTTCATCAAGCCCATGCCCGTGATTGCTCCCATCCAGCACATAGGACATGAGCATGGTATCATCAATTGGAGTAATCTCATCAATCCCGATTTTGGAGAACATCTGCATGTCAAACTTGGCATTGTGCGCAATTTTGAGTATAGCAGGGTCACACATCACGGGTTTTAAAATCGCGGCAATATCATCTGCCTTGGCTTGCGGAGGTTGTGATGACTCTTCATGTCCAAATAAATCGGATTTGGCGCCATGCGCGAGAGGAATATAACAGGCCCGGCCAGGCTGAGTTGCGAGCGAAATACCAACCAAATCCGCCGTTGCGGGAGTGAGCCCCGTTGTTTCCGTGTCAAACGCCAAAAATCCGTTTTGTTCAAGCTCCGCCAGCCAGTCTCGCAACTCTGATGCGGATAAAATCAATTTGTAATCCTGATCAATTTTTTGCACATTTTTTTGTATAGTTTTGTGCAAATTTTTGCTTTCCGGTGCGCTCTCCCCTATACTTACCGCCGCTTGCGAGCCCTTTTGTGCGGCTAGATCACCGGAGTTACCGGAGCTACCTGCCTCACCTTCATTCACCTTATCCGAAGCATTCCCCACCGTATCGGTTGAGAAATTAATCCGCGCGCTGAGGGCTCTCAACCCATGAAAATCCAGAAATTGTTTAAGCGTGTTTGAAAATGGCGCAGTGGGCACCAGCTGCTCCAGCCCCTCCTTAACGGGCACATGATCATCCAATGTAACAAGGCGTTTGGAAATGCGCGCGAGTTCGGCATTTGATTCCAAGGCCTCACGGCGTTTGGGCTGTTTAATCTCACTCAGGCGGCCCAAAAGATTTTCCAACGACCCAAATTCATTGATCAATTGCGCGGCGGTTTTAATCCCAATTCCCGGCACGCCCGGCACGTTATCAACTGAATCACCGCATAATGCCTGAACATCCACCACCAATTCCGGCACGACGCCAAATTTTTCATGAACTTCATCGGGTCCCACGCGCGTTTGCTTCATCGGATCAATCATCCGCACGCCGTCCCGCACCAATTGCATTAAATCTTTATCCGAAGAAACAATGGTCACGGGCACATGATGTTCAACCGCCAATCGGGCATAGGTTGCGATTAAATCATCGGCTTCATATCCTTCCAATTCCAAACTCGGCAAGCCGAACGCTGCGGCTGCGTCCCGAATTAAGGCGAATTGGGGAATCAAATCTTCGGGCGGCGGCGGGCGATGCGCCTTGTAATCCGGATAAATCTCGTTGCGAAAATTTTTGCGCGCCGAATCAAATATGATGGCAATATGCGCATCACTATGTGTGCTCAGCAATTTATAAATCATATTGCAAAATCCGACCACGGCACCAATCGGCACACCCGCAGGGGAGGTCAATGGCGGCAAAGCATGGTAGGCGCGAAAAATATAACCCGATCCATCCACCAGAAATAATTCTTTTGTGCCGCCCTCACCCATGCTGTCTTTCACGCCGTCACTCATCCATTGATCCTAAATCGCCACCGAAGCCGTTTGACGCCGCAAGAGAGAGAGAATGCTGAGCGCAGTCAATGCGCTGCTCTTCGGGTTCTGCGGATCCGGCTTATTCTCAATCCGAAATGACAGGCGACTATACCCCCCGTCCACGGTGATATGATGTGTGTTGTAAACCGTGGTTGGGTCGGCGGTGATTTTAACACGTATATCATCGGCATTCATGCGAGAGGCCAAGGCCAAAGTCGCCGCCACATTGACATTTGCGGGAAAACCGGCTGCGGCCTGGCGCGCGCTGCCCTCAAAAATCACTTGCGGGGACGTAATGGCCTCAACATCAATCTGATTTTGCACGATATAGGGCGCATTGCCAAAGGATTGCGGCGGTTTCGTGGTATGCAGTTCCAATGATGTGAGTCCCTGAAGCGATAGAGCCGAAATAGCGTCAATTCCCGCAATCGCCCCCGATGGAATTAAAATTCGACCAGACTTTTGCGCCGTTTCAAGAATTTCACTATAGGTCAAAAGGGCTGCGCTCGAAATTGCCACCAAAGTTTTACCCGCCCCCAAAACTTTTATGGCCAGATCCCGCGCCGCCAATGCGGGAAGTGCCTCCACAATCCAATCACACTGCGCAATCAATTCATCCTGGGATAAAAATCGAATTTTATCGGCTCCTAACCCGATTTTCCGGGCGGCGGCATCTTCATTCACCTCGCACGCACCCACCCATTCATAGCCCGCCATACCCTTGATGAGGGCCGCAGCCACCACCGATCCGATGGCCCCAAGGCCCACAACGCCAATTTTAATCGCTGCATTTTTCATGAGTCTATATCCAATCCAATATCAAAATTTTGAATGCTGTGGGTCAACGCACCGCAAGAAATCAGGTCCACCCCGCTCAATGCAATGGATTTGAGATTTTCTAAATTCACGCCGCCCGATGCCTCTAAAATAAAGCGGCCATTCACCATTTCAACCGCCTGTTTTAACTCCTGTGCGGTCATATTATCCAACAAAACCGCATCGATTTTTTTGTCCTGCATTTTATCCAGAATGAGGGAGAGTTGATGGAGATTATCGACCTCAACTTCAATTTTCACCATATGCCCCACAACATCGCGAATTTTATCAATCGCCGCGCAGATATCGCCCGCCACCGCAATATGGTTATCCTTAATCAGGACCGCATCATCCAACCCAAAGCGATGATTCACCCCGCCGCCGCATTGCACAGCGTATTTTTCAAGACTGCGCAGTAATGGCGTGGTTTTTCGCGTACAACAAATTTTGGCTTTTGATTGATCCCCCAGTGCCGCAATCACATCCGCATATTTGGATGTTTTGGTGGCTATTGCACTGAGGTGGGAAAGAATGTTCAGCGCCACACGCTCGGCCTCCAACACCCCAATCACCGGCCCGGTCACGGTTGCAATCACGCGACCTTGTTCAACTCTTTCACCGTCCTGAACATGGTGGCGTACATCAATATTTTTACCACTGGCCTTCATCGCGCATTCAATTGCACGAACCCCGCAGATAACGCCGCCTTCACGGGCTACAAATCGCGCGGTGCATATGTGATCGGGGTCAAAAATCGCGCGCGAGGTAATATCCCCTCTCCGCCCCCAATCCTCCTTCAATGCGGGAATAACCACATCATCCCAAACAAAATCAGCAGGGCATAAAAAACGCTTGGGGGAAGGCTGCGCCATAATTTCAGCTCAATTCCAGCATGCGGTCAATCGGCCGACGCGCCGCCGTAATAATATCCGGATCAATCAACACTTCATGGGTCATGGTTTCCAAGGAATGCAGGATTTTTTCCAAATCAATGCGTTTCATATGCGGGCATAATTGACAGGGGCGAATAAATTCCAAATTCGGATTGGCCGCAAATAAATTATCACTCATGGAGCATTCGGTAATCAGCACGACTCTAGCCGGTTGTTTTTGCTCAATATAGGTCTGCATTTGCGCAGTGGACCCGATATAATCACTGGCCTCCAGCACATCCGGCGGGCATTCGGGGTGGGCCAGCACCACAATATTTTTATGTTCGGCGCGCAATTCATCCACATATTTCCCCGTGAATAATTCATGCACTTCGCACGCACCTTTCCACGCATAAATTTTCTTGGTGGTTTTAGTGGCCACATAATGCGCCAAATATTGATCGGGAAGGAAAATAATTTCATCGCTCTCAATGGCTTCAACAATTTTTTCGGCATTGCCGGAGGTCACACAAACATCGGAAACAGCCTTAACCGCGGCAGATGTATTCACATAACTTACAACCGTAGCCCCGGGGTATTTTGATCGCATTAGCGCGACATCGTCCGGCGTGATGGAGCTCGCAAGTGAGCACCCGGCGAGCGGATCAGGAATCAACACAGTTTTTTGCGGATTAAGGATTTTTGCAGTTTCGGCCATAAAATAAACCCCTGCCTGAACAATAATATCAGCAGTGGTTTTGGTGGCTTCCTGAGCGAGTTTGAGCGAATCACCCACAATATCGGCCACACCATAAAAAATATCCGGTGTTTGATAATTATGCGCCAAAATCACCGCGTTTTTTTCGCGTTTCAATCGGTTAATTTCAACGATCAACGGGGCCATAGATTGCCAACGCGCGGGGGTAATCACATTTTGCACACGGTGATAAATTTCTTCTGTCTCTTTTTCCACTGCGGGCGTGTATTTCAGGTTGTGCATGATTTTATAACCTCTATTGTAATTTTGGCTTTTTACTGTGCATTTATAATGCATTTTATGGCCAAGTTTATGCGCCCTTCAAAAAAAATTTGCATTATTTTTTATTGTTGCGCCGCAAATCGCGCCAATTTTCCACATTACGATTATGCTCACTTAAGGTCGTGGCAAACACATGTCCGCCGCTCCCGTCCGCTACGAAATAAATATAGGCGTGCTGTTCGGGGTGAAGGGCCGCATGAATTGCCTCCGCCCCCGGGTTACAAATCGGCCCGGGCGGCAAGCCGGGCATTTTATAGGTATTATAGGGCGATGAAATTTCCAAATCTTTTGACAATAACCGCCGCCCCAACGGCCCCTGCCCCTTATTTTCGGGTTGCCCCTTGGTGAGCGCATAAATAATCGTAGGATCGGATTGAAGCGGGATATTTTGCCGCAGGCGATTAATAAAAACCCCCGCAATTCGTTGACGTTCAGCCGCAACGCCCGTTTCCTTTTCCACAATAGATGCCAAAATAACGGCTTCTTCCTTGGTTTTAAAGGGCAAATTATCGGCCCGGCCCGCCCATTCTTTATCCAAAATTTTGGTCATAGACTCACGCATTTGCGCAATTTTTTGGTCTATAGTTTCCCCACCAACATATTGATATGTCTGGGGAAGAAGACTGCCTTCCGCAGGTATCTCTGCTCCTTCAGTCACTGGTTTCAACTCCGGAATTTGGGATAATTTTTGCACAATTTCGTAACTGGTCAGCCCTTCGGCAATCGTGAAATTGCGCTTGTAAACATCCCCCTTTTTCAGCTTTTCGATGACCTCACGCATAGTGATGCCCGGCGTAAATTCATACTCCCCGGCCTTAAGCGATTGGGGCGGCGGCAGTATTTTTGCGGCCACCGCAAACACCATATTGTTGGAAATCACATTTTCTCTGGCCAAGATTTCGCCAATTTGCATCGTTCCAAATCCCTTGGGAATCGCCACAATTTTGGGAGCATTGATAGTGCCGGGCGTTTTAAATTTATCAAAGAAAAACCACCCCACGCCGCATATGCTTGCCAAAGCCAGAATGACCAAACTTAGCAAAATTTTGTAAAGGATAATTTTCACCGGCTGCCCCGCACCTTATGTCTGCACTTACCCTGTAAAGGCTTTGAGCACCAACGAAGCATTTGTCCCGCCAAACCCGAAAGAGTTAGAAAGCGCATAGGTCACTTTTTTCTCCTGCGCCACTTTCGGCACCAAATTAATGCCCTGACAGGCTTCGGAAATAGTTTCAAGGTTAATGGTGGGCGGCAAAATTCCGGTATTAATGGCCTGAATCGAATAAATGGCCTCAACCGCGCCGGCGGCCCCCAGCAAATGCCCTATCGCCGATTTGGTCGATGACATGGCCGCGCGCTCCAACGCCGCGCCAAATAAGCGTTTTACGGCTGTGCATTCTATACCGTCCCCCATGGGGGTTGATGTGCCGTGGGCATTGATATAATCCACCTGATCCGGGGCAATTCCCGCGCGATTCAACGCAGCACGCATGGCACGAAAGGCGCCGTCACCATCCTCCGCCGGGGAGGTCATGTGATACGCATCACCGGAAAGTCCATAACCAACAATTTCAGCATAAATCTTCGCACCGCGGGCTTTCGCATGCTCCAATTCCTCCAAAATCACAACGCCCGATCCTTCGGCAATGACGAATCCGTCACGGCCTTCATCAAAGGGGCGCGAAGCCAATTCCGGTTGATCGTTGTAAGAGGTGGAGAGCGCCCGACAAGCCGCGAATGATGACATTCCAAGCCGATTCACACCGGCCTCCGCCCCACCCGCCACCATCACATCGGCATCCCCCCACATGATAAGGCGCGCCGCATCACCAATGGCATGCGCACCGGAGGAACAAGCCGTTACAACCGCATGATTCGGTCCCTTAAAACCATGTTTGATCGAAATATGGCCCGAAGCCAAATTAATCAGCATTGCAGGAACGGAAAAGGGTGATGCGCGGCGCGGACCCTTGGTGAAAAGCGTTTCCGAAGTTTCATAAACACTTTGTAATCCGCCGATCCCCGACCCGATCATCACGCCGGCGCGTTCAAAATCTTCCTGAGTTTGCGGAACCCAGCCTGAATCCTTAACAGCGTCATCCGCCGCCTTCATGCCGTACAAAATAAACAAATCAACTTTTTTGTGATCTTTGGGCGGCATGGCCTCATCAGGGTCAAAACCATCCGAAAACCCTTCGGATTTATAGGGTACCAACCCGGCAATTTGTGAGGCCATATCATCAACAGGAAACCGCGTAACCTTGCGAATTCCGCTGCGGCTGTTAATAATTGCATCCCAATTTTTTTCAATGCCAACACCGAGCGGTGTGACTAACCCCATACCGGTGACTACAACTCGTCTCATGCTCATCTTGCTCGAAAGAATAGTTGAGAAATTTTTTTAGACCATTTTTTGCGTATTGACATCAAAAAATGAGAGAAAAGGGCCGCGCCATTCATGCCTATCTGCATGCGGCGAATCGGCCCCTCCTAAACCCATAAAAATCCCGCCGAATTAGGCAGCTTTCTGGCTGATATAGGAAACAGCATCGCCAAAAGTTTGAATCTTTTCGGCGGCATCGTCCGGAATTTCAATATTAAATTCGTCTTCGAAGGCCATAACCAATTCAACCGTATCCAAAGAATCTGCACCCAGATCATCAATGAAGCTGGCATTTTCGGTCACTTTGGCTTCGTCAACACTCAAGTGCTCAACAACGATTTTTCTTACGCGGTCTGCAATGTCGCTCATAATTCATAATTCCTATTAAAAGTTAATAATATAATATGTCAGAATTCGCAAACCATACCATCATTTTTTGCATTTGCAAGTGGAAAAGCCATTCTATCCACATCCTCCACAATTTTTATCGCAACGAATGTTAAACTTACCCCTCTCGCAAACATTCCACAAACATCCCATTGTAATTTTTCATTATATTTCGTGCATATTTTAGCAATTTTTTTCGAATTTGTTTGACAAGCCTAGTGTTTAGATTGAATACTGGTGAGAATATCGATTCGCCTTTTTAATTATTGCGGAGTAGCAAATCATGAATAACCCTTTTGAAGCTTGGTTAAAGCCTGAGTATCTGAACAACTTAAATAATTTGAACAACATGAACCCTGCATCCAACATGCAAATGGCAGGATTTAAAGACATCATGGAATCGGCCAGAAAATCAGTTCAGGCCTTTGCGGAGGCGCAACAAATCGCTGTAGAAAGCATGCAAACCGTGATGCAGCGGCAACGTGAAATCATTTCAAAAGCCATGCAGGATAATTCGGCGATTCTCCAAGAAATTGTCAATGAAGGCACACCGGAGGAAAAAGTCGCACGCGGGGCCGAACTCATTCGTGAGGCCTATGAAGATGCGATTTCGGGGATGCAGGAAGTGGGCGATATTTGCACAAAATCCGGGCGTGAGGCATGTGATGTGGTTGCGCGTCGCATTACAACTTATTTGGATGAAGTCAAATCCACCGCCCGCGCAGCAGCAGCCCGCAATAAAAAAGCGGCCCCTGCAGGTAAAAAATCCGCCTAAAAATTTTTGATGGATTTTTAATTCGTCTTAAGCCACATTCAAAATCCCGACCGGTTCGGGATTTTAATTTTTTAGGACAGCGTGGAATAGTGACCATATAATGACCATCATCGAATTCATTGAAACCATAGGATATGTCGGCACTTGGGCCGTATTGTTTATTGAGGGAGCCTTTTTCTTTGGCATATTTTTCCCGGGCGATAGTCTTTTATTTCCGATTGGGATTTTAGCGGGTCAGGATGTTTTTGACCTGAAAATTATGCTTCCCGGCTGTGCTGTGGCAGCATTTTTGGGGAATTTAGCGGGGTATGAGATTGGCAAGCGTTGGGGGCCTTCTTTGATTCAAAAATATGGCACCCGTGTGATCAAACCGCATTACATAGAAAAATGCGATTATTTTTTTGAAAAATATGGTGCCTTTACGGTGGTGATTGCGCGATTTATTCATTTTGCGCGCACGTTCGTGCCCTTTATGGCCGGCATGAGTCATATGAATTACGGGCTTTTTGTTATTTATTCAGCTTTGGGTGCGGTTTTATGGGCGGTAGGTATTCCGCTTTTGGGCTATACGGTTGGCAGTCTTATCCCGGATGGCAGTATAGATCACTACATTTTGCCCTTTATCGCCGTCCTGATTTTGATTGTGGCTAGTCCCTACCTCGTTAAAAAAATCAGCACTTATGCTTCTTCAAAAAACGCTCAAAAGCCTTCAGAGTCTCCGGACTAATATGATGCTCCACCCCTTCGGCATCGAGGTGCGCCGTGGCCGGTTTTACCCCTAACGCGCATAAAAAGCGAAAAACAATATCATGCCGCGCCTTACAGTCACGGGCCATAGATTCGCCTTCGGGGGTTAGAAAAATTGCACGATAGGGGCGATTCACCACCAACCCGTCACGATTGAGCCGCGCAATGGTTTTGTTGATCGTGGCGTGCGATACACCCATGTTTTTGGCCAGATCCACCACCCTTGCCTCACCATGTTGCGCAATCAAATCCGCAATCATTTCAACATAATCCTGCGCTGTTTCTTCTTGATGGGCTTGGCGCACATATTCAAATGCCGCCGCACGATCAAGGTCGAGCGGGACCTTCCGCCTTGATTTCAAAGGCTCACCAGACCCACTAGCTGTCAAAGTTTCGATTTTTTTCATAGGTTAAATTTAACCCATCAATAGCCCATTGTCAAATATGTTGCCAAGGCTACATTTTTAAGTATATAGTAAAAATTAAAAATATTTAGAAAATATTTATCACCGTATAAAACCTTTAGAAAAACAATAGAAATGACCCCACAAATTTTACGCGATCATTTGGCCCAGACACAAGCAAAGGCACAAGCAAAGGCCCAAGCAAAGGCAAAGGCACAAGCTGAAGCGCAGGGCCAATTCCGGCCGGATAAAAACTCCGGCGATCTGGTCGGCACAGTTTCAGTGGTCAAACACGGATCATTTTGGCGTAAATTTATTTCCTATATCGGTCCCGGATACCTCGTCGCTGTCGGATATATGGACCCCGGAAACTGGGCCACGGCCTTGGCCGGCGGGTCGCAGTTCGGTTATACTTTGCTCTCAATTTGCCTGATTTCCAACATCATGGCGATTATTTTGCAGTCTTTGTGTGCGCGTTTAGGGATCGCAACGGGTTTGGACCTGGCCCAGGCTTGTCGCGCGCATTATCCCCGCCCAGTATCATTTGTGTTGTGGATTTTGGCGGAATTGGCAATCTGCGCAACAGATTTGGCCGAGGTCATCGGCACTGCCATTGGTCTCTACCTCCTGTTTCACATCCCGCTGGAATGGGGAGTGCTCATCACCGGGCTTGACGTGTTTTTAGTACTCGCATTGCAACGCTTGGGTTTTAGGTGGATTGAGGCCTTTGTGATCTCCCTCCTTATCGTGATTTTTGGTTGCTTTGCGGTCCAGGTTTTTATGGCATCGCCAGATTTATCACTGGTGGCTGGTGGCTTTATCCCCTCGCCCGAAATCATTCAAAACCCCGCCATGCTGTATATTGCCATGGGAATTATCGGCGCCACAGTGATGCCGCATAATCTCTATCTCCATTCCTCAATTGTCCAGACAAGGGCCTTTTCTCCTGATTCTCAGTCCCGATCAACAGCGATTAGATACTCTATTATTGATTCGACCATCGCCCTAATGTTGGCTCTCACCATCAATGCCTCCATCCTAATTCTGGCAGCGGCGACATTCCATGCCAATGGCCATACTGAGATTGCCGAATTGACGGACGCACACCAACTCATTGCGCCGATTTTGGGGGCAGGTATTGCCGCAACTTTATTTGGCATTGCCTTGCTATGCTGCGGGCTAAACTCCACAGTCACCGCCACATTGTCAGGTCAAATCGTGATGGAGGGATTTTTGAGGATTAAGCTCGCCCCCTGGCTGCGACGCCTGATCACGCGCGGTATTGCGATTGTCCCCGCGCTCACCATCACCTACCTTTACGGACAGGAGGGAACGGCCAAATTGCTCATCCTTTCGCAGGTGATTTTGAGCCTCCAACTCCCCTTCGCCGTTGTGCCGCTGATTTTATTTACCCGAAATAAAAAAATCATGGGCGAGTTTAAGGCCCCCGGATGGGTTATTGTGCTCTCAGCCACGATTGCCGTAATCCTGATCACACTCAATATGATGATGATTGCGAATTTCTTATTTGCCACGGGTTGAAACCACAAAATACGGCGAAAACCAAATAAATATTTGCCTTATGCGGCCCAAACGCTTAAATAAACCATTATGAGCGAACCGTCAGCCCTTGCAGATCAAATTTCAGCCCTCGGCAAATATGAAGCCGGGTTTGTCACCGATATTGAGTCGGAAAAAGCCCCGAAGGGCTTAAACGAAGATATTATCCGCTTTATCTCCGCCAAAAAGCAAGAGCCGCAATGGCTGCTGGATTGGCGGCTAAAAGCCTATGCGCGTTGGCTGAAAATGCCGGAGCCAAGCTGGGCCAAAATTCATCACCCGCCGATTGACTATCAGGATGCGCATTATTACGCCGCGCCCAAGGCCAAGTTAAACTCGCTGGACGAAGCCGACCCGAAACTTTTGGAAACCTTTGAAAAATTGGGCGTACCGTTGAAGGAGCGTGCAATTCTGGCCGGCGTAGCAGTCGATGCCGTGTTTGATTCGGTTTCGGTCGCCACCACATTTCGCGAAAATTTACGCGAAGTCGGGGTCATTTTTTGCTCAATTTCCGAAGCCGTGCGCGAATATCCCGAACTTGTGCAAAAATATCTTGGCTCTGTTGTCCCCTACTCCGACAATAAACACGCCTGTTTAAACTCGGCTGTGTTTACCGATGGGTCCTTTGTCTATATTCCTCCCGGCGTGCGCTGCCCGATGGAGCTCTCCACCTATTTCCGCATCAATGAAATGAATACGGGGCAGTTTGAGCGCACATTGATTATCGCGGACAAGGGATCCTATGTGTCATATTTAGAAGGCTGCACAGCCCCCATGCGCGATGAAAATCAACTTCACGCGGCGGTGGTGGAGTTATATGTGCACGAAGATGCCGAAATTAAATATTCCACGGTTCAAAATTGGTATCCGGGGGATGAAAACGGCAAGGGCGGCATTTATAATTTTGTCACCAAACGCGCATTATGTGCGGGGGACAGGTCCAAAGTATCCTGGACTCAGGTTGAAACCGGATCGGCCATTACATGGAAATACCCGTCGTGCGTGCTGCGCGGTAAGGACTCTCAAGGGGAATTTTACTCGGTTGCCATCACCAACCATTATCAACAGGCCGACACCGGCACCAAAATGATTCATTTGGGCGAAAATACCAAATCACGCATCATCGCCAAAACCATTTCTGCCGGGAAATCGGATTCGACCTATCGCGGCTTGGTCAAAATTATGGCGGGGGCCAAGGGTGCACGCAATTTCACCCAATGTGATTCGCTGCTCATCGGCGATCAATGCGGTGCGCACACAGTCCCCTATATCGAAAGCAAAAATCCCAGAGCCAGGCTGGAACACGAAGCCACGACCAGCAAAATTTCCGAAGATCAATTATTTTACTGCCAGCAACGCGGATTAAATGATGAAGAGGCCGTCGCCCTGATCGTCAATGGTTTCTGCCGCGAAGTGCTGCAAAACCTCCCCATGGAATTTGCCGTCGAAGCCCAAAAATTGGTCGCCATCAGCCTTGAGGGCAGCGTAGGGTAAGAATCTGTTAGGCGTACTCTCCAACCCCACAACTTAATCAATCTTATTTTTAGCAGGAAATTTTTGAAAAGTGGCGCGAGCGACGGGACTTGAACCCGCGACCTCCTGCGTGACAGGCAGGCATTCTAACCAACTGAACTACGCCCGCGCTTGGGAAAAAATCAGTCTATTTGGTTACTTCGGTGGAGTGTTGTTTAATGTGTTCCCAGTCCTTTGTCAAGCCCATTAATGCTTATGGTGCAAAATTTTTCTCCTATCAGCCATTCATCCACCATTTCAAACAAAGCTTTTGAATCTTCCTGCGTGCGGATACGTCTAACCGCATGCTCGACTCACATACCGACTCCTAAAAATACACAATCATCAGATAGATATTGGCCAAAATAATGGTCAAAAGAGTCAACGGAAATCCATACACTATATATTTAACAAAGGAGATAGGGTGCCCCGCACGATCAGCAAAGGATGCGACCATCACGTTGGCACTGGCCCCAATCAGCGTCCCGTTGCCGCCCAGACAGGCCCCCAAAATAAGGCTCCACCACAGGGGATTGAGGGCTTCGCCATCGCCAAAAACCGACCCCATGCTTTCAATGACGGGTATCAGCGTGGCAACAAACGGGATGTTGTTGACAAAGGCCGAGAAAAACGTGGATGCCCACAAAATCACCAATCCGGTTTTTTGAAAATCGCCATTGGTGACCTCGGTAATCATGCCGGCGGCCTTCGCGAGCAATCCTGTGTGCTCCAGACTGGCCACGACCACAAACAAGCCCAGAAAGAAAAAGATTGTGTCCCATTCGACTTCATGAAAAGCGGCATGCGCCTTTTTGTTTTTTTCAGATAGATTATGGCCGATTCCATCCAAAAACATCAACAAAGCTGCCCCGGCCAAAGCTGTTGTCCCCGTCTCAATATGTAAGAAGTTATGACCCAGAGTAAATCCGGCCATCACCAAGGCCAACACAGCAAAGGATTTCACCAACAATACATGATTCTTAAGGGCCTTTGCCGCATCATACCGCAACAGGTGCGCCCGCGCCCGCATGGATGTTGTCAAATGCCGCCCCCATATCACATCAAAAACCCCGACCATCACAAAGATAATGATTAAAATAATCGGACCCATATTAAATAAAAAGTCAGTAAAGCTTAATCCCACTGCAGATCCAATCAGGATATTGGGTGGATCCCCGATCAGAGTTGCCGTACCGCCAACATTGGAAAATATAATTTGCGCCAAAAGAAACGGAAACGGCTTAAGTTTTAACTGTTCCGTGAGCAGGATAACAATCGGCACAATCAACATCACCGTTGTTACATTATCCAAAAATGCCGAAAAAACGGCCGTTATAAGCGATAACACAGCCAGTAACCCCCGCGGACTTGCCCGTACGGATTTGGCCGCCACAATGGCTACATATTGAAAAATCCCGGTTTCTTTCATAATTCCGACAATAATCATCATTCCTATCAGCAAGAATAATGTGTTGAAATCAATGGCATCAATTGCTTGTTCCTGATTTAGCAACCCAAGTAAAACAGCCAAAGAGGACGCAACCAGCGCAATAACCGCCTGGTTCATCTTTTCTGCTATAATAACCGCGTAAACCATTCCCATAATTGCAAGCGCAAGGTATGAGGCCGGAATGCCGAAAATAATATCATGCATAATTTAACTCCTTCAATAATTACGGGCTATTTCTTTCCTCAATTTCCACCTCTTGCAAAATTTCATGCAATCGATGAAGACAGGATTGTTCAGAAACCAATCCGACAAATTTTCGTCCATTTTCTTCGACAACGGGGAGCGGACTGCCATACCGGGTGATACAGCGAATAACCTCAAGCAATGGCGTATCAGGATTCAAAAGTAACTTTTCGATATCACGATCCATATGCTCTGATACCGGCTTGGGTCCCAACTTACGGATCCGTTTTGCTGCGGCCGGGGCGCCGCCAATAATAAAATCCAGATCTTCCAATCCATCTTCGATCTGCGCAGCCATTGGCAATAAATCTTGCATAAGATGGTGAAACCCGAAAACCCCAATTAAGTTGTTTTCGGCATCCAGAACCGGCGCCATCCGAATGTGATGAGTTTCAAACAGCTTTAAAACATCCCGAACAGCCATCTCAGGGGCTAAAATAATAGGATTTTCAATCAATGCATCTTTAGCAGACATAATACCAATCCTTTCAGAATTATGGGCACCTCTCAAAACCCCGTCCTGCGGCGATCTCCTGCGTCGCTGCGATACTCGGATCCGCATGTACGTCAATGTACATTTACGGTCCTGCGTTTCTCGCTCCTTGTATCTCATCCGCAATCCGGAGTTTATAGAAGTGCCCTTATATTATTTGCCGGCACTTTATTCCTTTTCCAATCTATCGGCAACCTTTAAAAACGGCCATATTGTCACAGGAATGCAGCATTCAAAGAACTTTCACAGAGAGTGAGGCAGCAACTCACGGCCTTTGAGAAGAGTTACAATTAACGTATTATCTTTTCAAATTAATTTCACAATTGATTTTTGGGGTAAAAGGGTTTAAACGTGACACTCGAATACTTGGAATGCTGAATTTCCGGCTAGGAACGAGCGACGCAGCGTAGGGAGACTACCCTAGGCTCGATGTGACAACGTCCGGGAGTTCAGGATTCCAAAGTATATAATCATTTGAAAGTTAATATAATTACACATGTCCAAAGAAGATTTAATAGAATTTAAAGGTGTGATCACCGAAGTTTTGCCCAACACCATGTTTCGGGTAAAGTTAGAAAATGACCATGAAATTCTGGCCCATACCGCCGGAAAAATGCGCAAAAACCGCATTCGCGTGCTTCAGGGCGATAAGGTTGTGGTGGAAATGACCCCATATGACCTGACCAAGGGGCGCATTATTTTCCGCGAAAAATAGTCGTGAAAACTTCCTGATAATGGCGGAATAGGGATTGATGGGGGAACAGATGGATCGATCCGGACTTTTTACGATTCCCTCGGGCCATAATTTCCTCAAAAGCCTTGCCGCCGGGCTATTATCTTACGCTGACCAATATCATATTGACCTGCCCATCATACGGGTTATGTTACCCACACGGCGCGCAGTGCGCGGGTTGCGCGATGCCTTTATCACGCAAAAAAAGAATGTGCCGACTTTGTTACCGCGTATTCATCCGCTCGGTGATGTCGATGCTGAAGAGCTTGATTTTACTATCGCGGGTCTTGGGTTAACTGAGCTTGATCAACTTGATATTCCCCCCGCTATCTCAACGCTTGAGCGGCAATTTATCCTTGCGCAGCTCATCCGTGCAAAGGACTCATCCATAGGTCATGCCCAGAGTTTGAGTTTGGCCAAGGACCTCGCGACCCTACTGGATCAATCGCATACGGAAGGATTGGCCTTAAGCGGCCTCAAATCCCTAGTCCCGCAAGAGGATTTCGCCGATCATTGGCAAAATATTTTGAAATTTTTGGAAATCATCAGTGATGCCTGGCCGAAAATTTTAGAAACGCGCGGCCAGATTGATCCTGCCCTCCGCCGCGCCTTGCTGATGAATCACCTCAGCACCATATGGCGCGATCACCCGCCCGAAACCCCGATTATAGCGGCAGGCTCCACGGGTTCAGTACCGACAACCGCACAGTTGATGAAAATCGTATCGCAATTGCCGCGCGGCATGGTGATTTTGCCGGGTTTGGATTTGGAAATGGATGAATTTTCATGGAAAAATCTGGATGATACGCACCCGCAACGGACGATGAAAAATTTGCTGGACAGCTTTGAAATTGAGCGATCGGCGGTCAAAATTTGGCCCACCCCGTCAACTCAACACCCACAAAAACATAGTGATCAAGCGGTGCGCAGGCAATTAATTCGTGAGATGATGCGCCCCGCCGAAAGCTTTGGCAGCCAAAAGCTCACCCCCGCAATCGAAACCAACCTGAAGCAAAATATCACGATTTGTGAGGCCATGAACGCGCGCGAAGAATCGCAGATTATCGCCACCATGATACGGTTTGAGCTACAAACCCCACATCAAACCATATGCCTTGTGACCCCTGATCGGCAATTGGCCGCGCGGGTGACAACCGCGCTCAAACGCTGGGGGATTGAGGCGGATGACAGCGCGGGGGAGAGCCTGTCGCAAACTTGTTCGGGCCAATTTTTCCTGCATGTTGTTACCCTGATCGCCGAGAATTTTTCACCGCTGGCACTGCTGCAACTGATCAAACATCCATTGTCGATTTTTAAGGATTTGGATTTTTCAAATTTTGAAAAACACGTGCTGCGCGGCCCCGCCCCGGCCAAAGGATGGCAGGGGATTATATCGCGGATCAATGCACTCAACTCGGCTCTCAATGATCCGATTTTTTCAGACATTTTAAAGATCAAAGAATCCCTTGAAACGGCCCTTGCCCCGCTGATTGAGCTGAGCACCAACCTTCATAACCCATTGGAACTGTTGCAAAAAATTTTAAAACAGTGCGAAATTATGTCGGGGGGTGAGGATGTTTTTTGGGGGGCAGAGGAAAGCGATTCTCTCTCTCATTTCTTTTCAAAATTTCTTCAGGAATGCCAAAATTTGGCGGACATGACTATTGCGATGAGCATCGCCGAATTCGCAGATATGCTGCGGGTTTTGATGGATCAGGAAATTCATCGCGCGATCCAGCCGCGCAACCCGCGCATTGTGATCTTGGGCCAGATGGAATCGCGATTAATTCAGCATGATGTGATGATTCTCTCAAGCCTGAACGAAGGCACCTGGCCGGCGGAACCCGCGCATGACCCGTGGATGTCGCGCATGATGCGCAAAAAATACGGGCTTTCGCCGCCCGCACGCACCATTGGATTGGCGGCCCATGATTTTACCGAAGGATTGGCGGCCCCGCGTGTGTACCTCACACGATCCATCAAATCCGAAGGTACGGAAACCGTTCCCTCGCGCTGGTTACAACGTCTTTCCACATTGATAAAATCATCGAACTTTGCCCAAAATTGGTCGGATAATGAGATTTTGAATTGGACCCGCCAGCTTGATAAATCGCACTCGCCCTATTTTAAACCGCTGCCCCCCTCTCCTTGCCCGCCTGTTGCGCTGCGCCCGCGCCAACTTTCGGCAACATCCATCGAAAAATGGATTAAAAATCCCTATCATATTTATGCGCAAAAAATCCTGAAATTAAAGCGGATAAAATCAATTGATGAAGATGAAATTTTTTCCGATCGCGGCACGTTCCTGCATGAAGTTTTGGAGGAATTTATCACCGCGACCCGTGATCATTTGCCGCCGAAAATCGAGGCCGTAGAATTGTTCAAATCCCTTGCGCGGCAAAGGCTTCAAAAGCTTGAACAAGTCTCCCCCCACTGGCATTATTGGTGGCCCAAGATTGACCTGATTGCCGATTGGGTCGTGGAGCAAGAACAGGAATGGCGAACCCATGCGCGCCCCTATAAATTAGAGGAAAGCGGAGCCTATGAATTCGCAATTTCTGATGATTTTGCGGATGATAAAAATCGCTTTACCCTCACTGCCAAGGCCGACCGAATCGACCGGCTCAAAACAGGCGGTTTTGCCATTCTTGACTATAAAAGCGGCAGCATTCCAACACAGAAAAAAATTAAATGCGGACACTCCCCACAGCTTGCGCTGGAAGCCCTGATCCTTCAAAAAGGCGGCTATGAAGTTTCGGGAGGTACGGAAGTGAAAGACCTGATCTATTGGAAGGTTGCGGCGGAGGGGGAGGCGCTCTCCTGCACGGATAAATTCGGCGCGGAAAACTTGGAATGCCTGATCAACGAAGCCGAAGACGGATTGAAAAATTTGGTCAGGTTTTTTGATGATCCCTCAACTCCCTACACGCCCCTGCCGCTTTTGGGCCGAATTTATGAGGATGAGCGGGGCTATGCGCATTTGGCGCGCATGGGGGAATGGGCGGTTATGGGCGGTGAGAATTCGGAAGAAAATGAGGATGATATATCCTCGGCCGCTTCAGCCCAGAATAATGAGAGTGGGGAGAACGCATAAAAAATGGCACAAAATTATTCAGCCCTCCCCGCCTCCCCTTCTACGCTCGCCCCCCCCGCAAAACCGTTAAAAAAGCCGGATTTGCGGCAGATTGAAGCCACCATCCCCACCCATGACATATGGGTGGCTGCCTCCGCCGGTTCGGGCAAAACCACGGTGTTGATCAACCGTGTTTTGAGGTTGATGTTGCCGCAAAAAGATGCCGAATTTTCAGCCGTCGCCCCCCATAAAATTATCTGCATTACCTTCACCAAGGCCGCCGCCGCGCAAATGTCGCTACGGATTCAAAAAAAGCTCGGTGAATGGGCCACAATGCAAGAGTCCGATTTGATGGATGAGCTCGCAACGCTCACTCAAACGTCTCCTGATGACGCAATGATCAAGGCCGCGCGAGAGCTGTTTTCCAGGGTTTTGGACACCCCCGGCGGGCTTGCGATCATGACGATTCACTCATTTTGCCAGAGCATCCTCGCGCGTTTTCCGATTGAGGCAGGGATCAGTCCGGGCTTTGATGTGATTGAGGAACGCGCCGCGCGTGACTACCTATCCAACGCGATTTATGATTTGATCAGCGACATCGAAAGCGGCCAAAAACCGGCGATAGAGCCCGCATTTTCACGCATTGCGCGCATCAGTGACCTTGAGAGGTTAAAGCAAGTTCTGATGGGCCTTTCAAGCCAACAGGATGAACTGTCCGAATTTTGCAAAAACTACGGATTGGGTGAAACCTTGCGAAAAAACCTACTTGCACTTATGGGGTACGATCCGGAAATTTCGATGGAATCACTCATCCTTGCCTATGTGCAAAATCGTGATCTCGCACGCTTGAGAGAGCTTTCAACAGCACTATGCGCAAGCACTACAAATAATATCGCGCGCGGGCAATATATCGCAGATTGGATCGCAAAGCCGCCGGAATTTCGTGCCAAAAACCTCTCACTTTACCGCCCGGCATTCTTTAGAAAAGATAAAGATGAGCCTTACTCCATCACCAAAAAATTTATCGAAAAAAATCCCGAACTCTATGAAATTTGGCGCCGAGAATCTGAGGAATTGTTGAAACTTTTTCAAACCATCGGCAGCTATCAACAGGCCGCACAAACCGCGGATTTCATTACATTGGCGCAATCGGCCTTTGAAAATTATCGCGATTATAAACGCCGCCGACATGCGCTCGATTTCGAAGATTTGATCACCAAAACTTATCACCTTTTGCATCACGCCGGGCAGGATTGGGTGCATTATAAATTGGATGAAGGTATTGACCATATTTTGTTGGATGAATCGCAAGACACCAACCCCTATCAATGGCAAATCATCCGCAAATTATGTGAGGAGTTCACATCCGGTTGGGGCCGCGAAACCCGCCATGAACGCAGCATTTTTGTAGTGGGCGATAAAAAACAATCTATCTATAGTTTCCACGGTGCCGACCCCGATGTGTTCGAAAAAATGAACAGTTATTTCCGCGCAAAATCCGAATCGGCCCAGCGTGTTTTTAATGAAATTCGATTGGATAAATCTTACCGCACAACCTCCCCCGTTTTGCAATTGGTTGATGAAGTTTTTGCCCCGGCTCAATTGGCGAAATCCATCGGTATGGCTGATGGTGATCATCTCCAGCACACTTCCAACAGAACGCAGGACGCAGGATTGGTGGAAATTTGGGACCTGCCGGAGCTCAAAAAACCCGAAAAGCAATCGCAAAATTTTTCATGGGACTTGCCCTTTATACCGAGCAAACAGTCCATAGACTCTCCCTCAAAAGCCCCCCCCTCACAAACGAATGATCCGCCCGACATTCACCCTCACTCACACCTCGCGCTGCGCATGGCTCATCACATATCGCACATGATTGATACGGGTGAACAATTGGCTTCACAGGCGCGCGCGATTGAACCGCGCGATATTTTGATTTTGGTGCGCACGCGCAACGGACCGTTTGTCACGGATTTAATCCGCCAACTGAAACTCCTGCAAATCCCCGTGAGCGGCATTGACCGCATGAGTTTACGCGACCAAATCGCGGTTGAAGATTGCCTGGCGCTGGCACGTTTTTGCCGCTTCCCGGCGGATGATCTCTCTCTCGCTTGCCTTGTAAAATCCCCCTTTATTCGCTTGAGTGAGGAAGAGGTGATGAGGATGTGCCTCGCACGCGCTCCGCATCAAAGCCTGTGGGATTATATGTGCACGCAGGTGAATGAAGAATTGATAAAAACCAGTGTAGATTGGCTTAATGATCAAATTTTTCAGGCACGTCACCACTCCGCCTTCACATTTTTTGATCGCGCCTTGAGCTGCGCGTGTCCCGCGGCACCGAAGGAGTCTGCGCGTTTTGCCTTTGCAACTTTTTTGGGGCCAGATTGCATTGATCCGTTGGATGAATTTTTGGAATATTGTCGCAAAAAACAAAACGAAGATATTTGTTCGTTGGAATCAATTGTCACATCGCTCGAAAAACATCCGGTCACCATTAAGCGCGATCAGGAAGACCCGGACAAAGACAGCGGCAATCAGGTACGCATCATGACGGTTCATGCGGCCAAGGGATTGGAGTCACCAATCGTTTACCTGCCCGATACCGTCACCCTGCCCTTAAAGTCTAAAATCACCCCCTTTTTATGGGTGAACAATGACCGCGGCGTGCGTTTCCCGCTCTGGCGGGGGAAGTCAACCCACCCATCCCGTTATTACCTCGCTGCACGCGACGATGAATCCCATAAGGCCTATGATGAATATTTGCGCTTACTCTATGTGGCGATGACGCGGCCAAGGGACCGGCTTTATATTTGCGGACCGGCGACTTTGCCGACCCGAAAAAACCTCGATCAAACTTGGTACGGATTGATCAGCGCAGCGTTTGAGAGGTTGGGGTCGGCGGGCCTAAATATTCACCGCAATGATGACTGCCAGACCTATGAAACTCCGCAATTGCGCGTCATTACAAAGCATGATGCACTGCCTGAAAAAATTGATCATGCGCCAATGCCGCATTGGCTCAAATCCCCGCCGCCTTCATATGATGTGCAAACTTTTATCCAACCCTCTCAACTGGGCGGCGCGGGGGATGCGGCCCTGTCTCCGTTGCATCAATCGCACCCTTACCGGTTTGAACGCGGTATTTTAACCCATCGGCTGTTCCAGTTTTTGCCGGATATCGCGCCCGATCTTCGCGCCGGTGCAGCCGAAAAATTTTTGAAAAAATCCGCGCAGAATCTGCCTCCCGAAATTTGTGCGGAAATTCAAAATGAAGTCCTCACAATTATGAACGACCCCGTTTTTTCCGCGGTTTTTTCGCCCAATTCCTTTGCCGAAGTCGCCGTTGCGGGCGAGATTTCCCCTGGGCGTATTCTCTCAGGTCAGATCGACCGGTTGGTGGTGGAGGACACGCGGGTTTTGATCGTGGATTATAAAACGAATCGTCCCTCCCCGCGCAGTAGCGATGATATCCCGACCGCCTATCGTGAGCAACTCCGCGCCTACAAAAATGCGATTGAAAAAATCTATCCGACCAAGGCCATCCATTGTGCGCTGCTGTGGACCGACCGCGCCATACTTATGCCGATAGAGATATGAGATAGAGGTAAAAATCAGGGACACAAAAATGCCGTATAAAAACGATCATGATGACCATCAAAACGGTTTGCAAAAGCAAAACCTATCAAAACTTCCGCGTCTCTATTTGAACAGTAAGTTAAGTGCGGATATTATCATCGAACTTCCCCCGCCTTCGGCGCACTATTTAAAAAATGTTTTGCGCATGGAAACGGGAGATGGTTTGAGGGTTTTTAATGCTAAAAACGGTGAATTTCTTGCGACTTTGGACTCATCGTCCAAAAAAAACTGCATTGTGAAGATTGGCGAAATCCTCCGTCAACCCACAGCCATAAAGAACCATATCCATTTGTTTTTTCCCCTGATCAAAAAAGATCGGATGGATTTTTTAATAGAAAAAGCGGTTGAACTGGGGGCCACGGACCTGCACCCAATCCTTACCCAACGCGGAAATATTCGTGATGTCAACTGCGCGCGAATAACATCGCAAATGATCGAAGCCAGCGAGCAATGCGAACGTATGGATATCCCCACCCTGCACCCGCTCTTAAGCCTCAACACCATCCTCAGTTCCCTCCACTGTCCCATGATGGCGGCGATTGAACGCGGCGAGGGAGTTACACATGATTTAAACCAAGCCTTATCCGCCCGTGACTTTCAAACGCACCCTAACATCGGCTTTATGGTGGGCCCCGAAGGCGGTTGGAGCGAGGAAGAGCGGGAGATCCTCCTGAATAATCCTTTAATTATTCCCGTTACTTTAGGCCCCAGAATATTGCGGGTCGAGACAGCCTGCCTAACCTGTCTGGCGGCGGTCAATATCTTCACCGCGCCCATGCTGACATAAATATTTCGCGGGCATAAATATTTTGCGCGGGGCCTTGCCTTTACTTCAGGGCAAACTAAATCCACTCTTGCTGATTTCTCAGAACCTGTTCATGATCTCGCTGCGGCTAAGGATTTTTGCGGTTTTTCGAGAACCGCATCGGATCGTACATAGATGTACGTGAGAAGCGGAAGCGCAGAAATACCGTGAAAAGCCAACGCCGGAGTAGAGATCATGAACAGGTTCTCATGAAATTGGGGAGTTTATGCTGAAACATAAGGTTTCAGGCTTGACAGAGTACAACATACCCTGATTAAAAGATCTGATAAAATAAAAATAACTGCGACAAAATTCGCTTTTAAAATCATATTATAAGGATAAAGTCATGCCATCCCCGACTGAACCGGACTATCCGTTTTCGAACATATCAGAAGATTCAGCCGATTCATCACCCTATTCTACCGGCCCCAACCATTACGGAGCTGCGAAAGTTCCCGCAAAACCCTCACGCGCAAAAAAATTTGTCATTCGGGGATTAATTGCGCTTGTGGTTTTGGCATTACTGGGCGGAACCGGATTTATGCTGTCCATGAAAATCAAATATGGGGATTTCCAACCACCGCATGCTCCGGCCAATGTGATTGTTGTTAAGGCTGAGCCACGACAATTTTCTGAAGAAATCGAGGCAATAGGCACCGCAGAATCCAACGAATCGGCAAATATTACGGCGACCGTGACAGAAACAGTGAAAGCCATTCACGTTGAGGAAGGGCAATTAATAAAAAAAGATGACCCGATCGCGGATTTAAATGATGATGAGCAAAATGCCCAACTTCAGGAAGCCGCAAAATCCTATCATCGCTATAATGAATTATTGAGCAAAAAATTGGGCTCAGCCGCAGATCGTGACACGTATCAGGCGCAAATGGATGTCGCCCAGGCCCAATTGAACAATCATCATATCGTTGCCCCCTTTGACGGCGTGATCGGCCTGCGGCACGTCAGCGTGGGGGATTTGGTGACGCCGGGAACCCTTATCACCACACTTGATGATATCAGCAAAATCAAGCTGGACTTTGCGGTGCCTGAAACCTATCTGGCAATGTTGAAAATCGGCATGCAGGTTAAGGCCGAAAGCGTTGCATTTCCTGACGAAGAATTTACGGGACAAATCTATGCCATTGATCCGCGGGTTGATCCGGATACACGATCCGTTATGGTGCGTTCCCTGATTGAAAACCCCGATCATCGCTTGCGCCCGGGGCTTTTGATGACGGTTCAGTTGGTCAAACGCACTTATGAAGCTCTTGCAATTCCTGAAGAAGCAGTAGGATCAACCGGTGACGCGCACAACGTATTGGTGGTGGGGGCCGATCACAAAGTGGCCCTTAAGCCTATTGAGGTTGGTTTGCGTATGCCGGGCTATATTGAGGTTAAGAGCGGCCTTGAGCAAGGTGATCAAGTGATTGCGGAGGGGCAAATGAAAACCGGACCGGGGGCCGAAGTTAATATCACGGGCGAAAAAACGATAGATGAGTTAAGCGCGCAAAGCCTGAAATATTCCACTCCACGAAAGCAAGAGGCCCTGAAATCCGCGATATCTCCTAACGCGGTGGAACCCACGGGATTGTCTGATGCCGCCAGTCAATCCAATAACGCGCCGCAATCGGCTACACCTCCTGCTGCCCAGCCTAGTAGCACTGAGCCAAGCATGCCTGAAAACACCACGCAATCTCCCGAAAAACAAGAGCATCAAGAATGATCCTATCCGATATTTCAATCAAACGGCCTATTTTTGCGGCGGTGATGAATCTGCTGGTGATCATCATTGGGATTGTGGCCTTTACACGGCTGGAACTGCGCGAATACCCCAATATTGATCCGCCGATTGTTTCGGTGGAAACCACCTATACCGGCGCGAGTGCGGAGATCATTGAAACACGTGTCACTAAAATTTTGGAAGATAGTATCGCGGGGATATCGGGGGTAAAATCAATTGATTCCAAATCATCCGATGGATTTTCCAGCATTTCGGTTGAATTTAAATTGGATAAAGATATCGAAGAATCGGCCAATGATGTCCGTGACCGCGTGCAGCGCGTGCAAAGCCAGCTCCCCGACGAGGTGGACCCGCCGCAAATTTCTAAGGTCGATGCGAATACTCAGGCACTATTTTGGATCGCCTTTCGCAGTAATGAACGCGACGGCCCGGCCCTCACCGATTTTGCCAATCGCTATGTGAAGGATCGACTCTCGGTTGTGGATGGGGTTTCCCGCGTTCAAATTGGCGGGGAACGTCGTTATGCCATGCGCGTATGGTTGGATAAACAAGCCTTAGCCGCGCGAAACCTGACAGTGATTGATGTCCAGCGTGCGTTGCTAAGTGAAAACATCGAACTTCCCGGCGGGCGGATCGAATCGCTGGATCGTGAATTTTCGGTGCGGGTGGACCGTGTTTATAACACCCAAAAAGATTTTGGCAATTTGGTGTTATCGCGCGGGGCGGATGGGTATTTGGTGCGGTTGAAAGATGTGGCGAAGGTTGAACGCGGCGCGGAAAATGAACGTACTGAACTCCATTATAACGGAACCGCGTCAATTGGTCTGGGGATCGTCAAACAATCCAATGCCAATACGCTCGATGTCATCCGCGGCGTAAAGGCCGAAATGGAGAAAATCAAGCCAACTTTGCCACATGATATTGTGATGGAAACGGCCTTTGACTCCGGGGTCTTTATCGAAGGGGCGGTGCATGAGGTTTATTTTACCATCTTTATCACGCTGGCCCTCGTGGTCTTTGTGATCTGGCTATTTTTGGGTGATTTGCGGGCTACTCTTATCCCGGCCGTGGCCATTCCCGTCTCTCTGATCGGCTCATTCACTGTGCTTTGGGCGATGGGATATTCCATTAATTTGCTGACACTTTTGGCACTTGTTCTGGCCATCGGATTGGTGGTGGATGATGCCATTGTGGTGCTGGAAAATGTTTATAAACGTATTGAAAATGGCGCGCCGCCTTTGGCTTCGGCCTTGATCGGCACGCAACAGGTGGCCTTTGCGGTAATTGCCACCACGCTGGTGCTGGTGGCTGTGTTTTTGCCTGTCTCGCTCATGCCCGGAAATTCGGGGCGATTATTTACCGAATTTGCCTGGGCCATTATCGGTGCGATTTTATTCTCGGCCTTTACCGCCCTTTCACTCTCGCCCATGCTGTGTTCGCAAATCCTGAAACGCGGCAAAAAACAATCCTCTGATCCTGATGCGGATCACACACATTCGGTTAATTTTGTTACCGCGTGGGTGAATCGCTCGCTTGATCGTGCCAATGATAAATATCTGCGTGCGCTGGATTATCTTTTTGCGCGGCCGCTTTTGGTGATTATCTTCATGGCGTTTATGATCTTACTTGGTATTTTCTTTGTGAAATATATTGCATCCGAATATGCGCCCAAGGAAGACCGCGGGTATTTCTTGGCATTTATGAAGGCCCCTGAAGGATCTTCTTTGGAATATATGAAGCGTCAAGTTGTCCCGATTGAGCATGAATTGCAAGGCTTACTTCCGAAAGGTCCACTGAATAATAATCAGGGTACGGATGAAGCTCACGGGGTTGTCACCATTATTCCCGGCAGTTTTTCATCCACGGGTGTCGTGAATTCCGCCTTTTCCTTCGTATTGTTGAGGGAATGGAGCGAACGTGACCGTTCTGTTAATAAAATCATCTGGGGTGATATGATGAAGGGAACCCCCGGACTATTCCAAAAATTTATGGGCGTACCCGGACTGATGGCTTTCCCGATTGAACCGGGATCACTGGGTCAGGGCGGATTCTCGACCCCCGTACAATTCGTGATTTTGGGAACGGACTATGCGGAACTCGCAAAATGGCGCGACTTACTATTGCCGGAATTGGCGAAAAACTCGAATTTGCGCAACGTCGATTGGGATTATAAAGAAACCAAGCCGCAATTGCGCGTGGATATCAACCGCGACCGCGCCGCCGATCTGGGCGTGAGTGTGAATGACATTGGCACCAGTTTGCAAATTTTCATGGGTTCGCTACAGGTTACCAACTATATTGAGGACGGCGAACAATATGATGTGATTCTTCAAGGAACCGATCAGGACCGTGTGAAGCCGCTTGACCTTACCAACGTTTATGTGCGCTCCACCCGTACCAATGATCTCATTCCGCTGTCAAACCTCATCACCTTCCGTGAAACCGCCAACTCGGGTGAACTGAATCGTTATAACCGCATGCGGGCGATTACAATCTCGGCCAATCTGGCCCCCGGTTATACGTTGGGACAGGCGCTTTCCTTTATCGAAACAACCGCCAAACAAACTCTGCCCGATGATGCGCGATTTGATTATAAGGGCGAATCGCGGGAATTTAAAGAAAGCGGCGTGGCGATTTATATTGTCTTCCTGTTTGCGTTGGTGGCGGTTTATTTGTTCCTCGCGGCACAGTTTGAAAACTGGATTCACCCGTTTGTGATTATGATGGCGGTACCGCTGGCCGTGATCGGCGCGCTGTGGGGGCTGTTCCTCTCCGGTGCGACGCTCAACATCTATACCCAAATCGGGTTGATTATGCTGGTGGGGCTTGCGGCCAAGAACGGAATCTTGATTGTGGAATTTGCCAACCAGTTGCGCGATGAAGGTTATGAATTCTACGAAGCCCTCAAAAAAGCCTCGGCCACTCGCCTGCGCCCTATTGTGATGACCTCTGTCTCTGCCGCCGCCGGTGCGCTCCCCCTTATTTTTGCGAGCGGTGCGGGGGCCGAAAGCCGCTTCCCGATCGGCGTAGTGATTTTCAGCGGAATTATTTTTTCTACCATCTTCACTCTCTTTGTGGTACCTGCTTTTTATTCCATGTTTGCCAAGCACACCAAATCGCCGGAATATACCGGACGTAAATTGGAAGCTGAACTCGCGGCGCTGGAACAAGAGGGCAATGAAGGCTCAAGAATTTAGGGTTATACCAATTTGGTATAATTAAAAAGGTTGATCAAGACTCAATAATATGGATTGACCGCTACAGGCACGAGACCTAGAATGTTGGCTTGCTTATCGGTATGGCGATTCGGGCCTAGCTGGTGGTGTCGTTTTGCTAAACTTCTAAGATAAAGATGGATATGATTATTCGCTTATTGATATGTTGGCTTTTCTTGTTATCGCCCCACGCTGTTGCGGGCACCACCTATCGTATGACCGATTTTCCTTTGTTTGATGCCGTATATAAGGGTGATATCGCAAAGATTAATGAGGTTATTAAAAACGGCGAGGATATCAATCGTGTAGTTGGAGAGGATACGCCACTTACTTATGCAATCTCCTTGGGGAAAATTGAAGTCGTTAAAGTACTTTTAGCTCATGGTGCTGATGTCAATAAGCAAACTCCAATTCTCACCATTTTGCGATATGGAGGCATGCAGCCCAACACCGAAGCAGACGAATTACGGCGTTTGGCAGTACTAAATCTTTTACTAGAAGCTGGAGCGAATCCAAATCCTGAAAAGGTGGTTGATTCCCCTCTAACTGTGGCTCTTGAGACGGGGCAGATGCGTTTGTTTATTGCCCTCAAGCAAGTCGGTGCAACATTTGGACATGACGCCCCGATGATTGAGGCAGTAAAAAACAACAGGCCTGAAATGATTCAAAATTTGTTGAAGATCGGCATTGGCGTTGATGAAGAGAAACGCCAAGGCTGCACAGCCTTGTGCCAAGCTGTTTTTGAAAAAAATTCTAAAATTGTTGCTTTACTCCTGAAATCCGGCGCAAGGTGGACGGCGCACGGCATGGCCTATGAAGAACACCGAAGCATAACATGGGCGGAAATGATCGTGCAATCATCCACAGAAATTCTGGAACAATTCTTGAATGCCGGGCTTGCCGCTAATAGTAGGCTTAAAAACGATACAAATATGACATTGCTTCATCAAGCAGCCATATACGCAGAGCCTTCTGCCATTGCCCTGCTTTTAGCCCGTGGAGCCAAGATTAATGCACAAGATGATGCCGGCAATACGCCGCTAATGCTAGCCGCATCTACAGGGAAGTTAGAAAATGTTGATGCACTTATTACCGCGAAGGCCGATGTAACTTTGATCGACACAGAAGGACGCACAGCAAAATTATTGGCCGCAGAAACAAATAGGGCCGATATTGTTGCTCGGCTCGTTAAGGCTGGTGCAGCAGAGTATGTTGGAAAATCCATGCCTCAAGGCACAGTCTATGATAAAGAATTAGAGGGGAAGGAGCAAACCGACGTATCTGGTGATCTCCATCAGGCGTTGCCATTCCTTCCCAAGAGTTTGCGCTTTTTTGTCGCGCATGAAAAAGAATTGCAGCCTATACCGTCTTCTAAGCTTCCCCCTCCAAGAAGAATCATGCGAAGTGGAACCTTGTATGCTGTACTGACAGATTCAAACGTCATTAGATTAGATAATCCTAATTCATTCGTTTTCCTGCACATGAACATTATTTCAACCAATGAGGCACAGAGACTGACGAAATTTTTCTCAGATCCATCTCTGAATTGGAAAGTACGATTTTTGGGCGTTGATTTTACTGAATTTCCAGAAGCAGGAGAGTGCTTAGCGATTGAGCCAGAGCCATCAAAATTCGGCATTACTAAACCGATAGTAATTGAGTACAGGAAAGGTATTTTCACTATCGTTCGATTTGGTATACAAGATTGGGATGGCAATAAAAATATCGCCCCGCAAGTGGTTAAAGTGACCGAAAAAGTCAAAAACACAGGGGAATACACACGAGAGTTAACAGACTTACCAACGCCCAACTTATCCATTAGATTTACATGCGGTTTGCGTTGAGTTATGACCACACACCGTGCCAAAGCCGACCTCACACAAGGCGACATCCGATCCCATCTGATGCGCATGACCGTTCCCATGATTTGGGGCATTTTGGCCATTGTCAGTTTTCAATTGGTGGATGCGTATTATATCTCACGCCTGGGCACAATTCCGTTGGCGGCGTTTAGTTTTACATTTCCCGTTACCTATGGCATTTTCTCGCTTTTTATAGGTATGAGCGTTGCAACCTCTTCGGTAATTTCCCGTCTCGCCGGGGCGCAGGATTTTGAATCTATCAAACGAATTACATCCCATGCCATGTTTTTGGTGCTGATCATCAGTTTGATCATCGCGGCCATCGGGATTCCGCTGCTTGACCCGCTGTTTCGCGCGTGCGGGGCGGATGATCACTCCCTCGCCCTTATCAAATCCTATATGATTCCCTATTTCATCGGGACGTTTTTTGTCAGTATGCCCGTGGTGGGCAACGCCGCCCTGCGGGCTATGGGCGATGCTGTGCGCCCCGCCATGATCATGACCTTGGCGGCGCTTGTCAATGCGGCGGTCGCCCCGATCTTGGTATTCGGCCTGTGGGGGTTTCCGCGCATGGAACTTCACGGCGCAGCACTTGCCACCATTTCCTCAAATGTCATTGCCATGGTCGCGGGGCTGTGGTTGATGTATCGCCGCGGGCTGTTCGATCTCTCCCACATTTTATCGCTCCATCAATTTGGCGATTCTTGCCGCCGTCTGCTGGTGATTGCCCTGCCGGCGGGAATCACCAGCGCCCTGCCCTCGTTCGTCAACGCCACCATCAATCATATTCTGGCCAAAACCAGTCTCGCCGCCGTTGCCGCCTATGGCGCAGCCACGCGGGTTGAGGCCTTCACCCTGGTCATCATGATGGCCCTGTCCATCGGCATGGCCCCGATCATCGGTCAAAATTGGGGCGCACGATTATTTCCACGGGTGCATCAAACTATCCGTGATGCCCTATTTTTCTCAATAATCTGGTCAATTTTCGTGGCCGTGTGTCTGTTCTTTTTTGCCCGACCACTGGCGGCTCTATTTGGTGAGACGGCAGAGTTTCAATCCTACCTCATTCTGTTTTTTATGATGGTGCCAATCTCCTATCCTCTGTCTAACCTGACCAATGGGTGGGGGTCAGTGTTTAACGCGATTGGGGAGCCAAAAATATCCGCTCTGTTTTACCTGATTAAGCTCATCTTTTTGATGATTCCCGCGGCCTTTATCGGCTATTCCATCGACCAGGTGCGCGGAACTTTTATCGCGATTGCGCTGGTGAATATTTTAACAGGTCTGGTTTTTCATTTCTGGGCGAAGAGGCATTTGAATAGTCAGGGCAAAATACTAAATCGTTAACAGGTAAGCAATTTTGTACGGAAGTCTTTATTGAGGGCGGCTTTGAGCTGTTT
>JAEUKN010000109.1 GCA_016794305.1 Alphaproteobacteria bacterium | reverse complement strand
CCTCAGACAATACCTTGTGACGCAGAGCAGGATGGAGGGCGTCCTCAGTTACCAAATCCACCTTACGCCCTAATAATTCTCCCAAACGACGCTGAATATTGCAATATGCAAACAGTCCAATCGGTTTTTCAAAATCCACAATCAAATCAACGTCACTGGCCTCTGTTTCTTCACCCCTGACAACTGATCCAAAAACACGAAGCCTTCGGATATTCATTGCTGAAAAATGGGGCTTTAGGGCCTGTAACTGCTCAATCGTATCCATCACTATCCCCTTCCCGGCGCAATCGCTGCACTCGATCCCATCACTCCCGACCCGATTACGGCAACTTTATTGATGGTCATATTAATCTCCTAACTTGCATTATAGCGATTCCAAATTTCTTTAAATCGATTTTGTTGATGAAACCAATCAGCAGTCTTTGGACATATCCAAGACATAAGACGATAACCATCCTCGTAATATTGAGATAATTTACTTTCATCTTTTATGATCGGCTCCAAATGTGCAATTTTATTCCTTAATTTAAGCAACGATGTTAACTTTTTTTCAATATCCCGTCTTCCAACGGGGCCTGATTTATTTCTAAAACTATGCCTGAGCGCCGCTATCCAAAAAATTTGTTCATAAGGGGCGTCAACCAAATGTATCCAGAAGCCAAAATTTAACTCAGAAATCAAATCGTGAATTTTATAATCTCC
>JAEUKN010000108.1 GCA_016794305.1 Alphaproteobacteria bacterium | reverse complement strand
TCACGGCCGCTTCCTAGACGCTGGTTTTAAGAGAAATTTTAACGAGTGAGCGACCGTCAATCTCCGAAATATGAATCGGGACTTTGCGAATATACCAATAAAACCGACCGTTTTTATGCACATATTTTGCCATGAAAATTACCAATAAATTTCTATATTTTTCTTATAAAGTTACTAAATCAGTTTTTTACACGAGTCAACAGGCAAAACAAAACCCGCCAAAACACCATGTTTTCTGCAGGTTACAAGTGATTTTGCATTTGCGATAATTGGCGGAGGGGATGGGATTCGCTGAGCATATTCCGCCAATTGAATTATAATTAAATCAATAACTTAAGTAATTTTGGCGGATTTTTGTTACAAGAAAAATACTATAAAGTTACTAAATATTTGCTAAATTTAACTATGATTTTAAAGATAATATGGGTAATACTTCCCTCATTTTATCCTGGCGAGTCTGCTGTTGTTTCATAGCCATTAATTCCCTATAAACCCGGTCAAAAATGGGCATATAGACATCGGTTTGATCTCGTTCCATAATATCATTTAAATCCTTCAAAGTTCTGGCTAGTAGTTCTGCTGTGATTTTCATTTTGGCTTCCATTGGCTATTATAAGGCCTGCCCCGTTTTTCAATTTCGCGGTTGATGTACCAAGCGGCCTTTTTTAAATCCTCTATGGCATCGTTTTTGAGGGCGGCCCGCC
>JAEUKN010000107.1 GCA_016794305.1 Alphaproteobacteria bacterium | reverse complement strand
TGCGGCTCATCTCCTGATTGCCGCCGCGCGCCCCCGCGGCATGAGGGTGAACCTTGCAATGGCTGGCGTCGATCATCAGCCATTCGTAATCAGGCGCATCGATCAGCACTTCAAGCAGCCCTTCCCAGATGCCCTTGTCCCGCCAGCGGATGAAACGGCGGTGTGTGTTGCTCCACCCACCGTATTCCGGCGGCAGATCGCGCCACGGCGCGCCCGTTCTCAAAATCCAGAAGACCGCATTGATAAACAGGCGGTTGTCCTGGGCAATGCCTCCCCAGACGCCCTTGCGCCCTGGCAGATGCGGCTCCAAAAGCGCCCATGTTTCATCGGATATATCGTGACGGCGATAGGCGGGATGTGAGTGCTTCATGCGGCCTCCTTCTCTGACCCCATGATTCTCTCATATCCCGAATCTCGTGACTACACTATCTAGGCTGGCGATCATCCCCATGGCGCACAGCATGCGGCTTACCGTGATTGCCGAGGGCGTGGAAAACGAGACGCAAAAGGCGTTCCTGCGGGTCAATCAATGCGACGAAATACAAGGCTATCATTTGAGCCGCCCGGTGCCGCCGCATCAAATCCCGGCCCTGCTCAATATCAGCACAGAAGCGGCGGCCTGACGCCTGCCATATCCGGTCAAACCATGCACCGGGCAGTAATAACGACCTAATGGGCTGATGTTCCTGACTACCGTGCCGGATCCGGCG
>JAEUKN010000106.1 GCA_016794305.1 Alphaproteobacteria bacterium | reverse complement strand
CTCCACCCCGCCTGACCCTCGACGACCTCGACCCCGAGAGCGCCACCACTGACCGGCTCATCGCGATGGTTCGCCAGCATCGCCAGGGCGAGGAGTACCCCACGCCTGAACAACGACTCGGCAACCTGCCTATCGCGTTGCGGGCGTTGTGCGATCACCTGTTGTCGGGTGATGCTACCACGCTGGACTTGGCCTACCGGCTGGCGTCGATCCTTGATGCCGTCGAGGGCTGCTGGAGTAAACCCGACCCACACTGACCCGGTACGAGCCGATTTCCGCTTGACGGCGATCTTTCGGTCTTCTAGATAGTGTAGTCATGAGATTCAAGATATGAGAGGATCATGGGAGCAAAGAAGAAGGAGGTCCCATGAAGCATGCAATTCCTGCCCATCGCCGTCACGACATTTCAGATGAAACCTGGGCCTTGCTGGAGCCGCATCTGCCGGGGCGCGAGGGCGTCTGGGGCGGCATCGCCAAAGACAATCGATTGTTTATCAATGCGGTGTTCTGGATATTGCGAACGGGCGCGCCGTGGCGAGACTTACCGCCGGATTACGGCGGTTGGAGCAACACCCACCGTCGTTTCATTCGCTGGCGAGATAAGGGCGTTTGGGAAAAGCTGCTGGACATCCTGATCGACGAGCCGGATTACGAATGGCTGATGATCGACGCCAGCCACTGCAAGGTTCACCCGCATGCCGCCGGAGCCAAGGGTGGCA
>JAEUKN010000105.1 GCA_016794305.1 Alphaproteobacteria bacterium | reverse complement strand
TGAACACTTTCCATTGTCACAATCCTTTCTTGTGGGTTATTTCACGAGCCGGAGGCCATGAATGTGGACAGGAGGCACCGGCTGAAGGATTAGATAGTGTAGTCACGAGATATTGAGCCAGAGGGCGAGGCGCGTGATTTGGACGGCGGCGAGGAATGATAGGGAGTTTTTGGCGTAGCGGGTGGCGATGCCGCGCCAGCGTTTGAGGTGCAGGAAGGCGTTTTCGACCCGATGGCGCAGCTTGTATAGATCTTCGTCGTACGGTCTTTGGTCTTTACGGTTTTTCTTCGGGGGAATCACGGCGTTCATGCCTTGCGCGGCGGCCTGCTCAAGGATCGCGTCGGTATCATAGCCCTTGTCCGCGATAAGATGATCTGCATCAATGCCCTCGATCAGCCTTGAAGCCGGCGTGCAATCAGCCGTGGCACCTTGCGTGACAGCGACTCGCACCGGCAGACCAAAAGCATCCATGGCCAAATGCCGTTTCGTATTAAGCCCCATTTGGTGCGGCGCATGTCCTGAGTGGCGCCTTTGGCTCCGGCCGCAGGGGGCGGACCTTGCAGGGGCTGGCGTCGATCATCAGCGATTCGTAATCCGGTTCGTCGATCAGCACTTCGAGCCGCTTTTCCCACATCCCCTGGTCCCGCCGGCGGATAAAGCGGCGGTGCGTGTTGCTCCAGCCCCCGTACGCCGGTGCGCAGAATCCAGAACACCGCGTTGATAA
>JAEUKN010000104.1 GCA_016794305.1 Alphaproteobacteria bacterium | reverse complement strand
ACCTACGGATTGTTCCGATTGTGGCGACAGGTGTTATGTCGGTAAGGCAATCAATTAGGTGACAAACACTTTTGCCACCAAGGGTGGGCTCATCTTCCTCCATTATAATAGGGCCTCTCCCGCAACCTGTCATAGAATAGGCGTGCATACCATTTATTTGAAAATATTGTCAATAAAATTTTATGATTCTGGTGGGCTTTTATCACCAAGAACCTGCTTATAATCTTGCTGCTTTGCAGGATTTCTGCGGGTGAGGGACAAAAAATCATAAAAAGGAGTTAGGGCGTTACGCGATTATGTGCGGGCCAATTAAACGTAACAAAATTCGGCAAAAAAATAGTGAGGCCATATACTCGGAATATTCCGGCACGCACGATTCCCCCCACCCTGCCTCCCCCTGAAAGGGGGAGGGGAGAGATGAGAAGCCTCCCCCTGAAAGGGGGGGCGGGGATAAGGGGATGTTGTCTCCGCCTGAGAGTGGGCGTGGCTATGGAATATTTTGTATATGCAAGCTATGAAGCAAGTTTTAACAGCCCGCGACAATTTGCCAAGGCAGATCTGCACGTTTTGCACTTGTGAAATTCAATTTTTTCTGTTACATGCCGCGCAGGTTTAATAATTACAGCTATGGAAGGATTTTTATTATGGCAATTAACGGAAGTTTTTCTGGGGTAGCGGGTTCCTCTAATCAAGGTGAAGTGCCTAAACCTGAGTCTCCTAAAGCTTCGGCACCGGC
>JAEUKN010000103.1 GCA_016794305.1 Alphaproteobacteria bacterium | reverse complement strand
AAGCTCATCCAGGTTCCCCCCGTGCGGTGATCCAAAGCGTAGGGGGTGTCGCAGTAGCTGCAACGTAGCCCGCAGCCATGCAGCCGCACAAACACGCAGGGTAACCCGGCGCGGGTTCCTTCCCCTTGGATGGAGAAGAAAATCTCGCTGAGTTTCAGCATTCCGGGCGCGACTGGGCGGATCATCGGGATTTAGAATTGTTCCAGCAGACGGATGTCGTTTTCGTACAGTAATCGCAGATCGTTCAGCCCAATTTTCAGCATCAGCGTCCGCTCGATGCCCATGCCGAAGGCGTAGCCGCTGTAGATTTCTGGGTCAATTCCGCAGTTCCGAAGGACGTTGGGGTGAACCATGCCGCATCCCAAAATTTCTAACCACCCGCTCTCCTTGCAAATCCGGCAGCCATCACCTTTGCAAAGGAAGCAGGTGATATCTAACTCGGCTGAAGGTTCGGTGAATGGGAAGAAGGAGGTGCGGAACCGGAGGTTCACATCAGCCCCGTAGTAGGCGCGGGCGAACTCGCAGACGGTCCCTTTCAGTTGGGCCATCGTCACCCCTTTGTCAATGTACAGCCCTTCCACTTGGTAGAACTCTGCACCGGCACGTGCTGTGATTGCCTCGTTTCGATAAACCCGCCCTGGCATGATGCAGCGGATTGGCGGCTTCTGCGATTGCATCACCCGGATTTGCACGGGTGAGGTGTGGGTTCGCAGAAGCACATCGGCACGGTCGCCCGATTCCA
>JAEUKN010000102.1 GCA_016794305.1 Alphaproteobacteria bacterium | reverse complement strand
GGTCTGCCGGTCCGAGTCCTTGTCACTCAAGGTACAGACGCGGATTGCACGCATGCTGGCCGCCTGATCGAGGGGTTGCACGCGGAGCATCTGCTGGCGGACAAGGGCTATGACACCGACGCAATTCTGGCCCAAGCGGCGGCCCAGGGCATGGCCGCCGTGATCCCGCCGAAGAAAAATCGTGTGGCTCAAAGACCTTATGACGAGGATCTCCACAAACTCCGCCATCTGGTCGAAAATGCCTTTCTGCATCTCAAGCGCTGGCGCGGCATCGCCACAAGATACGCCAAAAACTCCAAATCCTTCCTCGCCGCCGTGCACATCAGATGCCTTGCCCTCTGGCTCAATATCTCGTGACTACAGTACCTAGGGCGTCTTATCAATTAGCGTCTACATAATTTTACGGGTTCAAGAAAGAACCTGTGGTGGTGAGCGAACGAGCAGGCACGCTAAAACTGAGAATGACAAGCAGCATTACCGATGCGGCGTGTGTGGGCGCAGTTTCCGGGAAAACTCTGAAGTTTCGGGCTATACCGAAACGGCAAACGAGCAAATTCTGCGGGCTTATCAGGAGTGGACTTCCCTGCGGGGTCTGACCCGAATTTTTGGTAGTGGCTCATAGAGGTCAGCAATCTAAATTCTACTGATGCAGAAAGAGGCGGATGGCGACTTCGTGCATTGAGGGCGATTTAGAAAAGGACAGCGTTTTACGAATGAAGCGGTCTAGGCGTTGGCAGAGGGTGGAGCCGAACGGTGGTGTC
>JAEUKN010000101.1 GCA_016794305.1 Alphaproteobacteria bacterium | reverse complement strand
GGCAAGCCAGCGGTGACGCATGAAGGTTTCTAAGCTGGTGCGGTAGCCGGTGGTGAGCTTCTGGAAGAACGGCTCGGTGGCGCGGTAGAAGCGGTTGTGCGCCCCGGATTTGATGATTCGCGTGCTGAGCATCGGGGTCAGTGTAAGCGCAACAAACGCGCTGATAATCACCGACCCAGCAATCACCACCCCGAACTCGGTGAACAATCGCCCGGTTAATCCCTGCAGAAACAGCAACGGCATAAACACGGCTGCCAGCGAGACGGTGGTGGCAATCACGGCAAGGAAAATTTCTTTTGCTCCGGCAATCCCCGCCTGCATTGGGGGCATTCCCTGCTCAATTTTTGCGTAGATATTTTCCAGCACCACAATGGCATCATCCACCACAAGGCCAATCGCCAGAACAATCCCCAACATCGTCAGCACGTTGATGGAGAAGCCGGCAACCGACATGATGAAGAATGTTCCGATCAGCGAAACAGGAATGGCCAGCACCGGGATGATGGTGGTACGCCAATCGCGCAAAAACAGGAAGATGATAAGCGCCACCAACCCGAACGCAATGGCGATGGTTTCCACGACTTCGTTGATGGATTGGCGGATATACTGGGTGGTGTCGAACCCAATGCCAACCTGAATATCGGCGGGAACATCGGCCTTGATGTGATCTAACCGTTTATAGACTTCGTCGGCAATGGCCACGTTGTTGGCCCCGGGCTGGGGGAACACCGCAATCCCAACCAGCGGCACGCCGTTGCGGCGCAAA
>JAEUKN010000100.1 GCA_016794305.1 Alphaproteobacteria bacterium | reverse complement strand
AACGAAATATATTGAGGTCAATATCCCCGCCATGCAGCTCTGGGCCGTGGAAAACGGTCGCACGCAATTTAAAATGCCGGTGGTGGTTGGCCGCCCCAAACGCCCGACCATGAGCTTTGTCGATGAGATTGTGGGCATTCGCTTTAACCCGTCATGGTATGTGCCCGACACGATTAAAAAAGAAGATTACCTGCCGATGCTGCGCAAAAATCCGCAGGCATTGGCGGAAAAGGGCATTGCCTTTCGGGTTTATTCCGCCGAATATAATCACATGATTGATGTCTCACCGGAGGATATCGATTGGCAAAATACATCGTCCGGCGGCCTGGGCGCCATTCAAATGGTTCAGGGGCCGGGGGCGGCCAATGCGCTCGGCGTTATTCGCGTCTTGATGCCCAATCAATATGATATTTATTTGCATGATACCAATACGCCGGGGCTTTTCCAAAAGGATGACAGGGCGCAAAGTTCGGGTTGCGTGAGGCTTGCGGAGCCGCGCCGCATCGCCAATTTTATTCTGGATGACAATGCGGGGTGGAGCGAGAAGCAACTCGATGCCCAACTAAAACGCGGCAAAACCAATGAAATCCGCGCCGCGCAAACCGTGCCCGTCTATCTGCTTTATTTCACCATGTGGCGCGATGATGCGGGAAAATTAATCTATGGCCAGGACATCTATAATCTCGATAAATCCCTTGTCAATAGCTTGAAACAGCAGAATAAATTGCCCATATTACCTTTGTAATCTTTGATATACGGATAAATCATG